>CABVAO010000003.1 GCA_902496335.1 uncultured Collinsella sp.
CCCTCCCGTCTCTCGCGCCCCTCCCGGAACTGTCCACATCAGTGTAGCCAATCCAGCTGGCGGACCTGTGGGCGGCGGCGCGCGACGCGGCGCTCGACATGGAGCGCGCGATCGAGGCGTCCCTGGAGGAGAACTGCCCCGCGCTGCTGGCGATGTACGGGTGCGGGCCCGTGAGCGCGGCCAAGCTCGCGGTCGCGGCCGGGGACAGCCCGGGCAGGCTGCGCTCCGAGGCGTCGTTCGCGGCGATATGCGGCGCCTGCCCCATCCCCGCCTCGAGCGGCAAGACCGTGAGGCACAGGCTCAACAGGGGCGGCGACCGGCAGGCGAACAGCGCGCTGCACGAGATCGCGAGGCAGAGGGTCATGCGCGACCCCGAGACCGCCGAGTACGCCGAGAGGGCCAGGGGGCGGGGAAAGAGCGACAGGGAGGTCATGAGGTGCCTCAAGCGCTACGTGGCCAGGGAGGCGTACCGGGCGCTGATGCGCCCGCACGAGATCAGGAGGCCCGAGGACGCCTCGGAGCTCGTGGCGGCCAGGCGCGCGGCGAAGGTCAGCCAGGTGAGGGCGGCGTCCATACTGGGCACCAGCGAGAAGTACATCTCGATGCTGGAGAGGGGCCAAAGGGAGCTCAAGCCCATAAGGAGGGCCTACGAGGCATGGGTCGAGGCCGGACTTCCGCTCGATTGGGACAGGCAGGCCTTCGAGGCCGAGCGCAAAATGGATTCTAAAAAACACCTTGCCAAATAGGAGCGTCAGACCAGAAGTGCCCCCGTTCGTAGCTCCGAAGGAGCAGAACGGGGGCACTTCATTGGTCGAGGACGTTTTCAAAACCAAGCCCGGCCCCGGCCGGAAGGACCACAGACGCTACAGGTTCTTGACACCCATCGCGCGCATGGCGTTCAGGATGGCGATGATCGCCACGCCCACGTCGCCAAAGACAGCGAGCCACATGTTGGCGATGCCCAGTGCCGCAAGCACCAGAATCAGCAACTTAATGCCCAGCGCAAAGATGATGTTCTGCCAAACAATCGACATGGTCTTGCGCGCCACGCGGATCGCGCGGGAGATGTTGGACGGCTTGTCATCCATGAGCACGACGTCCGCCGCCTCAATTGCGGCGTCCGAGCCCATAGCGCCCATGGCGATGCCAACGTCTGCGCGGGTAAGCACGGGTGCGTCGTTGATACCGTCGCCGACAAAGGCGAGCTTGCCCTTGCCGCTTTCGGCCGCGAGCAACGCCTCAACACGCTCGACCTTATCACCCGGCAGCAGCTGCGCGTGGAACTCGTCGAGACTGAGTTGCTTGGCCACAGACGCCGCAACCTCCTCGCGGTCGCCCGTGAGCATGACGGTGCGCTTGACGCCGGCGGCGTGCAGGTCGCTGATCGTCTGCTCGGCGTCGGCCTTAACGGTGTCTGCAATCACGATGTGGCCGGCGTAAACGCCGTCAACGAGCACATGGAGGATCGTGCCGACAACCTCGCAATTGGGAGCGTCGATACCGGCCGCAGCAAGCATCTTGGCATTGCCAACGACGACGTGCTTGCCGTCGATGGTTGCCGTCACGCCGTGGCCCGCGTCGTTGGTGGAGTTGCTAACGCGCTTGGGGTCGACCTCGCTCTGGTAGGCGACACGCACGGACTGCGCGATGGGGTGATCGGAGAACGACTCCGCAAGGGCTGCGACTTCAAGCAACGACTGCTCGGTGTAGCCAGCCTTGGGGTGTACCGCGACCACCGAGAACGTGCCGTTGGTGAGGGTGCCTGTCTTGTCAAAGACGACGGTGTCCACATCGGCGAGCGTCTCGAGGTAGTTGGAGCCCTTGATGAGGACGCCCAGCTTGGATGCGCCGCCAATGCCGCCAAAGAAGCTGAGCGGGACGCTAATCACGAGCGCGCACGGGCAGCTGACGACCAGGAAGGTCAGGCCGCGCAGGATCCAGTCGGACCAGGCGCCGGTGACCAAGCCGCCGCCGAGCGCGAGTACCGCGGCAGCGCCGGTGACGGCGGGCGTGTAGACGCGGGCGAAGCGCGTGATAAAGTTCTCGGTGCGCGCCTTCTTTTCGCTGGCATTTTCCACGAGCTCCAGGACGCGTGCGACGGTGGACTCGCCAAAGGGCTTGGTGGTGCGCACGTGGATGAGGCCCGTCATGTTGATGCAGCCGCTGATGATGTCGTCGCCGGACTTGGCGGGGCGGGGGATTGACTCGCCCGTGAGAGCGGCGGTGTCGAGCTGGGTTTCGCCCTCGACGATGACGCCGTCGATAGGCACGCGCTCACCGGGCTTGACCACGATCACGGTGCCGACGGCGATGTCATCGGGGAAGACCTGCTCGAGTGTGCCGTCGGGCTGCTCGACGTTAGCGTAGTCGGGCGCGATGTCCATCATGGCACTGATCGACTTGCGGCTCTTGCCCACGGCGTACGCCTGAAACAGCTCGCCGACCTGGTAGAACAGCATGACGGCGGCGCCTTCGGCCATGTGCGGGTCGGTATCGGGGAAGAGCACCATGGCAAACGCGCCGATGGTCGCGACGGCCATGAGTAAGCTCTCGTCGAAGGCCTTGCCGCGGCGGATGTTATTGAATGCCTTTTGCAGTACGTCGTAGCCGGCAATCAAAAACGGCACGAGGAACAGCACAAAGCTGGCGTAGATGTCGCCCGGGGTGCCGAATGCGGCAGTGAGGGTGCCGAGCTCATCGAGGGCGTACACCACGGCAAAAATGCCCAGCGCTACCAGGATGCGGTTGCGCTTATGCTCGAGTGATTCTTTTTTCTTGCGCTTCTTCTTTTTCTTTTTGGGGTCGGCGGTGGCCATGACTCGTATCCTCCCATTTGAATGAATGAACACTCGCTCATATAATTTCGCGAGCAAAGGCCGCGGCAAGCGCGGCCTTGCAGGTTGGCGTAAACCTGGGCTAGAGAATGATCTCGCAGTCCGGCTCGGCGTCGGCCGTAAACTCAACAACGCGGTTGAGCACCTCGTCGAACTCAGCATCATCGGCCTCGAGCGTCAGCTTCTGGGTCATAAAGTTGACGGACACGGATTTGACGCCCTCGAGCTTGGCCAGCTCGTCCTGAAGCTCGCGCGCACAGTTGGCGCAATCGATCTCATCGAGCTTGTACTGCTTTTTCATGGTGGGTTCCTTTCCCGTTTTTGCGGCTTGGGTGCAGGCCGCGCTGGTACCGTGGTTGGTTGCTATTCGCAGATATGGCTCATGCCCTGGTTGAGCATGGTGTAGACGTGGTCGTCGGCGAGCGAGTATAGGATATTGCGCCCGTCGCGCCGGAATTTAACCAGGTGCGACTGCTTGAGTGTGCGCAGCTGGTGCGACACCGCGGACTGCGAGGTTTCGGTCGCTTCGGCGATGTCTGCCACGCAGAGCTCGCGGCCCATGAGGGCGTAAAGGATCTTGATACGCGTGGTGTCGCTGAAGACCTTGAACAGGTCGGCGAGGTCGTAGAGAAGCTCCTCGTCGGGAAGGTCCTCGGGCGAGCAGGTGGTGGGGATCACTGGCTCGGTGGCCTCGGTGTCGGGTTTCGTTTCATCAACGCGGATGCTCATTGCAATATCCTTTCATATGAACATGCGCTCATATAACTTGCTTTCGATTATATGAGTGTATGTTCATATGTCAATACAATTTGCGTTAATTTCGATGACTGCTTGCCGCCTCTGCGATTTTCTGTGGGTTGGGAGACATCGACGCAATGCTCGCCAACATATTTCGAGATGTTCGGCTAGCATGCTAAGAAAGCCACCTTGAGAAGCATTAGAACTGTTCATATTTGTACTTTATCGTGTCAAATACCGCGAGAATCAGTTCTTCCTCTACGGGAGTTTCTGCAGAATCAGTTTTATCTAAAGTTATATTGAGCATTGCTGCAGCCAATCTGGCACATCGGTGGCCGAATAAGTCGAAAAATGTAGGTGGACATCCGCAGAGATCGCCTTTAGAAGAGCGAATTCTCAATTAGATCAATAATCGTGTCGTCTTCCGTGCGGTTTTCATCGATTTTTGCGAACATGTCGCATTCCCAAGCCCCATTGATTTCCTCAGCAAGGGCCCCGACGTGTTGCATGTCGTCGGGTTCGGGCACATCGTTGATGCTCGGGTCATCAGCTTGCGGATATTGGCTTGCAATTTCGCGCTTGGCGGCCTCTTCTTCTTTGAGTGTCTCCAGGACGCGGCGACCGTATTCGAAGTAGCGCCGCAAGACAAATTGACGAAGAGTTTCTTGCAGGATGGCGAAGTTATCCGGGAGTCGACCGGGCCATATCTTCTCGCGAATGCGAATCGCTTCCATGACCCGTTTAAAAGCGGACTGCTTGAAAAACGAATGACGATTAACTGTGATAACGGCATATCCCATGTTTCGCAGCGTGTTTCGGCGCTCCTTGTCAATTGATTGCTGCTCGGGTTCGTCGTGGTAAAAGCCGTTGTATTCGATATCGGTCATCGAATTTTCGAGCAGCGCGTCGAGGTAGAAAACCGTCCGTCGCGTTAGGGCGGCGTATCTTTTGGGGACTGGGATCGGATAATCCGTTTTGATAGCGCGTATGGCTAAGCCACCCATTGACTTGGGCATTGTCAGCATCATGACAAACGCCGTTTCGAGTGGGGAGCGACAGCCTTCGTGTACATAAGAAAGTGCCTTAAGTGCTTTATTAGATCCACGATACCCCGGTGCCTCTGAAAAGAAGGCTCTGAGCTCTTCAACGCTGGTTAGGGCTGGGCGCTCGCGATATTGAGTTTCGTCGGACGTTCCAAGCGCGTAGGAGCCGCAGATTTCAAAGTAATACTCAACGAGCTCCGAAAGGTTGAGGTCGGCTGTTGCTTCTAACGCGCACAGCTTGATATCGACGATGTAGACGTTCGGCTCGAGTTCTAGGTAGCTTTCTGCATCAAACGTATAGCGCGTGCAGTGGCAGATGCAGCCCTTGCGGTGCCTTTTGGCATTATTGGAAAACGTCAGCACATGGATACGTTCAGAATCGACATTCTTTCTGTTGAGCCATGCTCGTGCCGCTTCCAGGTCGGACGTGGTCGGCGCAGACACCCTGATCTTTTCCATAGGTATGGGACCGGTCGCGTAGCTTGCGAGCGAGTTGGCTGTTTGGTATACAGCGCGTGCCGTGGTATGTGACAGAATGATTCCCATACGCGCATGATGGCATAGCGGACGCCGCATACGCCCGAAACTTCGGGCAACGGTATTGGGGCGCGGCTTATCTTCTGCGAACGGTGGGTTTTTGAGCTGTCGTATTGAGGGAGCAGCTTTGGCTGGGGAGGTTTCTGCCGGCTGCCCCTTTTTGATGAACTTTAGTTGCGGATTCGTAGCTTCTAAGCGTTTTTGCCGACCGCTCAGATGCCTCACCAACATAATTTGAGTTATTCGGCCTTATCCTATACAAATGGTGCGATCGCAACGTCCTATTCGAATTGATTCAGGTAGATTTATGGGGCTTGGTTGCGAAATTAAGGCGATTTTAGCTTCGATTGCGGTTCAAGGGGCCTTGACTAGTGGTTCAGCTGGCCGAACAACTCGAAAAATGTAGGTGGGCCAACCTGCCGACTATGTGAAGCACGCGTATTTGCTCGTTTTGATGAAAACTAGGGTGCAGCCATAAGGCTGCGCCCTAGTTTACTGCGTGTCGGTGTGCCCAGACGGATTGCGCTGTGCCTGGCAGGCGCTCCCGCAGATGGATCGGTTATTTCGCGAATAGGTTCTTGAGGTTGAACTCGGCTTGGACGGTGCGGAGCATGAGGTCGGTGTCGTCCAGACCCAGATGCTGCTCGTTGGCATCGGCGGCGAGGGTGCCACGGCGGCGCGCCCAGTTCTCGAGCGCGGCGGGCGCGGACTCGCGGGGGAGCGAGCGCACGTCGGCGTCCAAGCTGCGGCAGATCTGGCGCGAGTCGATGACGATAATCTTGCCGGCGCGGCGTGCCTCGGCGTAACCGTCCAGATGAATTTTGAACCAGCTGTCCTCGAACGCGGCGTTATGCGCCATGTACGGGTACTTCTTCATAAGCTTGAGCAGCTGCTTCTGCAATTCCTTGTTCTCGCGGAAGGGTGTTTTGCCGTCGATGTCGTCCCAGGTGATGTGGTGGATATTCGACAGCGGCACATCCTCGCCGCGGTAGATATCGGGCAGGCCGCAGTAGTGTGCCTCGGCGTCGTGCGGGACGGCGTCGCTGGTGAGCTCCATGATCTCCCAGCCCACGTTGATGATGTAGCCGCGCTCGGGTGCACGGCCGGTGGTCTCGATGTCGATGCCGAGCACGGTGCCTTGGATAGGCTTGCGGGCGTACGCCACGCCGAGCGCGTCGCGGTCGCCGCGGATCTCGCGCATGACGGACGCGGCGGTGCGCTTTTGCATCTTGCCGATGGCGGCGCAGGTGTCGGCATCGGACAGGCCGCGCGAAAGCGTCGCGGGCGTCACGTTGCGCAGGCGTGCCTCGCCAATCTGGTCGCACAGGTCGCGGTTGCGATCGGCAAGGTCGCGCACGGTGGCAAAGTCGAAGCCGGGGTCGCCCTCGGCGGTAAAGTACTCGGTCTCGAGCACCTTGAGGGCCTCTTCGCCTTTCTGACGTTCGGATTCCATGGCGCCGTGATCGCCATAGATAAACATGGGGATAAACGGCTGGCGCTCGTATTCGAGTGCTTGCGAAACGTTCATAGACTGCTCCTTGGACGGACCGCGTCGCGCGGCTCGGGGTTACTGAGTTGTGGCGAGATGATAGTTTACCATGGGCAACTATTGGCACCGCGCCCGGGACAACTACAATACCCTAGTTGACCGCTAGGACTTTTACAATGCTGCCGAAAGACACGAAAGGTTCCATCCGTCATGGATTTGATGATCGATATTTTGCTCGACGCCGGCAAGGACACGTTGTCGCTGGTGCCGTTTTTGTTGGTGACGTATTTGGCTCTTGAGACCCTTGAGCACGTTGCAGGCGACCGCGTTAACGGGGCCATCAAGCGTGCCGGTGCCGCGGGCCCCGTGGTTGGATCGTTGCTGGGCATTGTGCCGCAGTGCGGATTTTCGGCCATGGCAGCAACGCTGTACGCCGGCCGTGTCGTGACGCTGGGCACGCTGGTCGCCGTGTTCCTCTCGACCTCCGATGAGATGCTGCCGCTGTTGCTCGCCGAGCAGGTGCCCGTGCAGACCATGGCGATGCTTTTGGCTTCGAAGGCACTGATCGCGCTGGTCACGGGCTTTATCGTGGACGCGGCTATCCGCGGCCTTCGTCGTAATGCCCGCGCGCATGCGGCGATTCGCCGTACCGTGCTGGGGACCGCTGCCAATCCGGCTCATGTGAACTGCGCGCACGACGACCATACCGGGGGCGACATCATTGATGAAGTGGCCGAGGCGGGCGTGAGCGCCGACCACATCCACGAGTTGTGCGAGCGCGACCATTGCGGTTGCGATGAAGACGAGGACGAGTACGAACACGGACATGGACACGATCACGGTCATGGGGGCGAGCATGAACACCATGATGGCCACGGTCACTCCCACTCTCACGAGAGCGCGCCCCTCCTGTCGATTATTCGCAGCGCCATCTCGCACACCGTGCAGGTATCGGTATTCATTTTTCTGGTGACGCTGATTCTGGTCGCCGTGCTCGAGACCTTCGGCGAGTCCGCGATCGAGCAGTTCCTGCGTGGCAACGAGACGCTCGCCGTCCTGGGTTCGGCGCTTGTCGGCCTGATCCCCAACTGCTCGGCCAGCGTCGTCATCACGCAACTGTACCTGGAAGGCGCGCTGCAGCTGGCCCCGATGCTCGCCGGCACGCTCATCTCTGCCGGTGTGGGCTACCTGGTGCTGTTCCGCACCAACCGCAGCGCCCGCGAAAACGTCCTGTTCCTGATCATGATGTACGTCATCGGTGCCGGCTGGGGCCTCATCCTCTCCGCCGTTGGCCTTTAAGTAGATTATTGGGACATGTCTTACGATCTACCCCTGTGACCAGGGCATTTCCGCTGCCAAAACAAAAAGGTAGATTTCCGGGCATGTCCCGAAAATCTACCTTGGTTAGCGCAGCAGCTCGGTGAGGTTGCGCTTAAAGCGGGCCCGGTCTTCGCTGGTAAATGCCGCCGGACCGCGAGTGCGACCGCCGGCGCGGCGCACCTTCTTTTCCTCGTGGCGAATAAACAGTTGCATGTCGATGGTCGCCTTATCGTAGACGCGCCCGCGCACGCCGATGGCGGCGGCATCGCGCCCGAGCACCATGCTCGCCAAGCCAATGTCCTGCGTCACGACTACGTCGCCCGCCTGCAGGCGTTCGACAATGGCAAAGTCGGCGCTGTCGGCGCCCACGCTCACATCGAGCGTCGTGACCCAAAATCCGCGTCGCGCATGCTCGACGTCGCGCGGATCGTTGCGGCGAATGTGGCGTTCCAGGTTCTGTGTGCTGTTGCCGGCGATAACGACGGCAACGCCCGCCCGCCGCGCGCAGTCAATCGACTCGCGCGTGACCGGGCAGGCGTCTGCATCAATAAAGAGCGTTCGCGGCATCTAGTGCACCAGTTTGCCAAATTGAATAGCGCGAACAATCAGCGTTACGCCAAACACCAGCAGTGCGGCGCCGCTAAAGATGACGAGCATCTTGGCCGACCACAGCGGATAGATAAACACGAACATGCCGGCGATGATGGAGAGCGCGCCGCTCAGGATGGCGAGGGCACGGTTGGACGAAAGCTCGGACTCCAGAATGGACATGACACCTTCGACGATCCAGCCAAAGCCGGCCACGATAACCACCATCGTGGTGAGCGTCGCGGTCGAGAAGGCCTGGTTGCGCAGGATTATGACGCCGCCCAAGATAATGAGTAGGTTGGAGATGATGCTCGTCACGCGCCAGCCGGTGGGCAGCAGTGGCTCGAAAACAGCGGTAAACAGCCTGATCGCGGCCGTGATCACAAAGTAGAAGCCCAAGACGGTCGTTAGGAAGACGAGGGACTTGGCAGGCGCAAACAGCAGTGCGATGCCGGCGACGAGCGCCAAGACGCCCGTGATGGCGTAAATCCAGCGCACGGCCTTGACGGCCTTGCCTGCCATGCTTTTCTCGTCAAATCCAAACTGGCTCGATTTTTGGTCATCATTCTTAAAGATGCCCATAATGTCTCCTTTCCGTGCGGTGCACGTCGCGTTCATTGCTCTCCGTGCGGCGTACGCCAAAAGTGCTGCAACAAGTATCGCCCAAGGGCGTCGATGCATGGGGCGGGAAGGACGAATTGCCGCCCCACATTCCCGAATTGTTACTTTTGTTCCCGCTCCAGTGAGGATTAATCAACAATTGTAGAACATTACGCCGCTGTATGTAATTGCCTAGGTTTTAGGTTAGATTCTCCTAAGAACAATTGCCCGAAATTGGGGGTCCCTATGAACGAAACAGTTCCCGCGGCGCCGTCGAGCGCGGAGTCGATGGCAAAGCAGGGTTGCGAAAAGCTCGGCTTGGAAGCGTTTGATGCGCTGGTCCGTCGTGCCCGTACGTGCCGCCGTTTTGACGAGTCCATGCGCGTGCCGCGCGAGTTTTTGCTCGAGCTGGCGGAACTGGCGCACCTGGCTCCCTGCGGCGCCAATGCTCAGCGTCTGCGTTTTCATGTGGTAAGCGGTGCAGAGGACTGCGCTCGCGTGTTTGACGAGCTTGCATGGGCCGGCGCGCTTAAGGACTGGCCGGGTCCTGCCGAGGGTGAGCGCCCGACCGGCTACATCGCGATTCTTGCCGAGCGCGCCGTTCCGGGCAAGCCCGCCGCTCCCATTACCGAGGTCGACACGGGCATTGCCGCGCAGACGATGATGCTCGCCGCCCGCAGCGCCACGCCCGAGGTGGCAGCCTGCATGTTCAAGGCCTTTACGCCCCACGCGATCGATGCCATGGGGCTCGATAACGACAAGTATGAGCTCAAGCTGATCATGGCGCTTGGCGTTCCGGCCGAGACGCAGGTGATCGATGCGATCGATTCCAACCCCGACGGCTCCATCAATTATTGGCGCGACGAGGCGCGGGTGCACCACGTACCCAAGCGTCCGCTTGCCGACGTGCTGCTGTAGTTGAGCGTCACCGCGTTGTGATCCGGCGGTAAACCACCACAAAGGTGCCTGTCCCCTTTGTGGTGGTACGAGGGGAGGGTGTGTGGCAGATTTGTATTTGGTGCGGCATGGGCAGACTGAGCTCAATGTGCAGAACATTTTGCAGGGCGGGCACGATTCGCCGCTTACGGCGCGCGGGCGCGAGCAGGCGCTGATGGCGCGTGCGGCGTTTGCGGCGCGCGGCGTGGCCTTTGACCGTGTGTATTCCTCCCCGTTGGGCCGGGCGCGGCGTACGGCTGAGCTAATTGCTGGTGAGGGCCGCTCGATAGAGCTGGTCGATGACCTGCGCGAGTGGCATTTGGGCTCGCTGGAGGGTACATCAAATCGCGAGATGCCGCCGCAGCCCTGGGGTGATTATCCGGTGGCCTTTGGTGGCGAGTCTGAAGGCGAGCTCCAGTCGCGCATGGTCGCGGCGCTGTCCCACATCATGGCCAGGCCGCAGCACGACTGTGTGCTGGCAGTCTCCCACGGCTCTTCCTGCCAGGAGTTTCTTGAGTATGTGACTGGCAGGGGAGAGCTACCCGACAACGGTGCCGTGCTTCATTTTGGCTATTGCGACGGTGCGTTTTCGCTCCTTGATTGGTAACGAACGAAAGGACCCCTATGAATAAAGACCTGTATCTGGTTCGTCATGGGCAGACAATATTCAACCTTAAGCGCATTATTCAGGGTTGGAGTGACTCGCCGCTCACGCAGCTGGGATGCGACCAGGCGGCGCGTGCCGGCATGTTCTTGCGTGCGCGCGGCATTGAATCCGATCATGCCTACACCTCCACACTTCATCGCACCGAGCAGACTATCGCCAACCTGTGGCCGGGCTTGGCGTACGAGCGCCTGGACGGTCTGCGTGAGTGGTTCTTTGGCGACTTTGAGGCCGAGCGCGTGATGCTTATGCCCGAGCGCCCGTGGCGAGATTTCTATCGTCAGTTTGGCGGCGAGGGCCAGATGCAGGTGCGCGAGCGCATGGCGGCGACGATAACCGATCTTATGCGACGTCCGGACCACGAGTGCGTGCTCGCGGTGAGCCACGGTTCGGCTATCAAGGAGTTTTTGGACCACGTGCGGGGCGCGGCGGCCGACGAGCGCGAACGCGTGCCGGGCAACTGCTCAGTGCTGCATTTTGCGTTTGACGATGCGGCCGATACGTTTGAACTGGTCGAAGTCTTTACGCAGGAAGACTACGCGCGCGAGCTGGGGCTTGAACCGCTCGTGGCTACTGCGGGTCCGCAGCGCGGATAACGCGAGCGCGGCGGCACGGGTCGTCGGCATAACTTCTCGACGCAAAAGGGGCGGAGATGCATGTACCTGCTGCATCTCCGCCCCCTGTTTGTTGGGCTGCCGATTTTTGTGCTGGACGGTCTGGTCTTGCTAGAACCGCGCGACCTGGTGCGTGAGCAGACCCGTCGGAACCTGCGCCGCGCCGCCGCTGACCTGCGCGGCGGGGAAGAGCGCAGCTACGGCAAAGTTGAACGGCTCTTTGCCCGTGTAGGTGCCGGCGGCACGTGCATCGTCGGCCAGGAGCTGTGATGCCTCGACTAGTGCGACAGCGTAGGCAGGGTCGTCGGCCAGTGCCGGCTCCGGCGCCTGGTCGAGCATGGCGCGGATGGCCCCGACGGCGTCCTCGCGCTTGACCTCCCACACGCGGTGCGTAATGCCGGCGGGGTCGGTGACGGCATAGAGTGAAGCGCCCTCTTTTGCGGCGCCGAGGATGATATCCATGACGGGAGAGGCTTCGTAGACAAGCGTTACGGGACGGGGCTGTACCTTGAGGTCGGCGATTGCGCGCGCAGCGGCGGTCGTATCGGCGGCAACCGCGTCGCCGCCCGCCAGCGCACCAACCGGGCAGATCGCCACGACACCCGTCACACGTCCCGGCTCGCCCGAGCATTCGTACACGTAATACGCCGCACCCGGGTCCTTGAGCATCAGACCATCGGCAATGGCTCCGCGCAGAGCATCGTTGCCGCTCAGGATGCTGCCCATTGCAGGCAGCGCCTCGAGCACGCGGTCCTGAGCCGGGCGGATGCAGGGAAACGGAAGTGCTTTCATGGGCGGTCCTAACGCACGAGTCGGTTTGTTCGCGGCTTATTATGCCCCAACTTGGCCGCTCGCGTCCCAGAGCACGTTATCGGCGAGCGCGATTAGCACCTGCTGACAACGAACGATATCGGCGTGGGGCACATATTCGTTGGGCTTGTGCGCGAGCGCGAGCGACCCGGGACCGTAGCTCATGCAATTGCGGTTACCTGTCTTGCCGGCAATGACGGCGGTGTCGGTGTAGCCGGTAAAGAAGCCGACGGTCGTGTCCACGTCCGTCACGTCATCGGCGGCACGCATGAGCGCTGCTAGAAGGGGAGAATTCGGGTCGCGCTCGATGGCGGGGCGGTCGCCCGTCACGGTGTAGCTGCCATGGCAACCGGGAACGGCGGCTTCGGCGACGGCGATGGCCTGCTCTACCATGCGCGTCGCGGCGGCCGTATCGGTCGGCGGGGTCAGACGCATGTCGACCCAGACTTTGGCGCGGTCGGGCACGACATAGGGGCGATATCCGCCCTCGATTTGGCCAAACGTGATGGTCGAAGGCCCCAGCTCATCGTGCGCGGGCAGCGCCATAAACGCGCGACGGAGCGAACACACGACCTCGGCTATGGCGGCGACGGCATCCGCGCCCTTCCAGGGCTGGCTCGCATGCGCCGTCACGCCAGTCATTTCAATTTCGAACCACGTACGCCCCTTGTGCGCCACCTGGATCTGTCCGTCGGTGGGCTCGGTGTCCAGCACCCATTCACGCGAGCCGACCCAGCCGGCATCGATAGCTGCCTCTGAACCACGCATAAAGTCTTCCTCGTCGACCGAGCAGATGAGTGAAAAGCCGCGGTGGGGCAGCTCGCCTTCTGCCGCCACGCGCTCGAGTGTATGGACCAGTGCGGCAATGGCGCAGGCCAGGCCACCCTTCATATCGCAGGCACCACGGCCGTAGAGTTTATCGTTGCGCACGATCGCTCCGAGCGGCGGAATGTCCGCGTCCCAGCCATCGCCCAAGGTGACGGTATCCAAATGGCAGATGTAGACGAGCCGTGGCTCGTTGCTTTGGCCCGGCACGGTGACCATTAGATTGCGGCGTCCGGGGAGTACTTCGTGCTCTGCAATCTGCACGGCATCGAGTACCGGATAGCTCAGCTGCGCCAACCGTTCCTCAACCAACGCTTTGATATAGCGCTCAATCTCGTCCTCATACGCACCCGGGTCTGAACTGTCGATCCGCACGAGCCCTTGCGTAAGCCGCCAAGCAAAATCTGTATCAACCATAGGCACCTCACAGATAGTTAGGTCAACATACAGATTGTATGCCAAGAAGCGGCTCAGTGCATTTAATGGAGCGCTCACAAAAATGGGGGCGCCTCTCGTGCGAAAGGCGCCCCCGCGGGCATTCAATGTCAGCGACGGGCAGGCCACATGGGGAACTGCCCGTCAGGTCAGTCGGCGCTACTTGATCACGCGCACGCGATACATCGACGGAATCTGCTTGAGCGCCTCGATGGTGCTGCTGTCTAGGTGTTCGTCGGTGTCGAACATGGTGTAGGCGTTCTCGCCGGCGGACTCGTTGGTCATACGCTGCACGTTGGCGTTGTCCTTGGCCAGGATGGCCGTGATCTGGCCGATCATGTTGGGCACGTTGGCATGCAGGCAGGCAATGCGGCTTGCAGCGCGCGCCTTGCCCATGCTGCAGGCGGGGTAGTTGACGCTGTGTGCGATGTTGCCGTTCTCCAGGTAATCCTTGAGCTCGCTGATGGCCATGTCGGCGCAGTTGGCCTCGGCCTCGCCGGTGCCGGCGCCCGAGTGCGTGGTGATAAACGTATTGGGCATCTTGACCGTCTTGGGCGTGGCGAAGTCGCAGCTAAACCAGCTGAGCTTGCCCTCGCGCAGGGCGGCGTCGACGGCGTCCTCGTCAATGATGGTTTCGCGCGCGTAGTTGATGAGCACGGCGTCCGGTGCCAGCAGGTTAATCTGTTCGGTGCTGATCATGCCGATGGTGTCGGCCTTGCTGGGCACGTGCACGGTGAGGTAGTCGCAGCCGCGGCAGAGATCCTCGAGCGTGCCCACGCGCTGCACCTCGCGGCTCAGCACCCACGCGTGCTCGACGGAAATGAACGGGTCGTAGCCGTAAACGTCCATGCCCAGATCGACGCAGGCGTTGGCGACCTTGGAGCCCACGTTGCCCAGGCCGATGACACCGATGCGCTTGCCCTTGAGCTCGCGGCCCACAAAGGCCTTCTTGGCCTTTTCGGCATCGACCTGAATCTCGGGGTCGTCGGCGTTGTCACGCACCCAGTTCATTGATTGCACCACGCCGCGGCTCGAGAGCACCAGCATGCCTAGGACGAGCTCCTTAACGGCGTTGCTGTTGGCGCCGGGGGAGTTAAAGACGACGACGCCCTTCTTGGCGTACTCCTCGACGGGGATGTTGTTGACGCCGGCGCCGCAGCGGGCGATGGCGCGGATGCCCTCGGGCAGCTCGTGGCCGTGCAGGTCGGTCGAGCGCATCAGAATGGCGTCGGCCTCTTCGGCGGTGCTCACAAACTCGTAGCCCTCACCAAACTCGACCTTGCCGTCCTTGGTAATGTCATCGATGGTTTTAATCTTGCGCATGGAAAACTCCTTAGCAGGTTTTGATCTATACAGGGTGGTCTGAGATGGCTGATCGGCCCGCGCGTTGCGGGCTAGTTAGATCGCGGGCTCAAACTAAGCTGCGCTTCGAAGTCCTTCATGTACGAGGCCAGTGCCTGCACATCTTCCATGGTTACGGCGTTGTAGACGCTAGCGCGCATGCCGCCCACCAGGCGATGGCCCTTGACGTTTTGAATCTGGTGCTCTGCCGCGCTTGCGACAAAGGCCGCGTCGAGTTCGGCGTCGCCGGTGCGGAAGGTGACGTTGGCGATGGAGCGGCTGTCGGCCTGTGTGGTGCCATGGAACAGCACGCTGTGCTCGAGCAGGTCGTAGAGCAGGTTGGCCTTGGCCCAGTTGCGCTCGGCCATGGCGGCAAGTCCGCCGGTCTGCTCAGCCCAACGGAACACCTTGCCGCACACGTAGATGCCAAAGGTGTTGGGCGTGTTGAGCATGGAACCCTTGGCGGCCTGGGTCTTAAGGTCCAGGTACTGCGGCGTCTGCGCAAAGGCGGGGCCATCTGCGATGAGGTCGTCGCGCACGATGGCCACGGTCACGCCCGCGGCGCCGGCGTTTTTCTGCGCTCCGGCGTAAATGAGCCCGTAGCGCTCAACGTCGAGCGGCTGCGACAGGAAGCAGCTCGAGACATCGGCGACCAGCGGCACATCGCCACAACTGGGCAGCTCGTGGTACATGGTGCCAAAGATGGTGTTGTTCTGGCAGATGTAGACGTAGTCGAGCCCGTCGCCTGCGGCCTCGGCGGCAATGCGCGCATTGATGTCGGCCATGTCGGGGATGCGGTCGAAGTCGGTGTCCTCGGAGCTCGCGAGCAGCACGGCCTCACCGTACTTGGCGGCTTCTTTGTATGCCTTGTTGGCAAAGTTGCCGGTCACGATGTAGCCGGCGCGGCCGCGGTGCATGAGGTTCATGGGGATGCCCGCAAACTGCAGCGTGGCACCGCCCTGTAAAAACAGGACACGGTAGTTGTCCGGGATGCTCAGCAGACGGCGCAGGGTTGCCTCGGCGTCGTCGATAATCTGCTGGTACATGCTAGATCGATGGCTCATCTCGAGCACGGACATGCCGCAACCGCGGTAGTCCATCATCTCGTCGGCGATCTCGGCGAGCACGCTTGTAGGCAGCGCGGCCGGGCCAGCTGAGAAGTTGTGCACACGTGCCATCTTCTAGTCTCCCTCGTAGTCGTTTGAACGTTCGGGATACTTTAGCACAGTGGAGCGCTAGGCGCGACCGCATCACAGCAAAACCCGAGTGCGCCGCTATGATTTACAGGATGGTTACATGGGGGAGGGGTGCTTTACTCCTCAGGCAAATCCAAATCTGCGAGCGAAGGCATGAGGCTTTCTAGGCGCTTGATCTCTTCGTCGCAAATTAGCTACCTCCTGCCCGCTACGACGCGAGCGTGGCGATGACGGCTTCGTCGCCGGCGTATATTAGGGTGTTGCCGTCGGGGATGATCGTTTGGCCGTCGCGCTTGAGCATCACCACGATAAAGGGGTGCTTGCCCTGCGGCACATCGCGAAGACGCTGGCCGGCCAGGCGACCGTGGGGGGTTACGGTGACCTCGCGCAGCGTAACCTCGGCACGCTCTTCGAACGTTGGGGCGGCCATCACCAGCAGATCGCCTTCCTGGATCACGGTATCGCCGTTGGGCAGCACCGGGTGCGCCCCGTCGCGCAGCACCAGGACCACGAGCATGTCCGTCGCGCTGCCAATATCGGCGAGCGAGCGCTCGGCAAACGGATGGCCAGCACCCACCTTGAGCTTTACAAATGACATGCCGTCTTCGTCGCGATAGTCGTTAAAGGTGCGGCGCACGTCGCCGGTCGCATCGATCATATCGAGCTTCTTCGCCACCGCTGGCAGCAGCGAGCCCTGCACCACAATGCTCGACACGGCAATCACAAACACCAGGTCAAATAGGTCGTGTCCGCCGGGAACGCCGGCCACCACGGCAAAGAGGCTAAACACGACCGAAGCTGCTCCGCGCAGGCCCGCCCAGCTTACGAGCGCGACCTGGCGGGGGTTCGTCTTAAAGGGCGCCAGGAGCACGCCGACGGCGATGGGACGGCTCACGTAGAGCATAAACGCCATGAGCGCCAGGCCCGGCAGCAGCATCTGCGGCAGGCGTGCGGGCGTGACGAGCAGGCCGAGCAAGAAGAAGATCGTCATCTCGGCCATCTCGGTGAGGGTGTCAAAGAAGTGCGCCATCTCGACCTTGCCGGTGATGTCGCTCGCACCCAGCACAATGCCGGCCAGGTATACGGCCAAAAAGCCGTTGCCGCCCAGATAGCTTGGTAGCGCGTAGGCGACGATCGCCACGGCGAACAAGAAGATGGTCTGCGCGCCCTCGGCCGTTGCGTGTGCGCGTTCAATCAGACGGCCCGCCGCCCAGCCGATGGCAAGGCCCAGGCCCGCGCCCAGGATAATCTGCTTGGCCAGCCGTGCGGGAATGTTGATGTCGCCGCCGGCCGCGAGTGTGGCGAGCACGGCGGTGAGCATGTAGGCGACGGGGTCGTTGGAGCCCGATTCGACCTCGACCAGCGAGTCGGTGCCGCCCTTCAGCGACAGGCTGTGCTCGCGCAGAACGCTAAAGACGCTGGCCGCGTCGGTGGATGCCACGACTGATCCCAGCAGCAGGCCGCCGATCCAGTCGAAGCCCAGCACGAAGTGGGCGAACACGCCGGTGATGCCTGCGGTGATGACGACGCCGAGCGTGCTCAGCAGCACCGCGGGCACGGCGACGGGCTTGGCGCGGTCGATGTTGGTGTTAAAGCCGCCGTAGAACATGATGAACAGCAGCGCCGTGCTGCAGACGGTTTCGGTGAGCGCGTAGTCGCTAAAGTCGATATGCGCCGGGCCGTTGACGCCCAACAGCATGCCGAGCGCGATAAAGATGAGCAGGGTGGGGAAGGGGAGTTTTTTGCCGACGGGTTTGATGGTCAGGCACAAAATGATGACGAGGCCGATAAAGAGAAGGATCTGGTTCATAGATGGTGTCCGCTCCTGGGTGGTTGGCGTGGCACGGTCAGTTGCCTGCGGTTATTTGTACCCAAAGATGGTGGGTTTATGGGGTTGGATTGTGGGCGTGCGCGATATCGTCATAGACGGCTGCCGTCTTTGCCTCTGCTCGGAAACCCTTTCCAGCTTTATTGCAACGGAGTACAATGGGTAACGTTTAAGTTCAACTTGAAGTTTTAGTTGCGGCACCGGGCTTCGGCCGCAATGCAAGGAGAGGCGTACCATGGCGATCTATGTGACATCTGACGCTCACGGGCACGTGCGTGCGCTTGACGAGGCCCTGTCTAAGATCTCGTTGACGTCCGACGACACACTGTACGTGCTGGGCGACATGATCGATCGCGGGCCCGATCCGGTCGGTGTTATTAAGCTCGTGCGCTCGCTGCCCAACGCCCGCGTGCTCAAGGGCAATCACGAGCAGATCATGCTCGATGCCATCATTGGCCAGGATCCGCTCGATGCCGAGACCTGGGATATCAACGGTGGCTGGACGACGCGCGAGCAGCTCAACGACATGGAATTTGAGGCATACGAGGAGCTCGTGCGATGGATGGCCGCGCTGCCGCTCTACGCGGTGGTCGAGACTGCCGAGCGGCCGTACCTGCTGGTGCACGCCGGCATTCAGACCGAGGCGGCGCGTGCGTTTTTGCTTGAGCATGGTGTCGATTGCGGCGACGGCAGGGGAGCGGTCGATGCCGATCGCGAGCTGCTGCAGCAAATGCTCGCCGTACAGTCGTCCGATGACTTGCTCTGGATTCGCCATGGCTATTGGGATGCCCCGACGGGGCTGCTTTCTGCCGAGGGCAAGGGTTCGGTCGTGGTGAGTGGCCACACGCCAACGGTGTCGCTCGGGCGTTATTGCGAGGTCGGTGGTCTTGCGGGGCTCGATGAGGAATCGGGACGAGGGCAGATCGTGCGCTTGGGCGGCGAGGACACTGCCGGCGTGCCCGATCGCATCGATATCGATTGCGCCGCCGCCACCGGCTCCGAGTTCGGTCGCGTGGGCATCCTGCGGCTCGATGATGGGGCGGAGTTCTACGCGAATATCAACCCGGGCGAATAATCGGTGCAAGGGGTAGCTAATTTTGGACGGGGCCTTTTTTGACTACTTTTGCCCTTCTGCCCGCAAATTGATTTTTCAGGGACGGGGATTAAATAATCATTTGGCTGCCCGCTGGCTAAGTGAGTAGACTTTTTTGGAAATGCCGAGCACCCAACATATTTGCCTCAATAAAACCGCTGGTCACGGACTTGTGCTTTGTCGGTGTGGTCCGGGATTCGGTAAAAGTCTACTCACTTAGTTTTGCGTGTCCGCAACGAGACTCCAGCCGGGGTGATTCCACCGCAAATTAGCTTCTCCCATCGCCGCAATTAGGCGCCGTACGGATTCCGGTCCCTCTCTATGCGTTGGCGGATGTGGGCGTACTCGATAATCAACAGTACCAGCAGTAGGGCCATGATGGCTAGGTAGCTCACGACGGCGCCCATCAGGCCGAGCAGATTGATCAGAATCACCGGGAGCACCACGCTCACGGCAAAGCAGATCAGGTAGATCTTGGTGACATCTCCAGCGTGGCGCAGCACCGTGATGATGGCGTAGATAAAATCGATGGCCGCGGTGACGCCGCCGGCGACGACCATCAGCAGCGCCAGCGTACGGTAGCGCTCAAAGTTGAGACCGTACATAAAGCTCATGAGGGGAATACCGGGACCTGCCATAAATGCGGCGCACACGCCGGTGATGACTACGATCAGCGCTATAACGGCAACAATAATCAGGTCAAAGCGACGACGCTTGCGAGGATTAGCCCAAATGCTCGACAAGCGCAGGAGCTGCGGTTTATAGACAAATCCAATGCTCAACAGAATAGCCTGAGCTGGAAAAAAGAGGGCATTAAAGTACAGCTGGTATTTGTAGGCCAGTGTTCCTTCCATCACAAACTTGGGCATACTCTCGATAAGGTTGAACAGGAATAGCGCGCCAAAGAGTGGGGCGCACTGGACAAACAGGTGGCCGACCTCGCGCAGGCTCACGCGGCGCGATTTTTCGGTCTCGAGCAGGGCGAGCGGGGCGGTGACCAGCACGAGCGAGGCAATCGCGGCAATGCCCATGGCCATGGCCGCGATGGGCATGCTGCGCGTGAGGAACAGTGCCACGCTAAAGACCGCGATGACGCCGACGGAGCGTAGCGTTTGGCTCATGCCAGCCAGGTAGAGCTTGTCGGCCTGCTGCAGGCGGCCTTCGTACACGTCGGCGACGCCGTCGATGACCTTATACAGGTAGACGCCCAGGCCGATCGTCGCCATCTGCGTGTCATAGCCGCGGGCGCTGCTGTACATGAGGCCGCAGCCTAGGGCGAGCGCTCCGCAGATCCAACGATTGAGCTGGTAGGAGGCGAAGGACGTCTTTTCGTCGATGTCCGAGACCTGGAAATTGCGCACGCCGTAGTCGCATGCGATCATGATGAGCGTGCCGGTGACGAAGGCGATGGAGAATTTGCCTGCTTCTTCGGCGCCCACGAGCTGTGTGGACACGATGGTGAGCAGCGGAAACGCCAAGCCCCACACGGCGGTGCCGAGGGTGTTCCAAAGGTAATCGCGGCGGGTGGCGTGCTCCTCGTATTCCGCTTCCTGCATGGAGAAGCCGCCGCCGTAGACGGCGCCGAGCAGACGGTTCCACCAAGCGTTGACCATGCGGCGGACGGGGCCGGGCTCCCGATCTTGTTCGCGCCGGCGACGGCGCGTGGCCTGGCTGCTGTCGGGTCCGCCGGCGTTGCGCTGACTCAGCTCCTGGATGCGTGCGAGCTCTTCGGCCGTGTGGGAGGCAGGGAAGAGGCCGTTCTCGATGCGGCCGCCCTGGGCCTTCGCGGCGCCGTCTCTCGATGCAGCGGGGTTGGAGATGCCGTTGCGGCGGGCGATGGCGCGGCGAATGCTATCGAGGGGCGTGATGCTCAAAGCGGAGTCCTTTCTATTGCTGAGCTTTAGTATAGACGCGACGGTGTTCGCTCGTGTTTTTGAACGGATTGTTCAATATTTTCGGCAGGCGGCTGTAATTTGTCGGTAAACGTGCGGTATCCTGTTGAAGTTTTGTGACACCCCCGATGCCGCCCACGCGGCACCAAGGAGCTTCTACCTATGGACGTCGCCGCATTCTTACTGGCTCTTGTGCCGATTATTTGGCTGGTCGTGATGCTGCTGTGCTTTAAATGGCCAGCTTGGAAGGCCGCTATCGGATCGTTTGTCCTTTCGTGCTTGCTTGCCTTCGCATGGTGGCACCTGCCGGCAGCGCAGATCGCGACCGCCTCGCTCGAAGGTTTTTTGATGGCTCTGTGGCCCATCGTCCTGGTGATCATCGCCGCGGTGTTCACGTATAACCTGTGCGTTCGTACGGGCGCCATGGACGTGATCGGCAGCATGATCACCTCCATCAGCAGCGACCGCCGTCTGCTGGCGCTGCTCGTGGCTTGGTGCTTCGGTGGCTTTATGGAGGGCATGGCCGGTTTTGGCACTGCCGTCGCCATTCCTGCCGGCATGCTCGCGGGTCTGGGCTTTGAGGCCGTGCCTGCCGTGCTCATCTGCCTGCTGGCCAACGGCGTGCCCACGCCCTACGGCTCCATCGGCATCCCCACGGTGTCCGTTGCCGACCTGGTGGGTCTGGATTCCCTGCACCTGGCGACCGTTCAGCTGGTGCAGCTCGCACCGTTCTTTGTGGTGATGCCGCTATTTATTGTGCTGGTTGCGGGCCGTGTTGCCGATGACCAGGGCAATGCCGCGAGTGTGGGCGAGCGCCTGCACGGTGTTGCCGGCGTGGCGTTGCTCTCCGGCGTGTCGTTTGTCGGCGCGGCTCTGGTCGTTGCCATGTTTGTGGGTCCCGAGCTGGCCATGGTCGTAGGCTCCATCGTGTCGCTTGCGCTGACCGCCGCGCTTGCCATGCGTGCCGAGAAGTCCGGCCACCTGGATGCGCGCTTCCACATGAATATCGAGGCCGGGGAGAAGCTCACCGTTAAGTCGGCGCTTTCGGCCTGGTCGTGCTTCATCCTGATTTTTGTGTTGCTGCTAGGCACGTCTAATCTGGTGCCCGCTGTACATGCTGCGCTCGCGCCGTTTGCGAGCCATGTGCAGGTGTATTGCGGTGAGAATCCCGGTACGCTTACGTTTTCGTGGATCAATACGCCGGGCGTTTGGATTTTCCTGGCGGCGTTTGTCGGCGGTGCCATTCAGGGCGCTTCGCCGCGCTTGATGGGTGAGGTACTGGCCGCGACCGTCAAACAGATGATGCCGACGGTCATCACCATGCTTTCGGTGCTGGGCTGCGCCAAGGTGATGGGCTATGCCGGCATGATTTCGTCGATCAGCGCGTTTTGCATTGCGGTCGCCGGCGGTCTGTACCCGATTCTGGCTCCGTGGATTGGTGCGGTTGGTGCGTTTGTGACCGGCTCGGGCACGTCCTCGGGCATGCTGTTTGGCCCCATTCAGAGCCAGGCCGCCACTGCGCTGGGTGTGAGCGACTACTGGATGGTCGCATTGAACGCCCTGGGCGTCGCCGCCGGTAAGATGATCTCGCCGCAGACCCTCGCCATTGGTCTTGCCGCCGTGCACGTGCGCGGTAAGGATGCCGAACTCCTGGGCGCCGTCCTGCCCTACGCTGCCGGCATGCTGGTCCTGATGAGCGCCATAGCCATGCTCGGCCAAAACCTGCCGCTGTAGTCGGCACTTAGGGACGTTCCTTATGTGCCGGCACTTTGGGAACGTCCCTAAGTGCCGGCATCCGGGGACACTCCTTGAGTGTTGCCTGTTCAAGAGTGTCCCCAATGACTAGTCGTTTAAAAACGTCCCAAATGACTAGGCCGCTTGCCTGCGATTTTTGACCGTTGGGCGGGCTTGCCGCCCTTGCCGCAAAAACGTTTTTGCATATCGGGTACAACGGGCTTTACGTGAGTAAAGTGCGCGTCGCGTCAACGTGTCGCGTTTTTAAAGGAGGCCCCATGCCTGGTGTTACCCCTGCAGAAGTTCTGTCCAACTTTGGTATTACGCTCGTTGAAGATCCCGCCGAGAATCAACCCCGTCTGCTGGTGGACCTGCCGGCGGCAGAGCTTGTCGAGCACGCTATTCGTCGCAAAGAGGGCCGTATGGCTTCTAATGGCGCGCTCGTGATCGAGACGGGGGAGCGCACTGGTCGTTCGCCCAACGATCGTTTTATCGTTGACACCCCCGATGTTCACGACAAGATCGCCTGGGGTGCGGTCAACCGCCCACTGTCCGTCGAGAGCTATGAGGCCATCAAGGCCGGCATCGTCGACTATCTCAACGAGCGCGACGTGTTCGTCACGCGCGGCATGGCGGGCGCTGACCGCAACCACACGCGTCGCCTGCTTGTTGCCTGCGAGCGTGCCAGCCAGGCACTCTTCATTAAGCAAATGCTCGCCCGTCCGCTCGCCCGCGAAATCGCGCGCACCGGCGAGCCCGACTTCTGCGTGCTCGCAGCGCCCGGTTACCAGTGCGATCCTGCCATCAAGGGCCTCAACTCCAGCGCCGCCGTGGTCATCAACTTCCAGGAGCGCGTGATTTTGGTCGCGGGTACCGGCTACTCCGGCGAAATCAAAAAGTCCATCTTCAGTGTCATGAACTATCTGCTGCCCGTCGAGGACGACGTGCTGCCCATGCACTGCTCGGCCAGCATGGATCCCGTCACGCACGAGACCGCCGTGTTCTTTGGCCTGTCCGGTACCGGCAAGACTACGCTTTCTGCCAACCCCACGCGACTACTTATCGGCGACGACGAGCACGGTTGGTCCGACATGGGCATCTTCAACATCGAGGGTGGCTGCTACGCCAAATGCGAGGGCCTGGACGCCTTCCACGAGCCCGAGATCTTCAACGCTGTCCGCTTTGGCGCGATCTGCGAAAACGTGGTGCTCGACGAGAACCGCAAGCCCAACTACGACGACATCTCGATTACGCACAACACGCGCGTGGCCTATCCCGTGGAGCACATTCCTAACGCGTGGACTAAGGGCATGGGCACCACTCCGAGTGTCGTGCTGTTCCTGACTTGCGACGCTTTTGGCGTGCTGCCGCCCATCTCGCGCCTGACGGCTGACGCCGCCATGTACCACTTTGTGACGGGCTTTACGGCTAAGATTCCCGGAACCGAGGTCGGCGTCACCGAGCCCACGCCCACGTTCTCTTCGCTGTTCGGCGAGCCGTTTATGCCACTCGACCCCATGGTTTACGCCAAGATGCTCGGCGAGCGCATTGCCGACGGCCGCACGCGCGTGTACCTGGTCAACACCGGCTGGATTGGCGGCGGCTACGGCGTGGGCCATCGCATCGAGCTTGCCTACACGCGCTCGCTGGTCGCGCGCGCCCTCGACGGCACCATCGAGGACAGCGAGTTCGTGCACGACGACATCTTTAACGTCGACATTCCCACGACGTGCCACGGCGTGCCCGATGGCATCCTGGTGCCGCGCCAATACTGGCAGAGCACCGCGCGCTATGACGAGGCCGCGCACAACCTGGCGGTGATGTTCGAGGAGAACTTCGAGAAGAAGTACTCGCACCTGCCCGAGTCCGTCAAAGCCGCCGGCCCGCACGTTCAAGTACACGCCGACGCCCGTCATCGCGGCCGCGGGCTGCTGGGACTTCGCCACTAGCTTCGCCGTGAGTCCATATCCACCACAAAGGGGACAGGCACCTTTGTGGTGGTTTTGCTCGCGTGGATGACTCGGGTTACAATACGCCTGACATATCGTCCCCTTCTCCGGATGGGGACAGCGCAAGCGTTCTTGTGACGGCACCGTAGGACTTTGAAGGTGGCCGTTGTAAGGGCGCTTTTTGTTTAGGCGCCCTCACTCGGGCGCGCACAATGAAGGGAGAGCATATGAAGAGCTTTATTGCCGAGGATTCATTCTGGGAGCTGTTTCCGCAGGCAGCGGTCGGTGTTGTGGTCGTGGAGGGCATGAAGCCCACGGCTCAGATTTCTCAAGAGGACGTGGATGCGATTGCGGCGTTGCTCGACCGCGCCAATATCGATGCGGAGCGTCATCTGACCAGCGACACTATCAGCGAGAACGCACCGGTCAAGGCATGGCGCGAGGCCTATCGTCTGTTCAAGACCAAGAAAGGCGCGCGCTGCTCGATCGAGAACTTGCTCAAACGCGTGCTCAAAGGCAAGCCGGTGGGCCACATTACGCCCGCGGTGGATATCTACAACACGGTGTCGCTGACCTACGCGCTGCCCGTGGGAGGCGAGGATCTGCATGCGATCGAGGGAGACCTTCGCTTGAAGGTGACCGACGGTGGCGATGCATTCTTGCCGCTTGGCGAGGAGGCGGACGATCCGACGCTGCCCGGCGAGCTCGCCTACATCGATGATGCGGGCGCCGTGTGCCGCTGCTGGAACTGGCGCGACGGCGTTCGCACGGCGCTGTCCGACGATTCGGCCGATGCATTCTTGGCGATTGAGTGCGTGGAGCCCGAGCGGATGGGGGATTGCCAGGCCGCGATCGATCGCCTAGCCGAGCTGCTCGAGCGCTATCTGGGAGCGACGGTTGTCGTTAAGACGCTTGTGACCCGCGACAATCCTTGCGTGGAGCTGTAGCGGCGCCTAGAACCTATTGATGCCCCAAACCACCACAAAGGTGCCTGTCCCCTTTGTGGTGGTTTTTATGTTGATGGGTTAACAAATGGGGTATTTGGGTACGGGTGTCGCCTTATGCGACTAAGATGTTTACCCGTTAGCATTATGCAAGCGAAAGGCGGTCGTCTCCCATGCAGCAGAGCGACGAGACACGTTTCGAGGACTTTGTCGGACTGATCAGCGGACTCTACAAGGAGATCCAGCGCATTAAGACGTCTGAGGGCGCAAGGCTGGGTCTCAAGGGCTCCGACGTTATGTGCCTGTACTATCTTGAGCGCAGCAAGGACGGCCTGACTGGCGCCGACCTGGCTCGCATGGCAGGCGTGACCCGCGCCGCCGTCTCGCGTACGCTGGCGCATCTGGAGGAGGGTGGCTACGTCGAGGTCGATGATTCGGGCGATGCCGCCGTTAAGTATCGTGCTCCGGTGCGCCTGACCGCTCTGGGCGGCGAGAGCATGAGCGAGGCGGACCGCATCATTCGCGAGGTGCTCGATACCACCGGTAAGGCTATGGGTGTGGAGCAGCGCGAGCAGATGTATGCGTCGCTGCGCACGATTCTCAACACCCTGCGCGAGATCTAAGGCCGCCAAGGCATTTGCTTCCAATTAACAACTGCATAGTCCCGTTTGAGTGCGTATGCCGTGCCGGGGCATTGCTGTCAAAATTCCCCGCGAGAGGTCCGCGAAAGAAAGGATTCGCTATGTCCATTCGTATTATTACCGATTCCGCGAGCGATATGTCGCCGGCTGAGCACCCCGCTCTGCGTGTTCTGCCGCTGTCCGTCACTTTTGGCACCGATGTGTACATGGATGGCGTCGACATCGATCACCAGCGCTTTTACGAGATGCTCGTGGAGCGCGATGAGCTGCCCAAGACCGGCCAGGTCAACCCGTACGCGTTTTCGCAGGCTATTGCCGAGGCGCGTGAGGCCGGCGACGAGGCAGTGATTATTACCGTTGGCGCCAAGCTTTCGGGCACCAATCAGAGTGCCCGTACCGCACTTGCCGAGGCGCCGGGCGGCGACGTGTTCGTGGTAGATAGCAACAACGTCACCCTGGGCGAGCGCGTGCTGGTCGAGTATGCGCTGCGCTTGGTGGACGAGGGCCGTAGCGCGGCCCAGATCGCGGCGGCCGTCGAGGCCGTGCGCGACCGTGTGGTGGTTATCGGTCTGCTCGAGACGCTGGAGTACTTGGTGCGCGGCGGTCGTCTGTCTGCTGCGGCCGGCGCCGTGGGCACGCTGCTCAACGTAAAGCCTGTGGTGGCTGTCGAGGACGGTCTGATCGTGCAGCTGGGCAAGGCGCGCGGTTCCAAGAACGGCCGCAACCTGCTGAACCAAAAGGTCGAAAAGGCGGGCGGCATCGACTTTTCCATGCCGCTGGCGCTCGGCTATACGGGCCTTTCGGATGCGGTGCTCAAGAAGTATATCGAGGACAGCGCGGCACTGTGGGCTGGTCACACCGAGGTCGAACTGCCCGTTCACACCATTGGCGCCACCATCGGCACCCACGTAGGCCCCGGCGCCGTAGCAGTAGCCTTCTTCCAGTCCGCCAACTAACCGACCTGCCATAAACCACCACAAAGGGGACAGGCACCTTTGTGGTGGTTTATGCTTTTCCGGGTGGAAGGGAGCGAGCAATGGCGTCTGAGGGCTTTTTTGAACGGGTGTACGAGGTGGTCGAGCAGATTCCCGAGGGGATGGTCGCCACCTACGGTCAGGTGGCGCTGCTCGCCGGTCGTCCGCGGAGTGCGCGGTACGTGGGGTATGCCCTGCATAGTAATCCGCGCCCCGGCCAGATTCCCTGCCATCGTGTGGTGTTTGCCGACGGTCGCATTTGCGAAGGCTTTGCCTTTGGCGGCCCCGATGCTCAACGTGAGCTTTTGCTAGGGGAGGGTGTGGCGTTTAAGGACGACATGCACGTCGACTTGGCCGCCTGTCGCTGGCCTGCCGGACTCTAGCGGCTCTGCAGTGGCCAAAACCACCACAAAGGTGCCTGTCCCCTTTGTGGTGGTTTTCCGTTGCAGGTTTACCGGAGCTAACTTATGGAGAAGGTATGGCGGCGCATATTGACGCTAGAAAGTAAACCACGGTGAACTATATTGGTTTCAGCAACGGAGCAGGCAATAGGCGATGAAAAAGCCTGCCCTGTTGAGTTTGATTCGCATCCCTCCCCTCTGTGCGATTCAACGGTGTACTTCGGGAACAGGCCCGCTGGCAACTATCTGCCAGCGGGCCTGTTCCTGTTTGTCGGGGGAGTGCGATGGACGGAGCCGAAGCGGTCCGGTTCCAAAAAAGGCGGACGCCGTAGCGCCCGCCCTATAGCAATCGAAAGCTCAAGCCAGCAGATCGGTCTAGTACACCATACCCATGGCGTCCTGAACCTCTGCCAGGGTCTGCTCGGCGATCTCGTTGGCGCGACGGTTGCCCTCGTGCAGCACGTCCTTCACGTAATCCAGATCGTTCTCGTAGCGCTGGCGACGCTCGCGGATCGGTGCGAAGTACTCGTTGACGGCCTCGGTCACGTACTTCTTGAGCTGGCCGGAGCCGCCCATGCCAATCTCCTCGGCAATTTCGACCTCGGAGCGACCGGTGCAGATGGCGGCCGTCGAAAGCAAACCGGACACGCCGGGGCGGTTCTCGGGATCGAACGTGATCATGCGCTCGGAGTCGGTCTGGCTCTTCTTGATGCGCTTGGCCGTCTCCTCAGCGGTCATCGAGATGTTGATGGCGTTGCCGTAGCTCTTGCTCATCTTGCGACCGTCAAGGCCGGGCAGTAGCGGGGTCTCGGACAGCAGTGCCTCGACCTCGGGGAACACCTTGCCGTAGCGGTTGTTAAAGCGGCGGGCGATGGTGCGGGTGAGCTCGATGTGCGGCAGCTGGTCACGACCGACGGGCACCACGTTGCCCTTGCAGAACAGGATGTCGCAGGCTTGATGCACCGGGTATGTGAGCAGAAGGCCGGTAAGCTCATGGCCCGAGGCCTCCATCTCGGCCTTGACGGTGGGGTTACGCGCCAGCTCGGCCTCGGACACCAGCGACAGGAACGGCAGCATGAGCTGGTTGGCGGCGGGCACGGCGGAGTGCGCGTAGATCATGGTCTTGTCGGGGTCGATGCCGCAGGCAAGGTAGTCCATGACCATGTTGTACACGTTGTCCTGGATGTGCTCGGTGGTGTCGCGGTCAGTGATGACCTGGTAGTCGGCGATGAGCACGTTGGTCTTGGCGCCCATGTCCTGCAGCTCAACACGGCCCTTGAGGGTACCGAAGTAGTGGCCCAGGTGCAGACGGCCGGTGGGGCGATCACCGGTGAGCATGGTGAACTTCTCGGGCGTATTGGCCAGGCCCTCGCGAATGGCGTTGCTCTTTTGCAGCGCGACTTCGTAGCTGTTCTCGTTTGGCATGATTGCTCCTAACGTATGTTCATGGGTCAAGATGATAACGCGTTTATTGGAGGGGCGGGACGTAAGTAGGCGAGGGGCGGGAGAGGGGTGGCTTGTGCGGTGGGTGCGGCGCGGCCGCGCTTGGCCAACGGTGCCTTGGCACATCCTTGGCAGCTTGCCCTAGAGCTTGTGGTGGCGCTCTTCTTTGCGCTCCTCGGCTGCCTGCTCCTCCTGCTTAAAAGCGGGGTCGTCGGGGGTGACGAGCTCGTCCTCGTGCGTGCGCTTGTTGTAATGGTGGCGCAGCACGGGCTCAAACAGATGCAGATGCTTGGCAAAGGCCGCCGAGCCAATGGCGAGCACGGTAAAGATGAGCACGCGCATGGGCACCTCGACCTGGTTAATCGCGGCGGCGCCGGCCGAAAGCATGATGCACCAGGCATAGATGAGCAGCACGGCCTGTTTTTGGTTGTAGCCTTCTTGGATCAGGCGGTGGTGGATGTGGCCCTTGTCGGCCTGCCCGATGCTAATGTGGGCGCGCTTGCGGCGCACAATGGCGCTAAACGTGTCGATGATGGGCACGCCGGCAACGATGAGCGGGATGATAAGCGAGGTGAGTGCGGCGGTGCGGCTCACGTTGAGCAGCGAGATGGAGCCCAGCGCAAAGCCCAGAAGCAGCGACCCCGAGTCGCCCAAGAAGATGCTTGCGGGGTTGAAGTTGTAGCGCAAAAAGGCCAGACAGGCGCCAAAGAGCGCAATGGAGAGCGCGGCGGCGTCGATGCGGCCCGAGAGAACGGCCATCGAAAACATGGTGAACGACGCGATGCCGCAGATGCCCGTGGCCAAGCCGTCGAGGCCGTCGATGAGGTTAATGATGTTGGTGAATGCCACCAGATAGATTACGGTGATGGGGTAGGCGAGCCATCCGAGCATGATCTCGCCGGGGGCAAACGGGTTGACGATGACGCCGATTTTTAGGCCGCCGATACAGGCGATAAGCGCGGCGAGGACTTGTCCGGCCAGCTTTTGCTTGGGCGTGAGCTGGAAGACGTCGTCGATAGCGCCGGTCGCAAAGATGACGGTAAAGGAGAGCGCCAGCATGGGGTAGCTGATGTGCAGACGGGGGTGGGGCACCAAAACGGGCGGCCAACCCAGGTACCAGGTGCCTAGGATTTGCACAGTGCAGGCGACGACCAGGCCCAAAAACACCGCCGTTCCGCCCAAACGCGGGATGGGCTTGGTGTTGATGCGGCGCTTAGAAGGATAGTCGACGGCATCGAGCTTAATTGCCAAGCGCTTGACCAGGGGCACCGCGAGGAAGGTCGTGATAAAGGCCGCCGCTGCCACGCATAGGTACGGTATGTAGCTCGGGGATGAAGCCATGAATCTAAAAACCGCCAAGCGTCGAAGGAAAAGGTCAGAAGAACGCCATGCGCAAAGGGCATAGCCGAACCATAATACTCGACCAAGGGGGGTACATGGAATTGCACGCAGCGATAATCACGCGCTTACCAGATATTGGGATGTTGTCGATGGCTTGTCGGGATGCCGGCGGGGATCCATATGGACTGTAATGGTGATTTTCGGCAAAAGAAAACCACCCCCCACGTTACGAAAATGAACCCACCTAAAACAGGTGGGTGCCCTCATCGACTGTTCCAGCGTCCTTAACAACGAAGGATACCTGTACTAGGTACGACTGTGTGGGCTCCCTAAATAAACGCGACGGTTCACCCAGTTGCTCCGCGGGGGGCGGAATACCTACATCATAAAGCGGCACTTTATCGATTCCAGTCTTGACATTACAAAAATCGTGTTGGACGATTACGGCGCCTTGGGCTCGAGCCGTCTGTGGGGTTGATCCCTTTACGTTTGAGCTGCTGAATCGTTGTTTTGGAGCATGGTTTTATGCCGACGTCGTTGACCGAACTTTTTTCGCCCGCCTGCCATTTGTGTCCGCGCCGTTGCGGTGCGGCGCGCGATGAGGGCGCGCACGGCGTCTGCGGTGCTAACGACACGCTCAAGGTGGCCCGCGCCGCGCTTCATATGTGGGAGGAGCCGCCTATCTCGGGCGAGGCCGGTTCGGGCACGATCTTCTTTAGCGGCTGCTCGCTCAAATGTATCTACTGCCAGAACCACGAGATCTCGACCGGCAATTTTGGCCTTGAGATTTCGCCTGAGCGCCTGGTCGAGATTATGCTGGAACTGCAGGACCAGGGTGCCAACAACATCAATTTGGTGACGGCGACGCACTATGCGCACCTGTTGCCTGCCGCGATTGCCGCGGCACGGGCGCGCGGACTGGTTATCCCAATCGTCTACAACACGAGTGGTTACGAGCGCGCGAGTGCCGTGGCGGCGCTGGGCGACCTGGTCGATGTGTGGCTCACCGACTTTAAATATGCCGATGCCGGGCTTGCGCAGTCGCTCTCCCATATAAAGGATTACCCGCGTGTGGCCGTGTCGGGTCTGGCCCAGATGGCGCGCGAGATCGAGCGCCGCGGGGGAGAGTTGGTGGACGAGGACGGGCTTATGAAGCGTGGCATGATCGTGCGTCACCTGGTGCTTCCGGGGCATGCAGACGATTCGTGTCGCGTGCTGGACCTGGTGTGGCAGACGGTGGGCGACGTGCCGATCTCGGTTATGAACCAGTACACGCCCAATGCGCTCATGCGCGAGCAGGGCGGCGACCTGGCGCGCGCCGTGACGCGTGAGGAGTACGAGCAGGTGCTCGACCATGCCGACGACCTGGGTTTTACGACGATGTTCTGGCAAGAGGGCGGCGCGGTAGACGAGAGCTTCACCCCGGCCTTCGACACCACCGGTGTTCTTACCAGCGCAAAGTAGTGCGTTCGTCGATGATTTTTCTGGGACGGGGATAAAAAATCATCGAGAGGATCGCCTGTTCGAAAAGTTGCCAAAATAGCCGCGCCCCAAAAAGACTGGTTATTGGGCGTTGACAGTTGGCGAGCCGTAGGTAAAATATCGACTTGTCCTGGGGACGTAGCTCAGTTGGGAGAGCGCTGCCGTCGCATGGCAGAGGCCGAGGGTTCGACTCCCTTCGTCTCCACCCTTGGATTTGATAAGCCGCTGACGTTGTGTCGGCGGCTTTTTTTAAAAGAAAGGGCTATACCATGGCCGAGCTTGAGTCCCAACCATTGTCCGACGAGGAGCGCGCTGAGTTGGAAGAGCTCCGCGCTGAGAAGGCCCGCCGCGAGGCTCGGGAAGAGGCCCGTCGCGAGCGTGAGGAGCTGGCTGCCCTGCGCGCCGAGCGTGCGAAGGCCGAGGAGGTCGCCTCGAACGCCGCATCCGAGCACAAGCCCGCGCCCGCACCCAAGCCCGCTGCTGCGAAGCCTGCACCTGCCGCGCCCAAACCTCAGCCTAAAAAGGCCGCTCGTCCCAAGTCCGTCGAGCCCAAGCCGAGCCGTGACGAGATGACCTTTGCCCAGCGCATGGTTGCCTCCAAGGAACCTACGGGCGAGAACGAGATCCCTGGCATGGCGCCGGCTCAAAAAATCATCATTGTCCTTGCCCTCATCGCGTTTGTCATCTTTATGGGCTACACGATCCTGACCAGCATGGGCCTGCTCTAACCGATTTGCATCGGGCGTCATGTCCGCATGCTCTGCTCTCGTCCAACCCTCAAATTCTGCACCACACATCTGAAAGGTCGCCCCATGGCTTTGACCGACATCTCGCATCCCACCGACATTGCAATGCTCACCGATCTGTACGAGCTCACTATGGCCCAGGGCCTGTGGGAGAGCGGCAAGGCCAATGAGCAGGGTTGCTTTACCGCGTTTTACCGCGACCATCCCTTTGGCAGCGCCTATGCCGTCATGTGCGGCACCGCCGAACTGCCCGAGCTGGTCGAGAACCTGCGCTTTACGCCCGAGGATATCGACTACCTCGCATCGCTTGAGGCCCCGGCCGGCGGCGCGATGTTCAAGTCCGCATTCCTCGACTACCTGCGCGATTTTCGTGCGCATGTAAATATCGACGCCGTCCCCGAGGGCGAGCTCGTCTTTCCGCGCGAGCCCATGGTGCGCGTCACCGGTCCTGCGCTCGAGTGCCAGCTGCTTGAGACGGCGCTGCTCAACATCGTCGGGTTTCAGACGCTTGTCGCCACCAAGACGGCGCGCGTGGTGTTGGCGGCCGACGGTCGCCCCGTGGCGGAGTTTGGCCTGCGCCGAGCCCAGGGTCCCGATGGCGGCCTGGCCGTTGCGCGCGCGAGCTACGTTGCCGGCTGCTCCTCTACGTCCAATGTGCTCGCCGGCCGCCGCTACGGTATTCCCGTCTTTGGCACGCATGCGCACAGCTGGGTGATGAGCTTCGATTCCGAGCTCGAGGCCTTCCGCGCCTTTGCCAAGTCGAGCCCCAAGAACTGCACGCTGCTCATCGACACCTACGATGTGCGCGAGGGCTGCGAGCATGCCATTACGGTTGCCAAGGAGATGGAGGCGGCGGGCGAGCGCCTGTCGGCTATTCGCATTGACTCGGGCGACCTCGCCAAGCTCTCCAAGTATGTCCGCGGCCGTTTTGATGCCGAGGGCCTGCCCTATGTGGGGATCTCGGTTTCGAACGATCTTGACGAGTATACGATTCAGTCGCTGCTCGACCAGGGCGCGCCCATCGACAGCTTTGGCGTGGGTACCAAGCTCGCGACCTGCTATGACCAGCCGGCGCTGGGCGGCGTGTACAAGCTTTCCGCCCGCCGTGCGAGCGAGGCAGATCCATGGACGCCGGTGGTCAAGCTCTCCGAGCAGCCCTACAAGCGCACGATCCCGGGCGTGCAGCGTGTGCGCCGCTATTACGACGGCTTTGGCGGCCCGGTCTGCGACATGATCTACGACGAGGACCATCTGGCGGGGGAGGGCGCCGCGCGCGGCAATACCCTTGTGGCCGTGAATGATGCCGCCTTGGTGACCGACGTGTCCGAACTTGAGTATCGCGAGCTGCTGGTGCCGATCGTGCGCGATGGCAGTGCGGTGGCTCCGCGTGAGAGCATCCAGGACGCGCGCGAGCGCTGTGTTTGGGCGCTTGATCATCTGGACGCAGCTTTCAAGCGCTTCCTGTACCCGCAGACTTATGTGGTGGGCATGGAGCAGGGCCTGGCACAGGTGCGCGACGAACTCGTGCGCAAGAACATGGCCGCGGCTTCTGCCTTTCCCTGGGCTCACTAATTCCTTGGGCGGTAGGGGCGAGTCACGCTCCCTTGGCCGCCAGCTTGGCCGTTCGCTGAACAGTTGATTGGTTTGACGTATGACGACTTCTTATAAAACGATGGTGGTAAAGATCGGTTCGTCCACGGTGGTGGGCGCCGACGGCAAGGTCAACCGCTCCTTTATCGGCGGGCTTGCCGATCAGGCCGCAGCCCTGCGCAAGCTCGGCTGGCGCCTGGTCGTGGTGAGCTCGGGCGCTATCGCCTGCGGCTATCCCGTGCTGGGCTTCGGCCGCAAGCCGGTCGGCGACCTGCCGAGCCTGCAGGCCTGCGCCTCGGCTGGTCAGTGCATCATCTCGTCGGCCTACGACGAGGAGTTCCATGCGCGCGATCTGCTCACCTCGCTCGTGCTGCTCACGCGCCACGATACGGCCCGCCGCATGTCTTACCTGCACGCGCGCGACGCCCTGCTGCGCCTCGTGGAGCTTGGCGTGGTGCCGGTCGTCAACGAGAACGATACCGTTACCGTCGATGAGATTAAGTTTGGCGACAACGACACACTGGCGGCGCTTGTGAGCTGCCTGGTTTCTGCCGATCTGTGCGTGACGCTCTCGGACATCGATGGCCTCTATACTGCCAATCCGCACGAGGACCCCACGGCCGAGTTCGTCCCGGTCGTGCATAAGATCGATGCCAAGATTATCGCCTCGGCGGGCGATTCTTCGACCTCGGTGGGCACGGGCGGCATGATCACCAAGATTCGCGCGAGCCGCATTCTCATGACCGCGGGCATTCAGAGCGTGATTTGCTCGGGTGAGGAGCCCGATGCACTCGTGCGCCTCGCCCGCGGCGAGAGCGTGGGCACACTGTTCGATCCGCCGGCGGAGCGTCTGGACATCGCACCCCGCAAGCTGTGGATCGCACTGGGCGACAAGGCGCATGGCTCGGTGACGGTCGATGATGGTGCTGCGAAGGCGCTGGTCAGCCGTGGCTCTTCCTTGCTTGCGGTGGGTATTCGCGAGGTCGATGGCCAGTTTGCCGAGGGCGATGTGCTCGATGTGTGCGATCCGAGCGGTATGGTCGTCGCCCGCGGTATCGCCGAGGCCGATTCGGACGTGCTGGAGCTTGCCGCCGGCCGCCGCCAGGACCAGATCGCCAGCAACCGCCTGCTTGCTAACCTGGCCGAGAAGCCGGCGATACACAGGGATAATTTAATCGTCTTCGCATAACCAATTGACGCTGCAAACGCCCCTAAGCGGCAATCTGACGTTCAATCGTCGGGCATGGCCAAAAGGTCTATGCCCTCCTCTTTCACGTCACCTTGCTCGCTTAGGGGCGTTTTCGCTTTCCGTTCTCTACCTGCGGCATTGTCGTTGCCGGCACTTGTTCGGCACCTGGGGACGTTCCTTTTGTGCCGGCAGGTGGGGACACTCCTATGCTAGAAGATCTGGCGTAGGTCTCCGCGGTTGAGGGCCTCGTCGAAGAGGTGCTTGAATACCACACTGCCGTGCAGGCCGTCGTGCTCGAACTCGTTGGTCACCCAGGCGTGCGAGTTGCCCACGCGGCTGAGCGTATCGAGCTGCAGGCCCGAATCCACGTACATGTCGTCGAAATACACCGCGGCCTGCAGGGGCACCTCGTTGCACGCCAGGCGCTGCGGGTCGTAGATCTTGTCCCAGCTGGTGTCTTCCATCAGCAGGTCCATGGCGGGCTTAAATGGCTTAAGCTCGGGCATCTGCTCAAACATCCACGGGAACATGGCCTCGCCGGTAAACATGAGCGGGCGCGCGAGCGCGTCGAACTCGGTGCGATGGGCCTTCTCCTCTGCTGCGGCCCAGCGAATGGGCATGGTGTCGCCGTCGGCGTAGATGAACTCCTGCAGTGTCCAATACAGCGGGTTTGTACGCGTGTTGGTGCGCTCGAAGGCGCGCATCAAAAAGCTGTCAGATACCGAGGCGCCGCAGGCCAGCGTGCCGTCGCCGTCAACAAAAGCGTGATCGATAATCCAATGTATGCGCTCAAAGCTCGGCTTCATGCCAAAGTCGCTGCCCATGAGCTGTAGGCGCTCGACCGTCATCGGCGAGCCGTCGGGCAGCACGGGTTTCTGAGCCTCGAGCGTATCGGCCAGGGCTGCCACGCGCTCGACGTCAGCGGGGTAGCGGTCGTAATACTGCTGCGTCTTGGCGGCCATGCGCGGGAAGGTGTGCGCGTAGACCTCGCTTGCGCTCGCCGGCACGTGCGGAATGCCGCCGCAGGTAAAGCTCGCCGCCACGCCTTCGGGGAAGAGCGACAGGTAGCTCAGCGTCAAAAAGCCGCCGTAGCTCTGGCCGAGCGTGACCCACGGCTTGCCGCCAAAGCCCACTAGGCGCAGGTACTCAAAATCGCGCACGATGGAGCTGGCGAGGTGGCGCTTGAGGAAGTCCGCCTGCGAGCGTGCTGTATCGGCGCCGGCGGCCGTTGCGCGATCACCCAGTGCCTTGATCGTGCGTCCGTCCACGCAGCTACTGCGTCCGGTGCCGCGCTGGTCGGGAAGGACCACGCGGAAGTGCTTGACGGCCTCCTCGATCCAGCCGTCGCTTGTGGGCGACAGCGGACGCGGGCTCTCGCCGCCGGGGCCGCCCTGCAAAAACAGAAGCAGCGGCAGATCGTCGTTGATGCGGTCGGGCGCGCAAACCACGCGGTAGAAGAGCTTGATGCTCTCGGGCGCGCCGGCGATGGGTGCCGGCATAGCGCCGCGGCGCATGGTGCTGCCGACGGCCAGGAGCATCGGCTCCAGGCCGCGCCAGTCAAGGGGGACGTCGATGCTGTGGTCCTCGACGTAAAGGCCGGGGACGTGGTACGAAGTGATGAGGGCCATGTGAGTCTTCCGTTCGTTGCGGTGTTTCGGGTTGACCAATTCTACCGCCGCGGGCGAGGCCATGCGCAAATCGGCTACCATGGTTGCAAACTTCTAGGAGAAAGGGCCGCCCATGTCGGTCGATATAGTCACGTATGTCCACGATCTTGCCGTTGCCGCCAAGGCAGCGTCGGCCTCGCTTGCTACGGCGAGCGATGAGCAGCGCCAGGAGGCCGCGCGCGCGATGGCCGCAGCACTGCGCAACGGTGTCGACTCCATCGTCGCCGCCAACGAGCTCGATATGTCCGCTGCGCGCGATGCGGGTACCTCGGCCGGACTGCTCGATCGCCTGCTGCTGACGCCCGAGCGCGTCGAGGGCATGGCCGCCGGCCTGGAAAAGCTCGCCGAGCTGCCCGATCCCGTGGGCCGCGTGCTCGACCACCGCGTGCTTGCAAGCGGCGTGGACCTGACCCGTGTGAGTGTGCCGCTGGGCCTGGTCGCTATGGTCTACGAGGCGCGCCCCAACGTGACGGCCGACGCCGCGGGCATCTGCATCCGCACCGGCAACGCCTGCATTCTGCGCGGCGGCTCGCTGGCCTATCACTCGTGTGCCATGATCGCCGAGCTGCTGGCCGATGCGCTCGAGGCCAAGGGCTTCCCGCGCGAGGCCGTGTCGATGATCGAGTCCACCGACCGCGAGGCCACTGGCGAGCTCATGAAGCTCCGCGGTATTGTCGACGTACTCATTCCGCGCGGCGGTGCAGGCCTGATCCAGCGCTGCGTGCGCGAGTCGCTTGTGCCGGTGATCGAGACGGGCACGGGCAACTGCCACATCTACGTGCATGAATCCGCCGACTTTGATAAGGCGCTCAACATTATCGTTAATGCCAAGACCCAGCGCGTAGGCGTGTGCAATGCCGCCGAGTCGCTGCTGGTCGACCGTGCTGTGGCCGATGCGTTTTTGCCCGCAGTCGTGGCCGTGCTGCATGACCACGGCGTGCTCATTCACGGCGACGAGGCAACCTGCGCCGCATGCGCCGATGCCGGGCTTGCCGAGGGTGATGACTACGTCGCCGCGACTGAGGAGGACTGGGGTCGCGAGTACCTGGCGCTCGAGATGAGCGTGAAGGTCGTGGCAAGCGAGGACGAGGCCATCGCACACATCAACCGCTACGGCACGATGCACTCCGAGGCCATCGTTGCCGAGGACACGGATGCTTGCGAGCGCTTCCTGGATGCGGTCGATGCCTCGGCCGTGTACGCCAACGCCAGCACGCGCTTCACCGACGGCGGCGAGTTTGGCCTGGGCGCCGAGATCGGCATCTCGACCCAAAAGCTCCACGCCCGCGGCCCCTTCGCCGCCGAGGCCCTCACCACTTACAAATACAAGCTCCGAGGCACCGGCCAGGTCCGCCCCTAACGCCCGCGCAAACAAAAACCACCACAAAGGTGCCTGTCCCCTTTGTGGTGGTTTTAGGTGGCGTGGGCGATTAAGCCTGGAAGGTATCGCGGTCGGGGGCGAAGGACTGCATGGCCGCGATGGTGCGGTCAAAGAGCTCGGGGAGCTCCCAGCCCAACATCTCGGCGCCCTGCGAAATCACGTCGCGCGAGCAGCCGGCGGCAAAGCGCTTGTCCTTGAACTTCTTCTTGAGCGACTTGGTCGTAAAGTCCATAACGCTCTTGCTCGGGCGCATGATGACTGCAGCGCCGATCAGGCCGGTGAGCTCATCGCAGGCAAACAGGATCCTTTCCATCTGCAGCTCGGGCTTGGGCAGCGAGGTGTTGAAGTCGGAGGTGTGCGTCTGGATGGCGCGAATGAGCTCGGGAGACGCACCTTCGCCCTCAAGAATCTCGGCAGCATAGATGGTGTGGTTCATGGGGTCGTCCTCATGCTCCTCCCAATCCAGGTCGTGCAGCAGACCGACGATGCCCCAAAACTCCTCGTTCTCGGGGTCGAACTCGCGCGCAAAGTAGCGCATAGTGCCCTCGACCGTCTCGCCATGGGTGATGTGGAACGGGTCCTTGTTGTGCTCGTTGAGCAGTTCGAACGCGCGGTCGCGGGTGATTCCGGCGGTAAGCGGCTCTGCCATAGGAGACTCCTTGTGCTCGTGGGTATCGATAAGAATGAATACTACTAGAACAAGAAAACCACCACAAAGGTGCCTGTTCCCTTTGTGGTGGTTTTTGGCGCGGATTGGTTAGTTGAGGGCGGCTTGGGCTAGGCGGGCTTCGGCGGCCTCCTCGGTGACGCCCAAGGCCACAGCGAACTCCTCGATGGAGCGGCGCTTGGCTTCCTTGAGTACGCGCATGTAGTAGGAGCTGGGTTTTTTATCAGCTTCTTCGGCCTGGCGAATGCGGTGCATCATGGTTTTTGCCACGCGGACCGTCTCGGGCGCGCCCAGCTTGAGCTGCTGCTTAAAGTGCGTCTCCTCAAGTGAGCTGTTGCGCTCGGTGAAGGTGTCGCACTCCAGCTCGTCATAGTGGCTCAGCAGGTGCTCGGCATCTTGCTGCGAGATAGCGGCGTGCAAACGGTCGGCCTGCGCCACGGGGTACATGAGGATCGTCTGCGCATGTCCCTGCTTGGTCTCGAGCAGCAGCATGGGCTGCGGTGTGTCGTCCCTAAAACCGACGACGGTGCAGACTCCCTGACCCGGATGAATGACGTGTTGACCGATTGAGAACATGCTACCTCCAACTTATACGAATTTACGTATGTCTAGAATAACACGCTGACGTGCGCAAACCCTTACTTTATGCAGGAAAAGCACACAACTCCGATAGGTAAGAGTATTCGATAACAGACGCAGCTCATTCACACCTTTATGCATTTTCAACGCTTGCATAATCTGCAGGCAGACCGGCATCTTTGAGTGACTCCATACAAGCTGTAGTCAATTTTGTGCATATGCAATATCGATTGGCTTTACCCTGCGACAGTGCCCGTCGCTTGTGATAGAGTGCTACAAACTCTGGCTTTTGCCCTACGAGTGATCAAGAGCTCGGGGGCTTTAACACAAGGAGGATCTATGCCCGAGAAGATTGAAGAGCTGATACGCGCTGCGCTTGCTGCGGCCCAGGAGGCCGGCGACCTTTCCGCATTTGAACTTGACGATTGCGCTATCGAGCGACCGGCTGACACTTCTCATGGCGAGTGGACCTCTACCATGGCCTTGAAGTCCGCCAAGCTGGCCCACTGCGCCCCGCGCAAGATCGCTGAGGCCATCGTTGCCCATATGCCCGAGGACCCCGCGATCGAGAAAGTCGAGATCGCAGGTCCCGGCTTCATCAACTTCTACCTCTCCGTTGCCGTCAAGAATGCCATCTTTGGCGAGGCTCGCGAGAAGGGTATGGACTTCGCTAAGTCCAACGTCGGTGGTGGCCTGAAGACCCAGGTCGAGTTCGTTTCCGCCAACCCCGTCGGCCCCATGCACATCGGCCACGGCCGCTGGGCCGCGCTGGGCGACTCGCTCTGCCGTGTTATGGACCACGCCGGTTACGACATCCAGCGTGAGTTCTACATCAACGACCACGGCTCTCAGATGAACACCTTCGGCAACTCCATCAGCACGCGCTATATGCAGCTTGCCGACATCATCGCCAAGCAGGGCGTGGATATCGACGAGGCTCACAAGCTTCTGATCGCCGACCGCGACGCCTTTGTTGCCGACGAGGGCGACGAGCACCCCGAGACCCATCCGTATCAGGACAACTTTGCCGAGACTCTGGGCAAGGACTCCTACGGCGGTGACTACATCATCGACGAGGCTGCCGAGTTCTGGCGCACCGACGGCGATAAGTGGGTCAACGCCGATCCGCAGGAGCGCATGGAGAGCTTCCGCGAGCGCGGCTACGTAAAGATGGTCGACAACATGCGCGACCTTTGCCACGCCGTTAACTGCGACTTCGATCGTTGGTTCTCCGAGCGCTCCCTGTACGTGAAGGACACCGAGGGCGAGACCGCCGGCACCTCCGCCGTCGACCGCGCTTTTGAGAAGCTCGACAAGATGGGCTACCTCTACACCAAGGACGGTGCCCTGTGGTTCCGCTCCACCGACCTGGGCGACGACAAGGACCGCGTCCTGATCAAGTCCGATGGCGAGTACACCTACTTCGCCTCCGACGTTGCCTATCACTGGGATAAGTTCCAGCGCGTCGACCACGTCATCGACATCTGGGGCGCCGACCACCACGGCTACATCGAGCGCGTCCGCTGCGTCTGCGATGCCTTGGGTTACCCCGGCAAGTTTGAGGTTCTGCTGGGCCAGCTCGTCAACCTGCTGCGCAACGGCAAGCCCGTCCGTATGTCCAAGCGTAAGGGCACCATGGTGACCCTGCAGGAGCTCGTCGACGAGGTCGGCTCCGACGCTGCCCGTTACACCCTCATCTCCAAGAGCTCCAACCAGATGGTCGACTTCGATATTGAGGCCGTCAAGAAGCGCGACAACTCCAACCCGGTGTACTACGTGCAGTACGCTCACGCCCGCGTGTGCTCCATCCTGCGCCGTGCCGCTGACGTTACGCCCGAGCAGGCTGACGAGATGGGCATGAAGGCCGTCGCCGCCAAGGCCATCGGTGAGAACGTCGATTACTCGCTGCTGACCGACCCGACCGAGCTCGCCCTTTCGCGCAAGCTCAACGAGCTCACCGACCTCATCGCCAGCTGCGCTCGCGACCGCGCCCCGTTCCGTCTGACGCACTTTGCTGAGGAACTCGCCGGCGACTTCCACAGCTTCTACGCTGCCTGCCAGGTTCTGCCGAGCGAGGGCCGTCCCGTCGACCCCGAGCTTTCGCGTGCCCGTCTGGCCGCTTGCGACGCCGTCCGCGTGACGCTCGCCCTGGTGCTCACCCTTGTTGGCGTTTCCGCGCCCGAGCAGATGTAATCTGCGAGTCATTTGACCGTACAGACTTGGTTTAACTAAGCCTTGAAAGCCCGATCTCCCACGGAGGTCGGGCTTTTTGCAAACGCCGACGTATTGACGAATTTGGAACTGCTGGAAATACGAAACTATGCCGGTTTACTACGATGAAATGAGAAATTCCAACCACGCCGGCTTTTCGCAAAAAGTGCAAGGCATCTACCTGCGGTTTTAGTTCAACAAGTTTCGGAGTGGTCGCGGTTGAGCGATTCATCGTAGTAAACCGCCATAGTTTTGGCGGAGGCAGTCAGATTTGTGGGTGTTAAACCAAAAAGTGCCCCTTTTGACTAGTCGTTTAAGAGCGTTCCCAATGACTAAGTTGCAGGTGGCGGCGGTTGTGTTACACTAACGCTGCGTATATGGCGCAATCATCTCGATACAGATCAATGATGTCCGTCGTTTTGAACGGAACTAGACTGTTTAGCCGCCCTGAAGGTTTATGCAGGGAGCATGTGATCACAGGGCTTGAAAAGAAAGTTGAGCAAACACTGTGTCTGATCAACAGCAAGAAAACGAAATAACGACGACGCAGGCCGCTCCCGCTGCACCGGTTGTGTCGGACCAGGTCGCGGCGCCCGCGCAAGCCTCGGCTCCTAAGACGCCTAAGGCTGCTTCGACGCCTACGCCTTCAGCGGCTGAGAAAGCCGTGCCTGCAACTGGTGAGGAGGCTGTTCCGGCAAAGCCCAAGCGCACGCGCCGCACGGCCAAGCCTGCCACAGACGGCGAGGAGGTCACCAAGCCCAAGCGCCGTACCACGCGCACGACGCGCGCCAAGCGCACCGTTGCAGCTGACTCCTCGGCGCCGATTTCCGATGAGGTCGCGCAGGCACGTGCGTTGGCTCAGATTAGCGAGGCTCAGGTGGTGCGCGCCCGCCGTCGTGCTGCCGAGCGTGAGGCCGCGGCTCTGACCGAGCTTGCAGCTCCGTCTGTGCCTGAGACGCCTGCCGCCGACCAGCCGACCGAGAAGCCGGTACCGCGCACACGCCGACGCACGGCTGCTAAGGCCGAGCAGGTTGCCGATCAGGTAACCCCTGAGCTCACCGAGGCTTCGGTCCGTTCCGCGGCAGGGGAGGGCGCATCGCCTGCTGAGTCCGCTGCGCCTGTCGAGGCCAGCGAAGTTCCCGTTGTCGATCCGGCTTTGCGCCCGCACCGTCGCGGTCGCAAGCCCAAGGCCTTCGTCGAGGCAGAGAAGGCCGCAGCCGCAGCTGCAGCCGCTCGGGATGCTGCGGCGACCGCCGAGTCTGCAACCGCCGCCGACGCGCCCGTCCAGGATGCTACGACTTCCGAGGCCGCTCCCGCCGATGTCGAGCCCGCCGACGTCCGTCCCGGTCGCAGCCGTCGCACTGCTGCTAAGCGCACGTCCAAGGCCAAGGCTGCCAAGAAGGGTGCATCCGAGGATTCCGCCGAGACGACCGTCGATGCATCGACTGATGCCGCCGAGCCCCAGGACGTTGAACAGCCTGCGTCCGAGAAGCCCAAGCGCGGTCGCAAGAAGTCCGCTAAGGCCAAGGCGTCCGAGCAGCAGGCCGAGGCCGAGCTGCAGGGCGATTCCAAGGCCGAGGCCAGCGATGATACTGCGGCTAACGCCGATGCCGCCGCAACCGGTGGCGCCGCGCCCGCCGAGGCCGAAGACGGCGCTCGCCCCAACCGTCGCCAGCACAAGCGCAACGACGAGCGCAGCGAGCGCAAGGACGACCGCAACAACGACCGTCGCAACCGCCAGCGCGATCGCAAACAGCGCAACAAGGAGCGCAACGCCGCCCCCACCGAGCCCACGCTTTCGCGTGAGGAACTTGCGGCCATGAAGGTCGCCGAACTGCGCGAGAAGGCCAAGGAGTTCGAGATTGAGACGACCGGCAAGAAGAAAGCCGAGCTCGTCGAGGAGATCTACGTCACCGCCGCGAAGGCCGAGGGCTTCCGCGACATCAAGGGCATCCTGCAGATTCGTCCGGACAGCTCCGGTATCATCCATGCCCACGGTTACATGAAGTCCAACGACGACGCCTTCGTCCCCGCCTACCTCATCCGCTCCGCGCGTCTGCGCACGGGCGACGTCATCGAGGGCTCGCTTCGTCCTTCGCGCGGCGGCGACAAGCGCGCCGGCCTCGCCAAAATCACGACCGTCAACGGTCTAGACCCCGAGCAGATTCGCAACCGCCCAAAGTTTGGTGACCTCACCCCGGTCTATCCCAACGAGCCGCTGCGCATGGAGCACGGCAAGGACTCCATTACCGGTCGCGCCATCGACATCGTGTCGCCGATTGGCAAGGGTCAGCGTGGCCTGATCGTGTCCCCGCCCAAGGCCGGCAAGACCACGATCCTCAAGAAGATCTGCCAGTCTATCTCGATTAACAACCCCGAGGTGCACCTCATCTGCTTGCTCGTCGACGAGCGCCCCGAAGAGGTCACCGATATGCAGCGTTCCATCAAGGGCGAGGTTGTGGCGTCGACCTTCGATATGCCCGCCGACAACCACACTCGCGTGGCGGAGCTCGTCATCGAGCGCGCCAAGCGCATCGTGGAGCTGGGCGGCGACGTCGTGGTGGTGCTCGACTCCATCACGCGTCTTGCCCGCGCCTACAACTTGGCGGCGCCCGCCTCAGGCCGCATCCTTTCGGGCGGCGTCGATTCGGCGGCACTGTATCCTCCCAAGCGCTTCTTGGGCGCAGCCCGTAATATCGAGAACGGTGGCTCGCTCACCATCCTGGCCTCTGCCCTCATCGACACCGGTTCAAAGATGGACGAGGTCATCTTTGAGGAGTTCAAGGGCACCGGCAACATGGAGCTCAAGCTCGACCGCGACCTGGCCGACCGCCGCATCTTCCCGGCTATCGACCCCGTTGCCTCCGGTACGCGTAACGAGGACCTGTTGGTCGACGAGCAGATGCGTCCGTTTGTCTTTGGTCTACGTCGCATTCTTGCCGGCATGAACAACACCGAGCGCGCGGCCGCATCGTTTATCAAGGGTCTTAAGGGCACCAACACCAACCAGGAGTTCCTGGTGCGTTCGGCCAAAAAGCACAGCGACTACGAGCAGACGTTCTAGGTTGTCATCCACACGCGGCGATAGTCATCAATGCAATAAAGGGTCGGGGCTTTGAGCCTCGGCCCTTTTCTATATCGCCGCTTCGCACTTATTTTTAACCATAAGACCGACGAGCAGCAGGTTTCCCGTTTCAATCCGACATCGTCGCTTGCAATCGACGGGGCGGTTTCGCATAATAGCTTTTAAGCTTCGCGACGGAAAACGCAGATGAAACGAACCATATACCGTTGCTTTGGGGCATAGCCCCGCTTCATCTTCTCTCGCGCAGCCAACTGAATGATGCGATTTGGGTGCTGGAAGATGGGGAGAGCTCATGGCTTCTTCTGATGCAACACAACGAGCAGTCCTTGCCGGACTTTCGTGCGGGATCGGCCTTGCCGCTCCCGTGGTTATGTATGCCGCGACGCTGCCGTTTTCGTCGGTGAACGAGACGGTCGTGGCGGGTGCGGTTCCCTTCGCCGTGGGCGCGGTGGCGGGCGTGGGTATCTATGCCGCCTCGCTGGGTATCTCCGAGTACCGTGCGCAGCGTGAAGAGCGTCTGTTCCAGCCTGATGCCATGGGCGGTGCCGCCAATCTCAATCAGCATCAAAGCGAGTTCAAGACCGCCTCGATTCCAGCTCAGCAGCAGGATGCGACTCCTTACGCTGCGGCTTCTGCTTCTCAGGCTCAGGCGGAGCAGTCTACCTCGGCATTCCTTTCCGGCCTGACTGGTGCGTTCCAGCGCCGTCATGCCGATGATGGTGTCCCTACCATCGCTCGAGCCGCAGATGCCATGGACGAGGCCGAGGCTTGGTCCATGATCGACAGTATGCTCGACGACGATTCGCCGGTGAGCTGCGACCCTGCACACTCGCGCGACGTCTATCAAGTCGCCATCGACGAGCTCACCAACGGCGGGCAGACCGGCTCCTTCAATCGCGACGACATCGCCGCCGCGGCACGCGCCGTGTCTGGCTCCCAGGCCGCCCCTGCGGGCAGCACGGCGGCTTTCGTGGCACTCGTCGCCAACGCGGCAGCCAATAACGCCTACAGCGCTACCTCGGCGGACGCGAACGCTTCTGCCGACAATTCGTACGTTGATGAAGCCATGGCCGCGGACGAGGAGGCCGTTGCCGCCCGCCGTGCCGCCGAAAGCTCGCTGTGGGGCGCTCCTGCTCAGCAGCAGGCGGCTGAGGCTGCGCCGTACAATGCAAACCTCGCCAGCATGCCTATCATCTCCGGTGCCGCGGACATCGATCTCGATGACCTCGATGAGCCTGCAGCCATCACCGCATCGATTGATGCCCAAGATCGCATCGACACCGGCGACCTTCCGGACGCCTCGCTCGAGGTTGATGTCCCCATGGCCGATTACTCGGGCCACGAGGACATGTGGGCCGCCGCCACCGCGATCCTGGATGAGATTGACGAGCCTGCTCCTGTTGCAGCCCCCACTCCCGTCGCTGCCCCTCAGCCTGCTGCCCCCGCCTATGTCGGCCGTCACAGCGCTGTGTTCCCCGAGGATACTGCCCGTATCTCGCGCGAGAGCATCGAGCGGGCCGAGGCTATTGCCGCCGGCATTATGGAAAACCGTCGTCACGAGCGCGTCAATCAGATCCTCGAGGAAGAGATCGAGCGCCTGCAGTCCTCTACCGCCAAGCGTACGGGCCGTGCCTATCTGAGCGTTATCGAGGGCGGTACCGCCAGCTTCGCGCCGCTCCGCGCGGAGGCATAACTTCTGCATGGTTAAGATCAATCGAAAATGGGCGGTTGTAACCTGCCTGATGGCGCTCTTGATCTGGGGCAATTCGCTGGTTCCCGGCTCGGGGTCGGGCTCGCTGAGCCTAACGGTCATGGAAGCTATCCGCGGTTTCCTGCACGGCGTGGGACTTCCATATGAATGGGTGACCAACTTTGTTGTTCGCAAGTGCGCGCATTTTACCGAGTATATGGTGCTCGGCATCCTGGCAACGCATGCCTTTGATTTTGAGGGCCGGCGCACCTTTGACGTGCTGCTGCCCACGGCGGTGTTCCTGCTGCTGATTCCTTCGATCGACGAGACGATTCAGCTCTTTGTGCCGGGACGCGCTGGCATGATCACCGATGTGATGATCGACTGCTGTGGAGCGGCAACGGGCGTTGTGCTCCGATATCTCTTACGGTGGCTGATGTGCGCCAAAAAAGCCGCCTAGGACGTATGTTTGGTCCTAGGCGGCCTTTTTAATTTGAGGACTTATATGAGGCGTGGTGGCGTCGTTCCGTAGGTCGGATTTGCCGGGCGCGCCACGCCCTGTGGGTGCGTCTGCTACTGAAGCGCCTGTGCGCCCAGGGCCAGGCAGCCCATAATGCCCTGCTTGCCCTCGAGGCTGTTGTTGACGATGTAGTTATCGATGTCGTTGACCTCGGGCGTGACGATATAGCCGTTGAGCATCTCGGCACACTTTTTGCGTGCGAGCGGCACGATGGGGGTGTGGTCGGCCACACCGCCGCCGATGATGATCTTTTGCGGCGCGTAGCACAGCGTGTAGGTCATGAGTGCCTGTGCCAGATAGCCGGCGAGCAGGTCCATGGCCTCCGGGTCATCGGCCATGTCTCCGGCGCTCTTGCCATCCCAGCGCTTTTTGACGCCGGGACCTGCGATGAGGCCCTCGAGGCAGTTGTCGTGGAAGGGGCAGGCGCTATGCTCGCCGATGGTGTCGCGCGGGTCGCGCGTGACCAGGATGTGGCCGGCCTCGGGATGCATCATGCCGTGCACAAGCTGGCCGCCCGAGAGTACACCAGCGCCCACGCCGGTACCGATGGTCAGATACACAACGTCAGTGAGGCCCTGGGCGCAACCAAAGGTGACCTCGCCCAGGCAGGCGACGTTGACGTCGGTGTCGTAGCCGCAGGGGATATTGAGCTCGTTTTGGATAGTGCCCAGCAGGTCAAAGTAGCGCCATGCCGTTTTGGGCGTCTCCAGGATCTTGCCGTATTGGGGCGAGGCAGGGTTGACTGCGGTGGGGCCAAAGGCGCCGATGCCCAGCGCGGCGATGCCCTTGTCGGCAAACCATGCGTTGACGGCCTCAACGGTCTCCTGCGGGGTCGTGGTCGCGATCTGCTCACGCTCCAGGACCGTACCGTCTGCATAGCCCGTGGCGCAGACCATCTTGGTGCCGCCGGCCTCGAGCGCTCCGATAAGCTGCTGTTCTGCCATAGTATTCCTCTCTCTGGGACGAGTTGCTCCGTGACTAAAGTATAGGGCTCTAAACTATTTAAGAAAGCGTTATAAAAAGAAGCCTCGCAACGCGGCGGGCGGTGCGAGGCTTCTTTGGTTGCTTTAGTTGCTGGGCCGTCCTTACCCGCGCGGCTTGATTTTATCACGTAGTGACTTGAGGTTCTCCAGCGCCGCGTTAAGCGTCTCGTCTCGCTTGGCAAAGTGGAAACGAATCAGATGGTTGACGGGCTCGCGGAAGAAGCTCGAGCCGGGCACGGCGCCCACGCCCACCTTAGACGCGAGATCCTCGCAGAATTCGAGGTCGCTGTCATAGCCAAACTCAGAGATGTCCATCATGACGTAGTAAGCGCCCTGCGGCACGTTGTGCTCAAGACCGATGCTATCGAGCCCCTGGCAGAACAGGTCGCGCTTGGCGGTATAGAGGTCGAGGACCTCCTGGTAATAGCTGTCGTCGAAGTTGAGGGCGGTGACGACAGCTTCCTGCAGGGGAGCGGCGGCACCCACGGTGAGGAAGTCGTGGACCTTCTTGATGCGCTCGGTGATCTGGGCCGGGGCAATGGTGTAGCCCAGACGCCAGCCGGTGATGGAGTACGTCTTAGACAGCGAACTGCAGCTGATGGTGCGCTCGAACATGCCGGGCAGCGTGGCCATATAGACGTGCTCGTGGGGCGCGTAGACGATGTGCTCGTATACCTCGTCGGTGATGCAGTAGGAGTCGTACTTTTTGCAGAGGTCGGCGATAAAGGTGAGCTCCTCGCGCGTAAAGACCTTGCCACAGGGGTTGGAAGGGTTGCACAGGACGATGGCCTTGGGATCGTTGTCGCGGAAGGCCGCCTCGAGCACCTCGCGGTCAAAGTCGAATGTGGGCGGGTTGAGCGGCACGTAGATGGGCTCGGCACCCGAAAGGATCGTGTCGGCGCCGTAGTTCTCGTAGAACGGCGAGAAGATGACGACCTTATCGCCGGGGTTCGTGACCGTCATCATGGCGGCCATCATGGCCTCGGTGGAGCCGCAGGTGACTACGATATTCTCGTTGGGGTTCACCGGCATGCCCATAAAGTGCTCCTGTTTGGCGGCGAGCGCCTCGCGCATGGCCTGGGAGCCCCAGGTGATGGAGTACTGGTGATAGAGCGGCTTGGGGTCGCTGGCGATGGTGCTGAGGCTATCGAGCAACTGCGCTGGGGGATCGAAGTCAGGGAAGCCCTGCGACAGGTTGACGGCGCCATACTTGTTGGAGATGCGTGTCATGCGGCGGATGACCGAATCGGTAAATCTTGCCGTGCGGTTGGAGAGTTCTTTCATGACGGTCCTTTCGAGGATTTGCAGTGGGGCAAGTTTACTCCTATGAAACCGGTGGGATTTACTCGAAATGGTCTCGAAAAACTCTTTTCAAAATTCTTGAAAATTGGGGCTTGCATCGCGTGGCGTTCCTTGCAATAATAGTCGAGCGCGAAGCGCACAGGACACGGTGGGTGTAGCTCAGTTGGCTAGAGCGACGGGTTGTGGTCCCGTAGGTCGAGGGTTCGAGTCCCTTTACCCACCCCAGTTCTTGCTTCGTGTTGATATCGGGTCGTTAGCTCAGTTGGTAGAGCAGGGGACTCTTAATCCCAAGGTCCAGGGTTCGACCCCCTGACGGCCCACCACACGATATCTCCTCTAAAGTCCGCCACAACGGACTTTAGCTTTGGGTCGTTAGCTCAGTTGGTAGAGCAGGGGACTCTTAATCCCAAGGTCCAGGGTTCGACCCCCTGACGGCCCACCAAAGCAAGTTAAGACGGTCAACTTCGGTTGGCCGTCTTTTTTGTTGACCTTGCATGGGGTCGAACCCGAAAGGGCGCGGAGCTGAGGAAACGCGTAAGCGTTTGCCAGCGCAGCGCGCAAGGCGCCTTGGCGCCGCAGCGGCCGCCTGCGCAGCAGGCTGACCCCCTGAGGGCCCGCCAAAGCAAGTTAAGACGGCCAACTTTCGTTGACCGTCTTTTTTGCTGACCTCGCATGGGGTCGAACCCGTCGGTGCACAGCTGCTTTCACAGATCGAGCCTACCCTGGGGATCGGTAAAACCGTCAGTACCCTCCTTGAGTTTCTTCTCGTCTGCCTTCACACGACGCTCGAGCTTTTTTGTATCCTCAGCAGGCGGTAGGTTCTCGGGGACAATTCCGCGGTCGATGAGGCTGCCACGCACGCTTGTGTTGTTCTCGACGTGCTCTTGCTTGATCTGGTCCAGACCGTACAGGTCGTGTTCCTCGGCGTTGAAGGCCGTCATCGAGTTCGTAAGGTCCTTTGCTTTGATGAGGACATCGGCTAACCTGTCCGCCAATGCCGCGCTCTTGGGTACGCCGAGCTGCTGCTTCATTTCCGCCGTGCTTCTGCCGCCGAATAACGCTTCATCGCCCTTCGACTTGATGATCGCGAATCCTTTGGAGTCAACGCCGCGTTTGAACGCAATACCCGAGAGCTGTTTCTCTGAATCGGATAGCGAGTGGCGCGCCTGCAAGCGCTGAATCTCTGCGAAGCGCTGCTCTATGAGCTCTTGGCGGCGCGTCTGGACGGCAAAGTATGCCTGCGCGAGCGCGATCTCCGGCTTGTTTGGATCTCCGTTTTGGGCGATTAAATAGCATGCGTAGCGCGTAAGTTTGTAGTCTTTAACCGTGCGAGCGGCGACACCGGCAGTTACCATTTTCGTGGTGTCACGAAAATGGGAATCAACTGGAGTTTTGTTTGTTTCGCACGAGACTTTTGCCCTCTTAACAACTTCGGCGAAGTTCTCCCATCGAGTGTACCCCATGGGTTCCATTAAATCGCGTGCGAGCCAATATTCAACGCCGTCTTCCACATTGGCGTAGCTATCAAGTTCGACACGCCACTTCTCGATATCTCTACTGTCCATATCTCCTCCTCGCTGGTCTATTGTCTATGCGGGCTTTGCCCACTCTGTATTCAGAATAAGGATACGCTGCCGTGCGGACACGAATGGGCCCGTGCTGCTTCGAGCTCACGGGGCCCATGGATATCGATTGGTTGTGTTCTGCTTTAGATAGGTGTCCGGTTTAATCCGCTCGATAGTGCGACCCGAGACTTTCAGTTCGCTTGCGCATGGCTTTGACCATTTCCTGTGCTAGTCGAATCTGCGACTGTAGGCGGGCGAGGGCTGCGATCTCGCTGTCATCGGTATGCGGCTTGCTCAGCGCCATGGCCTTGTCTTGCAGGCTTTCAAGCTGTTGCAGGGCCTCGGATAGGCCTGTTTCGGTCCTGTTGATCATGCAAAAGGTGCTCATCGTGTGCCTAAGGCTGTGTGTCAGGCGTTCGGCATCTGTTGTGGCAATGCCGTACTGGGGGAGGGTGATATCCGCCTTCAGGGCCGCCTCAGGCTCTTTCTGCGCTGTGAGGGCTGCCGATGCGCCCGCGATACGTCCGAATACGATGCCGTTGGCGCTTGACAAGCCACCAATGCGGTCGGCTCCGTGCATGCCGCCTGTCGCCTCGCCGCAAGCGTAGAGGCCCTCAACGCCCGTGTGCGCGGTCTTATCGATCTTGATGCCGCCGTTAGCGGCGTGGGCATACATCGCAACGCGCATCTCGTCAGTCGGGGCGATGCCGTGCTCGTCTTGCAGCCAGGTGGCAAAGGTCTGCACAAACTCTGGGACATCCTCGCGGGGGAAGTCGTAGTGGAGTGCCAGGCCTTCAACACCTGCCTGATCGATGACGAGATCGATAGCGCGGGAGGCCAAGCGTGACGTGAAGGGACCATATCCAGAGCGCTGCTCGAGCAGGTCGTCCAGCTTGTCGTCGGCAATATCTGCCGGCTGGTCTACATGTACGTAGCGCCAGGTCTTCTCGTTAAAGACAAGGTTGCGCTTGGGCTCGATGAAGCCGGGCATCATCTGCATGAACTCTATATTAGTAAGCGATGCGCCGTGCGCCAGTGCGATGGCCTGTGATGAGCTGAGCACGTCGGCGGAAGTGAGGCTTCGCTCGAACAGGCCACCCGTGCCACCGGCTGCGATGATCGTGGCTTTGGTAGCAAAGGGCACGATTCGATCTTCGGTGAGGTTGTAGAGCACGGTTCCGGTGATTCTGCCGTTCGTGTCCTCAACAAGGTCGATAAGCTCATGGCGGGGGAGCAGGCGAATGCCGAGCGACTCGATCCAGGTCGTCAGAGCGTCCTCAAGGGGCTTGCGGGTGAGGCCGCGCCACATGCGCCTCTTGTGGTCAAAGCAGGGGATAAATTGCTTTTGTTGAGCACTCTTGGCGCTTTGCGGACGCTGGAGCTCAACGCCCAGGTCTTGTTCGAGCCAGTCAATCGCTTGGGGAATGCCGTGGACGAACGCTTGGACGAGTTCGGGGTCGGCAACGCCGCCGCCGACGGCCAGGATGGTGTCGATGAGGTCCTGCTCGTCGTCTTCGTTAACGGGTCCGATAAGCCCTAGGCCCCAGGTTCCGGGGAAGAAGCTCGATCCACTCATAGTCTTGCCGGCGCTTGCCACAGTGACGGTTGCACCCGTGCGTGCCGCTTCGATGGCGGCGCAAAGGCCCGCAATGCCAGATCCAATTACCAGTACATCAGTCGATTCCATCGGATTCCTTTCTCGTCCGGCGCATTGTCGCACGGGTGATCGGCAATGGGGCCGCAAAGACTCGGCAAATCGGTAAAGGGCAAATATGGCAGGTGGGCGTCATGGACGCTCTGACGCTCCATCTCATCACATCTTGTATTTCGCCCCAACTGATATATCGGCATTAGCTACCCTGCGACAGCGCAAACAAAAAGAGCCGCTACCTGGGTGGGTAGCGGCTCCAAAGCTCAACTATATGAGCATCGCGCGGGCGCGATTAGGCCTTGAGGGCCTCCTCGACGGCGACAGCGCAGGCGACGGTGGCACCGACCATGGGGTTGTTGCCCATGCCGATGAGACCCATCATGTCAACGTGCGCAGGCACGGAGGAAGAACCGGCGAACTGGGCGTCGGAGTGCATACGGCCCATGGTGTCGGTCATGCCGTAAGAGGCAGGGCCGGCGCCCATGTTGTCCGGGTGCAGGGTACGGCCAGTGCCGCCACCAGAAGCGACGGAGAAGTACTTCTTGCCAGCCTCGATGCGCTCCTTCTTGTAGGTGCCAGCGACGGGGTGCTGGAAGCGCGTGGGGTTGGTGGAGTTACCGGTGATCGAGATGTCGACGTTCTCGTGCCACATGATGGCAACGCCCTCGCGGACGTCGTCGGCGCCGTAGCAGTTGACGGCGGCGCGGGGACCATCGGAGTAGGGGATGGTCTCGACGACCTTGAGCTCGCCCGTGAAGTAGTCGAACTGGGTCTTCACGTAGGTGAAGCCGTTGATGCGGGCGATGATCTGAGCAGCGTCCTTGCCCAGACCGTTGAGGATGACGCGCAGCGGCTTCTTGCGAGCCTTGTTGGCGTTCAGAGCCAGGCCGATAGCGCCCTCAGCGGCAGCGAAGGACTCGTGACCGGCCAGGAAGGCGAAGCACTCGGTGTCGTCGGAGAGCAGCATGGCGCCCAGGTTGCCGTGGCCCAGACCGACCTTGCGGTCCTCGGCGACGGAGCCGGGAACGGTGAAGGCCTGGATGCCCTCGCCGATGATGGCGGCAGCCTCAGAAGCGGACTTGGCGCCACGCTTGACAGCGAGAGCGCAACCGAGGGTGTAGGCCCACTCGGCGTTCTGGAAGGCGATGGACTGGGTGTTGTTGACGATCTCACGCGGGTTGAAGCCCTTGTCGGTGCAGATCTGCAGAGCTTCCTCGAGGGAGGCGATGCCGTTGTCGGCGAGGCACTTGTTGATCTTGTCAGCGCGGCGCTCGTAACCTTCGAACGTAACAGTCATAGTTATTTCCCTCCCTTTCTACTCGTGAACCGGGAACACGCTGGCGACGGAGTGAGTCTCCTCGTCGGTGCGCGGGTCGATGTACTTGGCAGCGTTCTCCCACTGACCATAGTGGCCCATAGCGCCAGCGATGGCCTCCTCGGGGGTCTTGCCGGCCTTGACGGCGTCGGTGAACTTGCCGAGGTTCAGGAACTCGAATGCGATGATCTCGTTCTTGTCGTTGAGAGCCATGCGGGTGACGTAGCCCTGAGCGAGCTCGAGGTAACGAGCGCCCTTGGCCTTGGTGCCGAACATGGTGCCGACCTGAGAGCGAAGGCCCTTGCCGAGGTCGTCGAGGGAGGCGCCCACGGGCAGGCCGCCCTCGGAGAACGCGGTCTGGCTGCGGCCGTAAACGATCTGCAGGAAGATCTCGCGCATAGCAACATTGATGGCGTCGCAGACGAGGTCGGTGTTGAGGGCCTCGAGGATGGTCTTACCGGGAAGGATCTCGGAAGCCATGGCGGCAGAGTGGGTCATACCCGAGCAGCCGATGGTCTCAACGAGGGCCTCCTCGATGATGCCGTCCTTGACGTTCAGCGTGAGCTTGCAGGCGCCCTGCTGAGGTGCGCACCAACCCACACCGTGCGTAAGACCGGAGATGTCGGAAATCTCCTTAGCCTGGACCCACTTGCCCTCCTCGGGGATGGGTGCGGGGCCGTGGTATGCACCCTTGGCAACGGGGCACATGTTCTCCACTTCCTGTGAGTACTGCATGCCTCTCCTCTCTATCGTGTTGGCGTCCCGTCTGGGGGTCGTGGCTGGCGATTGCCGGGCGACCCTTCGAAAGGGACATGACATGCAGCCCCTATAATACCGCGAAATGCACGGAATATTCGGCGAACGGCTCAGTTTTCGTAGCGAGAAGTCCGGAAGTTTTAATTGAAACGGTTTAACGCTATGTTCTGTGGTCGCGAACTTCCGTAGAGGGGGTCCGTCTTTGGCAAGCTTTTGGTCAGCTCTTGTAAGCGTTGCAGGGGTTGACCTGTTGCAACGGTGCCGTTCGCCGCCTGATTACTGCCTTTGGCCGCGCGAGTGTATTGTTTTGCGTGAATGTTTTGATGGCACGCTTCAATCGTGCTGTATTGGATGGCAAGCAGATCCCGGCGAAGGGAGCGCCATGCAGCGCGTTTGGAGAACGGTTACCGGCTTTTACCATGTCTGTGCCCGCGGTACGGGCAAGCGGCTCATCTTTGAGGGCGATGACGACCGGTGGGAGTTTTTGGAGCTGATGCGCGAGTGCTGCCGCGAGGAGGGTGTGACGGTTATCGCCTGGTGCCTTATGGGCAATCACGTGCATTTGGTGCTTGCAGATTACGAGGACAGGATGAGCGCGGCGATGCACCGGCTGCTTTTGACGTACGCGCGGCGGTTCAATAAGCGCATGGGGCGCACAGGCCATCTGTTCCAGAACCGTTTTGACCGGCGTTCGCTCGATACCGATTGGCAGGTGATGGAGGCTATTCGCTCTGTACACGCCGATCCGCAGGAGGTGGGCGTTAGCCTAATCGAGCGTTATCCCTGGAGCAGCTTTGCGGAACATCTGCGCTCTTACGACTGTGATGCGGCCGATGCCGCGAGGGGATTTTCTGATCCTTCTTGCGTGCTTGAACTTTTTGGTTCTGCCGAGGGCTTTATTGCCTATTCGCTTTCGACGCCCGACGGTAGCGAGCCGGCGCTGTGCGATATGAAAGAGACAGAGTGGGAACGCCACGCCTTTGCCGACAAGATGGCGAAGAGCCTCGGGGTTCCGCTCAATGTGGTTAAAACTGCACCGCCGGCGCAGCGCGATACCGTTATTGTTGGATTGAACAATGCCGGCTTTACGGTGCGCCAGATTGAGCGGTATACCGGGATCGGCAAAAGTACCGCCTCTCGTATCGTGCGCGCTTATGCGCGGGTGAAGGCACAGGCTGAGCTCTCGGAATAGAAAATGGCCGAACCGCTCTTGTCAAGCGATTCGGCCAACGAAATTCTTAAGATTTGGGATAAATACTACTGATTATTTTGCCCCTCGAGCATGCCGTCGAGGGTGCGCCAGGCGAGCTCGGCGCATTTGACGCGGGCGGGCATGTGCGAGATGTCCTGGAGCTGGGCGGCTTCGTCCAGGTCTTCCAGGTCTTCCTCGGAGAGCTGCTCGCCGCGGATCATGGCGAGGAAGAGCTCTGCCAGGCGGTGAGCTTCCTCGACGGTCTCGCCGGTGATGAGGTCGGCCATGATGTCGGCGCTGGCCTGGCTGATGGCGCAGCCGTGGCCGGTAAAGGAGGCCTCCTCGATCACGCCGTTCTCGACGCGCAGCTGCAAGGTGAGCTCGTCGCCGCAGCTGGGGTTGATGCCGTCGTGCTCGTGCGTGGGAGCATCCATCTCGTATTTATAGTCGGGGTGCGAGTTGTGCTCCATAAATGTGGTGGAGGTGTACAGATTACCCATTGAACGTGCTCCAAACGTGATGCAGGCCGGCGATGAACTTGTCGATGTCGGCCTTGTCGTTGTAGAAGGCCACGCTGGCGCGGCAGCAGGCAAGGTTCTCGACGCCTAGCCAGGTAAGCAGCGGCTGCGCGCAGTGGTGACCGGCGCGGATGCAGACGCCGTCCATGTCCATGATGCTCGCGACGTCGTGCGGGTGGATGCCCTTGACGTTAAAGCTCACAACGCCGTGGTGGTTGTCCCAATAGATGGAGCCGATGATCTGGACAAAGTCGAGCTGCATGAGCTCACCCATCAGGTAGTGGACGAGTGCCTGCTCGCGGGCCTGGATGTTCTCGTAACCCACCGTGTTGACCAGGTAGTCGAGTGCCGCACCCGTGGCGAAGATGCCGGCGGCGTCCTGCGTGCCGGCCTCGAATTTCTCGGGAACGGGCGCCCAGACGGCGTCCTGCTCGGTGACCGAGTCGATCATCTCGCCGCCGGTGAGCATGGGCGGCATGGCGTTGAGCAGGTCCATTTTGCCCCACAGCACGCCGATGCCCATGGGGCCCATGGCCTTGTGCGCGCTAAAGGCAAAGAAGTCGGCGCCCAGATCGGCCACATCGACCGGCATGTGCGGCAGCGACTGCGCGCCGTCGACGACCAGATAGCCGCCGTACTTGTGCACGAGCTTGCCGAGATTCTTGACCGGGTTCTCGACGCCCAGCACGTTAGACACCTGACCCACGGCCAAGATTTTGGTCTTGGGGCCCACCTTGGACAGAACCTCCTCGGTGGTGAGTTGACCGGTCTTGGTGGGGTAGAGGTAGACGAGCTTGGCGCCGGTTTCGCGGCAGACCTGCTGCCACGGGATTAGGTTGGAGTGGTGCTCCATGATGGTGATGACGACCTCGTCACCGGGCTCGAGCACCGTGGGTGCAAAGCTCTTGGCGACCAGGTTGAGCGACTCGCTCGTGTTGCGGGTGAAGACGACCTCGTTGGCCTGGACGGCGCCGATGAGGTCGGCGATCTGTTGGCGGACCTTCGCGATGGCGTCGGTGGCCTCGACGGACAGCGAGTACAGGCCGCGCAGGGGGTTGGCGTTCATGCGCTGATAGAAGTCGCGTTCGGCTTCGAGCACACAGGCAGGGCGCTGCGCGGTGGCGGCGCTATCGAGGAAGGCGATCTCGGGGTGCTGCTGGAACAGCGGGAACTGGCCCTTGTAGGGGTTGGTCTCGATGTCCACAGTGGGCCAGCCGCGCGAAGCCTCGTCGCTGGCGTCGAGCTCCATGGGCTCGGGGGCGGTGCAGGTATCGCATTTAACGTGCTCGGTGTCGATCATGCGAGCTCCTCTTCAAAGTTATCGATCAGGTTGTTGCCCAGGCGGACGACGGCGGCGCGGGTGCGCTCGTCGGTGGCGGAAAGTGCGGCGTCCTCCAGCTTGGCGCGGACGAACAGGTCCTCGACGGCGTTTTGGTCAAGGCCGCGGCAGGCGAGGTAGAACAGTTGCTCGTCGCGGACGTGGCCGATGGTGGCGCCGTGGTTGCCGGCGACGTCGTCCTCGTCGCAGAGAATGACGGGAACGGTCTTGTTGTCGACGCCCTTGTTGGCCAAAAGCACCGTCTCGCGCTCGGTGCCGGTTGCACCCTTGCAGCCGTGCACGAGGTCGATGGTGCCGCGGTAGACCTTCTTGGACGTGCCGGTCAGCACGCCGTTGGCGTCGATCTCGCACTCGGTCTTGCGACCGCGGTGGCGCAGCTCGTAGTTAAAGTCGCGCACCTGCTCTCGGGCGCCCAGGTAGTCAGTATCGATGGTGACCTTGGCGGTATCGCCTAGCAGGTCGCCGGCAAGGCCGGTGGCGCTGGCGCCAGCACCCAGGACGGTGTGCTGCACGTTGACGCGCGCGCCCTCGTCCAGGAACAGGCCGGTGTCGTCGAGCGCGATCCAGCTATCGTCGAGCGTCTGCGTGCAGGTCACGTTGACGGTGGCGTACTCGTGGGCGCACACGCGTAGCACGGAGCCCACGACACCCTCGCCGGTAACGGGGGAGTCCAGGGCAATAAGCAGATCGAGCGTTGACTGAGGACGGGCGACGACGTCGATGGCGGCGATGGCCGCGGCTGCATCGACACCGCTCACGCGCACGGTAACCGTGGCGTGCTTGTATGCGGGTGCATCGATGACGATGCGCTTGGTAGCGTGCTCGGCCAAGTAGGCGTAGGCAGCCTCACCCATGCCGGTTTCGAAGGCCTCAGCAGGGGAGAGCTCTTCCTCGAGCTTAATGGCGCCGGCCTGGTAGACGGAGGTTGCGGGCACGTCGAGCTCGGTCTCGGGCGTGATGCGGGCGCGGTCGGCGGCATCGCCGGGCGCGGAGGCGCGGCGCTCGGGGAAGCGCTCGGCGATGGCTTCCATGGCGGCATCGAAGGCGTCGTCCGAGCCGGCAAACTGCTCGTCCAGGCCCTCGACCTCAACGGTCTCGGTGGGAGCGGCGGCAAGCTCGTCAGAGAGCTCGAGCTTGGTCTGGTTCATCTTGAGCCAACCCCAAGTGGCGGCCGGCATCGCGTTGACCTGCTCGAGCGTGGTGGCAGCGGTGTTGGTTTCCTGTTTCATTATCCGATCGCTCCTTCCATCTCGAGCTTGATCAGGTTGTTCATCTCGACGGCGTACTCCAGCGGCAGCTCCTTGGAGACCGGGTTGGCAAAGCCGTTGACGATCATGGTGCGGGCCTCTTCCTCCGAGATGCCGCGGCTCATCAGGTAGAACACCTTATCGTCGCCGATACGTCCGATGGTGGCCTCGTGGCCGATGTCGACGTTCTTGGCGCGGATGTCCATGGCCGGAATAGTGTCGGAGCGGCTTTGGTCGTCGAGCATCAGCGACTGGCAGCTCACGGTTGCCTTGGAGCCCTCGGCCTTGGGTGTCGCCACAATAGAGCTGCGGAAGGTCTGAATGCCGCCACTCTTGGAGATGCCCTTGGTCTCGACGGTTGCCGAGGTCTCGGGCGCGTTGAGCACGACCTTGCAGCCGGTGTCGAGGTTCTGCCCGGCGCCGGCAAAGGTGATGCCGGTAAAGCTCGAACGGGCGCGGCGGCCGTTGAGCACGCTCATGGGATAGAGGTAGCCCACGTGGCTGCCGAAGGAGCCACTGATCCACTCGATGTCGCCGTCCTCGTCCACGCGCGCACGCTTGGTGTTGAGGTTGTACATGTTCTTGGACCAGTTCTCGATGGTCGAGTAGCGCAGGTGCGCGCGCTTGCCCACAAAAAGCTCGACAGCGCCGGCGTGGAGGTTGGCCACGTTGTACTTGGGCGCGGAGCAACCCTCGATAAAGTGCAGGTCGGCATCGTCCTCGACGATGATGAGCGTGTGCTCAAACTGGCCGGCGCCCTTGGCGTTAAGGCGGAAGTAGCTCTGCAGCGGGAAGTCCAACTTGGTGCCCTTGGGCACGTAGACAAACGAGCCGCCCGACCATACGGCGCCGTGCAGGGCCGCAAATTTGTGGTCGGTGGGTGGGATGAGCGTCATAAACTTCTCGTGGATGAGCGGTTCCCACTGCGGGTCGTGCAGGGCTTCCTCAATACCGGAGTAGACGATGCCCATCTTGGAGGCGGTGTCCTGCATGTTGTGGTAGACGAGCTCGGAGTCGTACTGCGCGCCGACGCCTGCCAGGTAGCTGCGTTCGGCCTCGGGGATGCCCAGGCGCTCAAAGGTATTCTTGATGTCGTCGGGCACCGACTCCCAGTCGTGCTTTTGATCGGTGTTGGGCTTGACATAGGTGACGATGTTATCCATGTCCAGGCCCTCGATGGAGGGGCCCCACGTCGGGTCGGGAAAACGATTAAAGATCTCGAGGGACTTTAAGCGCAGGTCGAGCATCCACTGCGGCTCGTCCTTCTTGGCGCTGATCTCGCGCACGATGTCGGGCGTGATGCCGGCGTCGAGGCGCTCAAATCCCTCCTCGCCATAGGTGAAGTCGTAGAGGCTGCGGTCGATGTCCGCGACCTCGGTGCGGTTCTTGGTCATTGCGTCGCCCCTTTACGCCTGCTGCTCGGCAGCGGCGGACTCGGCCTGGGCGCGCTGCTCGGCGGCCTCGCGCTCGAAGGTCTCAAAGCCGTTCTTGTCGATCCAGGGGATGAGCGAGGCGTCGTCCTCGCGCACGATGTGACCCTTGACCATAACGTGGACGCGGTCGACATCCAAGTGCTCCAGGATGCGCGTGTTGTGCGTGATAATGAGCATGGAGCCGTCGCAGCTCTTGCGGTAGGCGTCCATGCCGTGGCTGACGGTGGAAAGCGCGTCGACGTCCAGGCCCGAGTCGGTCTCGTCGAGGATGGCGAGCTTGGGCTGCAGCAACAGGAGCTGGAGCATCTCGACCTTCTTCTTCTCGCCGCCCGAGAAGCCCACGCCCAGCTCGCGGTTGAGGTAGGCGGTATCCATGTTGAGCTCGGCCGCGAGCTCCTTGACGCGACGGCGGAACTCCTTGCCCTTCATCTCCAGGCCGGGGCGGCCGGCGATGCTGGCGCGCAAAAAGCTCGACAGCGGCACGCCCGGAATCTCGACCGGGGCCTGGAAGCTCAGGAACAGGCCGGCGCGCGAGCGCTTGTCGGTGGTGAGCTCGGTGATGTCCTGGCCGTCAAAGACGATGCGGCCGTCGTTGACCGTGTAAACGGGGTCGCCCATGACCAGGTGGCCGAGGGTGGACTTGCCGGCGCCGTTAGGTCCCATCAGAACGTGGGTCTCGCCGGCGGCGACGTTGAGGTTGACGTTGTGGAGGATGGTCTTCTCGTCCACGGAGGCGGTCAGACCTTCGATGGAAAGCAGCGGATTTGCGCTCATGCTGTCCCTCTCTGTATATGGTGTACTCATAGGTGTACTAAACCCTAGGAATCTTCTCGGAATAAAGTTACTATGGGTTCGGCGTTAGTCAAGGGAAAACCCGACTAATCCACTCGACTTTTCAAATTCTGGGACAAAATAACCTGTTGTGTTTGTCTCATTTACTTAAGATTTGGGACAAACAAAGCTGGTTATATTGTCCCAGATGCGATGGGAGGGTAGGTATGCTCATTTCTTCCAAGGGCCGCTATGCCCTCCGACTGATGATCTATATCGCGGCGCTCGGTGACGCCGAGGGCAAGATTGCCCTGCGCGAGGTTGCCGACCGCGAGCATATCTCACAAAAGTATTTGGAGCAGCTGGTTCGTCCGCTTATGAAGGCGGGCCTGCTTAAGAGCGTGCGCGGCAAGGGCGGTGGCTACATGATGGCCAAGGACCCCGCCGAGGTGCGTGCCGGCGACATCCTGCGTGCCGTCGAGGGCAGTACGGCTCCGGTGGCGTGCGATGGCATCGACAACAGCTGCGCCCGCAGCGACCTGTGTTCCACCGTCAAGTTCTGGCGCGGCCTGGACGAGGTCATCGAGAACTATGTTGACGGCGTGACGTTGGCCGACCTGGCCGCCGTCCCCGAGATCAACTTTGACATTAAGCTGTAGGGGTGCAAATGGCATCTCTTGACAAGGTGTATAAGCAAATCGAAGCTTTTGCTCGGGAATGTGACGCCGAGAAGGTCGTGTTGTTTGGTTCTCGTGCTCGAGGCGACAACTTGCCCAAGAGCGATATTGACATCGCCGTAGCAGGTTGCCGGGATTTCGGCCGTTTCTCATATTTGATCGAGGAACATCTTGATACTCTTTTAGATGTAGATGTCGTCAATCTCGACGAGTCCCTATCGCAGCAATTGCTCGATGAGATTGCCAAGGATGGTGTGATTCTGTATGAAAAAATATGAGAACTTTGTTAGCGCCTTGGCGAATCTTGAGGATGCGCCCAATCAGGATCTCAACAATGATTTTGTTCAGAGTGGATTGATTAATAAGTTCAATCTTCAATTTGAACTGAGCTGGAAGCTCCTTAAGCGTCTGCTCGAGTATGAGGGCGCCACGCTTGCCGCGTCGGGGTCTCCTCGTGCCATCTTGAAGGAGTCCTACCGATTCTACGACTTTATTGATGAGGCAGCCTGGCTGGATATGCTCAGAGACCGCAATACGAACGTCCATATCTACGACAACAAGCTCGCTCAAGATTTGATTCAGCGCATCTTGAACGTCTATATTCCCGCTTTCTGTCAGTTGAGAGACGGGCTGACGAAACGTTACGGCGAGCTTCTGTTGGCGCCCGACGACCAGTTTGTCTAATTCCTTAAGATTTCGCGGAGGGTTGTTGCCGTTTACCGAGGGGTTGTTGTGTAACAACGGGCGAGCTGCAATACTGATTTCTATCTTTGCAAACTGAACTTTAATTACACCAATGCAGGGAGGATCTTATGCAGCCCAAGCATTCTGCTATTGTCGCGGGCCTGACGTTGGCGCTTTCGTTTGGCGCCGTTTCCGCGCCGGCACCCGCCGCTGCCGAGGAGCCCACGCCGGGCGTTGCCTCGGATGCCACCGATATCGATAAGGGTCTCTACACCCAGCAGTCCTTCTCGGGCGTGCTGAGGTCGGTCCAGGGCGTTTCGTTTGTCAACGTGACTCCCGAGATGAAGTACTTTACCAAGTACGAGAGCCATGGTAACTACAACCAGGGATTTTCGTATGGTGACGGCTATAACGCACTGGGTTACTATCAGTTTGATCGCCGCTGGTCGCTCATTCTGTTTATGAAGCAGGTTTACAACTACGATTCTGCCAAGTACAGCATGCTCAAGGATGCGATTGATCGCGGCAGCGAGATTTCCAACACGAGCAATGCCATGTACGAGAACGGCCAGCTCACCGAGCTGGGCCATATCGCGCAGGATGCCTTCCAAGGTGCGTATAACACCGATCCTGTTGAGTTCTCAGCACTTCAAGATGCTTATGCGTACAACTCGTACTATGCGGTGACCGAGGCGTGGCTCAAGAGCGGCCTGGGTATTGATATTTCGGGCCGCGCCGACTGCGTCAAGGGCATGGTGTGGAGCATTACCAACATGTGCGGCACTGGTGGCTGCAGGGACTTTTTCCGCTGGGCGAATCTTTCTAATGATATGACTGACCGTGAGTTTGTGACGGCGCTCTCCAATAGCGTGGTCAACAATGTCGCCACCAAGTATTCGAGCCAGCCCCAGTATCATGAGGGCTGGAAGAACCGTTATAAGAATGAGCTGAAGGACTGCTTGGCTTATATCGCCGAGGATGAGGCTGCCGCTGCGACGCCCGTGCAGCCCGAGCCTACGCCGGCGCCCTCGCAGACACCTGATTCGAATGACGGCTCGAGTGACGATGTCAACGATGACAGGATGGATGCGCCCTCGACCGATGCTGACGGTAATGGCTCTGCTGGTGGCGCTACCAACGACGGCTCTACCTCGAACGGCTCCGATTTGAACGGCTCTGCTGCGGGCGATTCGCCTTCAAGCTCTGCCGGCAATACGGACAGCGACGCTTCTGGTTCGACCGGCGCTGACACCTCTAACTCATCTACTGGCTCGAGCGATTCGTCCGTTGACACCGGCTCTAACAACGGCTCCGGCTCTGACACGACCCCTGATTCCGATGCTTCCAAGGACGACTCGAATAAGGCGCCGGACGCTCCCGTTGCTTCGCCGGACAAGAAGTCTTCTTTCTCCGAGCAGCTTGGTTCTACGCTGGGTTCTTCGCTGATGGCTGGCGTCAATAAGGGCTCGGCCCAGAACAAGGACAACTCTGATCAGGGTTCCACGGAAAAGACCGAGGCCGCAAGGGACGACTCCAAGGACAAGGCTTCCGAGAAGACCGAATCCGATAAGGGTTCTAGCTCTGAGGAGAAGGGCGACAAGTCCGAACAGGAGAAGGACGAGGATAAGAAGTCTGAATCTGAGGAGAAGGACGAGAGCAAGGGCAAGACCAAGGACGGAAAGCAGCAGGGCGAGGACAACGGTAAAGGCAACACTGACAACCGGAACCAGGAGCAAAATGACTCCAAAAAGGTGACCACCACGACGACTACAACGACCAAGTCATCTGGCGGTAACATGCCCAAGACGGGCGACCTTATCGTTATGGCGAGCCTTGCCAGTGCAAGCTTGGCCACACTGGGCGCTACGTCTATCGTAAGCGGTAAGCATAAGCTCGATCAGCAGAAGAAGGCTTCTGGGGAGGACGGCTCGGAGGAGTAGCCTCTCGGCTGCCAGATAACTAAAGAGTCGGGACGGGGTCCGGTGCGAATGCGTCGGGCCCCGTTTTGTTGTGCAACGATTAGTTGTGCCCCCCTCACGCCTCTTGTTGCTACCGTTGCCCGATATGTTTGCGCGGCGACATCGGTACATGCGATGCGGTTATTACAATTGGCGTCGTGTTGCGATTTAGGGGGAACGTTTTGGTGTCTGAACAGGCAAATAATGGTTGTGCTGACGGCTTTGGCGTGCGTTTGATCGGCTGTGCCGACGATGCGGCTTTGCCCATTGGCATGCACGACTATGCGGAGGCTCTTGGTTGCTGCACGCTGGTCGACAAGACCATGTTTATTGCCGATGTGTTGGACTGCGACGCGTCCGTTGTGGTGTGCTGTCGACCCGAGGGTTTTGGCAAAAGCATGAACTTGTCGACGCTCAGGGCTTTTCTGGAGCGTCCAGCGGTTGGTCGCGCTGATCAGCGTTTGTTTGCCAATGCTCAGATTTGGGATGCAGACGGTGGGCGCTATCGGGATGAATATGCTTGCTATCCGGTGATATCGCTGGACTTTTCTGGCGCTGCGAGGCGTGGTGCCGCTATTGCCGACGTCGTGCGCGATGCCCTTTCGGGCGAGTGCGCTCGCTTGTTGGCGCTCTTGGAGGCTCCTGATTTAGCTCGAGATAAGGTGCGTCACATCGAACGTGTTGCGCGTGGCGTGGCGAGCGCGGACGAGGTTGACTCGGTGCTCGGTGTGCTCATTGAGCTGCTGGAGATGGCCTGCGATGAGCAGGTTGTATTGCTCGTTGATGGGTACGATGCGGCGTGGTCTCGCCGTGCGAGCGCGAGGGACGCTTCCGACGCCGATCCGGCAGGGCTATTCGATCGCGTGCTGTTCGACGCCATTGCCACTGCGCGCGATTCGTTGCGGCTGACGTGTTTGATGGGGGAGTATCCCGGCCCTGCCGAAGCGGCGCTTTCTTTGCATGGCTGCTCGTATTGTCTGACGGCGCCGCTTTCGACCTGGTGTGACCGTTGTTTCGGCTTTTCGGATGCCGAGGTCCAGGCTCTGTTGAATCATGTTGGGCGCGAGGAATACCTGGATGATGCGCGTGAATGGCTCGAGGGATATCGGTTTGGTAGGGCCTATTGCTCGAGTCCAGCGCGTGTGATCGGTTTTCTGGACCGAGGCTGCACGGCGCCCGTGCGTGCCGATCTGTATGGGTATGCGGATTGCCTGAGTAGGGTAGTTAGTGACTGGAATCTCGACCGCCTTTCGGTCTTGTTTGATTTGCTCGAGGCCCATGGATGCGTTGGGGTCCCGCTTTGTTTGGGCGCTGCGGGGCTAGGGGCCTCGCCTGATGATGGCTTGTGGACGGCGCTGTATCTGTCAGGTTTCCTGACGACAGATATGACTGAGGAGCCAGAGTATGGCGATCGCCTCTGTGCTTTGCGATTGCCCAATAACGAGCTTCGTCAGGCCTTGCGTCTAGTGATTATTGAGTGGTTTGAGTGCGCTGCAGAAGACATTCGAGACGTCGATGCGTTTCGCGACGGGCTGTGCCATGGGAACGAGGATACCGTGAGGCGGGCGCTAAGCCGCATCTTGGGAGATGCGGGAATCGGTGCGACCGACCCAGATACACCGCTGCCATATCACCTACTCTTGCAAGGACTCTGCTTTGGATTGCCGGGCTATGCCAATCCTGCTTCGAGGCGAAAGTGTGGCGCGGATCGCTGGGACATCCAGGTTTTTCCTACGGGCGCCGTGTTCGACATAGCCGATACGATCGGTATGCTCGATGAACGTCCGCTGATAACGATTAACATGATGTATGACCCCGGTGTGGATGCGCTGGGCCTGGAATTGCTGGCCGTGCAGGCGCTGCTCGACATAGAGCGCGACGGTATCGACGAAATCCGTGTGCCGCGACCCGGCGTGGGTCGCATGCGCTGGGGGTTCGGTTTTGATGGGCAGCGTGCGTCCGTGGTGTGCCAACGTCTGTAGCGGCGGGCGAAAGCCCTTTACTGTTCCGCGTCCTTCATGGGCGGCATGGGCTTCCAGTTGGGATCCTTGATGATCTTGCGGGCGTCTTTCATGCCACGGCGCAGCGCCGGAATACCGGTCCTAAAGCACTTATCGACCGCAGCCAGGCGAATGAATTCCTTGCAGAAGGTCGCGGCATTGCCCAGGCGGAACAGCATGGGGTGGTAGTCACCGTAGATCTGCATATAGCGAGCGAGGAAGCCTCGGTTGCGCATGATGTAGTAGCGGTTGGTGTCGCTCGTAGAGTTGAGCTGGCGCTTGCCGGCGATATCCCAGTTAGAGACAGCGCGGGCACGCTTGAGCACCACGTCGGCAACAACGGCGGCGGGGAAGTGCTGGCTGGCCACGTAGCCGTAGCAGGCATCGTCGCCGTAGATGAAGAATCGCGCATCCGGCAGGCCGATCTTGTCGACCACGCGGCGCGAGAACAGGCCGCCTTCAAAGCACAACTGGTTCATGGCGCGGTAGCCCTTGGGGCCCAGGTCCCACTTAGCGATGGGGTTGGGGATACCAAGCGAAAGGATGAGCTGGTACTGCCAAAAGAAGGCGCCGCCGTCAAAGTCCAGGCGCGAACCCTGGATGACATCGTAGCGGTCGGTCCACTTGGCAAGACGCTCGATGCCTTCGGGGATGACGAGCACGTCGTCGTCCATCACCCAGAACCACTGGGCGCCCAGGTCGTAGGCGCATTTGGTGCCGGCGGAGAAGCCACCTGCACCGCCGCCGTTTTCGAGCTGTGGTGCGTAGATGACGCGGTCGGTGCCGCCCTTCGCGTCGGGCTGTTCGATGTCGGTGCCCCACAGGTTGGCCAGGCGCTCGTTGAATGCGGTGCACATGGCCTCGGTCTCACGCGAATTCTCGTTATCGACGATCACGATGCGCCAGGGCGCTGCCGTGAGCTCGGTCATGGAGTCGAACAAGTTGGCCAGGAGTTCCTGGCGCTTGTACGTAACGACGACAATGGCGAGCTTATCGATGGGAGCGGGAAGGGTTGAAGGCATGGGGCAATATATCCTTTCACGCGCGGCGGGTGAGTGCAGCGCGGAAGCTATCGAATACGTCCTTGGGACTGTCCTATTGTAAAGGCTCGGCGCACCTTGGCGGCAAGCTTTGAATAAAACGCAGGAACCTGCCACGGCTGTAGCGGCTTTAGCGTCTGACGGCAGCGTGTCTATTGCCTCTTGAGCTTGCGTTCAATAAGACTTCTAGTTGCATCGATGATGAGAAGTGCCAGAGCAAAGACGATGCTAATGACGATACCCGTGACGATACATATAGCTGCCGGGCTGTTTTGGCTGATCAGTATGTTTGCGAGCAACGTATTGAAGACGGGACGCCACAGGCTACTGGTGAGCGACTGCATCACATAGAAACCAAGCGTGGCGGTCGATAAGGTGACGATGACACCTGCGGTCCGTGGATTGCCTGAGGCCCTGCGCCGGGTCGCCGCAAAGAGCAGAGAGGCGGCAGCGAGGGCAAACGAGATCAACGAGGTTGATTTGTAGGAGAGGACTGCCATCGCCGTGAGGTTGCCGGTGAAGGAGAGTGCTCCTTCCAGGATGGTGGCGAGCGCCAAAACCGTTACGAGCGAGCGCATGCCCAAGGCGCCCGCCCTGTCCGAATCCATGGCGTCGGTTACGTCGCGGAGCAGTCCGCCGATCAAAAACGCGACTACGTACGTGGTAGCGCTCATGAGCTTTTGGAGCCAAGAAAACTCGCCGGCGCTTGTCGCACTCATGGCGGCCAAATACCCGTTAACAACGAATACGAGGATTCCAACGGCGATGACCGTCGTCGTGTAGGTTTTCTGGGAGAGTCGGCTCTTGGCCAGTCCAAACCATGGCGCCATGAAAACTGTGGCGGCATAGACCCAGATAAACTCAAGCCCAAGCGTGTACCAATAGTGCGTATTGAGGGTAACATCGGGAATGGGTGAGACGACCGTGGACCACGCGAGCGCCACGAGGCAATAAAACGCAGTGGGCATAATGACCTTGCCAAGGCGCTGCGCCGTCCGTTGCATTTGCGACTTCCACGTTGCTCCACCGTCCCAAGCACGCGCGGCCGAAGCGATGAGAAAATAGCCCGAGATCATAAAGAAGACCTCGTTGGCCCAGCAGCCAAGCAAGTTAATAAAACCGAGTACGCCGGAATAGGGGAACATCGCAAGTGGGGCATATTCCACGGCGCCGACGCAGACGGCTTGGAAGGTCCACTGAAAGGTGTGGAACACCGCGATGCCGGCGACCGCGACCAAACGCAGCGCTTCGGTGGGTATGTTGCGTGCGGCTTTGGGCTGCATGACGTCCTTTCTTATTGGTTTGCCTCTGCGGGCTCCATAGATTATATAAACGCCCGCTGGCGCGCTGACCCTTTGATACCATGAAACGACAGGTATTTCCTAAGGAGCACATTTGTCTACTAACGCCTCTGGCAGCCCTGTTCTGTCGCTGCTTATTCCCATTTACAATGTTCAGCGCTACCTGCGCGAGTGCCTCGATTCCGCCCTGGCGCAGACGCTCAAGGATATTGAGATCATCTGCATTAACGACGGGTCGACCGACAACTCGCCGGCGATTATTCGCGAGTATATGGAGCGCGATAGGCGCGTCAAGATGATCGACAAGGCCAACAGCGGTTACGGCGACTCGATGAACCACGGTCTGGAGATGGCGCGTGGCAAGTACGTGGGCATCTTGGAGTCCGATGACTTTATGGCGTCCGACGCACTCGAAAAGCTTGTCTCGGCCGCCGATAGCAATAATGCCGACTTTGCGAAGGCGAACTTTGATTTCTACTGGTCTAAGCCCGAGGAGCGCCGTTCGCTGCACGAGATGTTTAAAGCCAAGGACTGTGGCAAGCCAGTGCACCCGAGCGATACGACGCAGTTCTTTAAGCAAAAGCCGTCGATTTGGTCGGCAGTGTACCGTCGCGATTTTCTTGAGCGCAACGGCATTACGTTCCTGCCGACTCCGGGGGCATCCTTTCAGGACACGTCATTCGCCTTTAAGGTGATCGCGTGCGCCGATAAGGCTGTTTACCTGCATGATGCTGTTTTGTCGTATCGACAGGACAACGAGAATTCCTCGGTCAATTCTTCGGCTAAGGTCTTTTGCGTCAATACCGAGTATGCCGAGATTGAGCGTTGGATTCGAGAGGATTATGCCCGCGACCACGCAAGTGATGACGTCGAGCGCATGCTCAAGTTCAATCAGCTCATTAAGTACGATTCGTACATGTGGAACTACGTGCGCCTGGCGCCCAAGTTCTATAAGGAGTTCCTGGTTCAGATGGCCAAGGAGTTCCAAGCTGCCTTGGACGCCGGGGAGTTTTCGCTTGACGACCTCAAGCCGTGGAAGCGCGCAAATCTCACTGCTATCCTCAAAGATCCTGAGGGCTGGGTTGACGAGCATCCGAGCTTTGCGACGGATGGTGCCTTGGGGCGTGCTAAGTATTACGCCTCGGTTGGAGGCCCAGGCGTGGTTGCTGCCTTCCTCATCGAATCGCTGAGGGGGTAGGTCGGCATGGGAGAGGCCTCGTGTCCTAAAGCTACCATTGTCGTCCCCGTTTACAACTCTGCGCGCTCGATTCAGCGATGCCTCGATTCGCTGTTGGCCCAGTCCGAGCGCTCGATTCAGGTTGTCTGCGTCAACGACGGTTCGACTGATGATTCGTTGAACGCGTTGCGCCAGATCGCGCAGGCCGACGATCGTGTACTGGTGATTGACCAGGAAAACGCGGGCGTCTCGTGCGCTCGAAATGCCGGTATCGATGCTGCCGAGGGCGAGACCGTCTTTTTTGTGGACGCCGACGATTACATCGATGCCCAGACGGTCGAGCGCGTGCTGCATGCCATGGAGTCTGCGGATGCCGAGGCCGCCGTTTTTGGCGGCGTCTGTGAACCTGCCGATGCTGCCCCCAAACGCGTCCAGCAACTCATGAGCCCCAAAGCTGGTACCTTCGGCGCCCGTGATCCCCAACTGCTGTTCCATTCGAATGCGCAGCCCTATGCCTGCCGCGCGGCTTTTTCGCGCGAGCTGCTCAATCGCGAAGGTATTCGCTTCGCCCCCGGTTTGGCTTTGGGCGAGGACGTCGTCTTCCAATTTGCGGCTTATGCGCTTGCCCGCAAGACCGTCGTCATGCCGGACAAGTTCTACCACTACGTGATGGAGAGTGAATCGGCGACGCACGAGTTCAACAGTGCCGAGGCTCGCGCCAAAAAGCTTGACGCCCACATGAGGATGCTCGAGGAGGTCTTGGAGGACTGGGCGGCCTACGGTCTTTGGGACCTGTGCCCCGGCGAGCTGATAACTTGGTTTTTGGACCTAATTGTGTTCGACCTAGCGCGCTTGGATGCCGACGACTTCCATCGCGTGGCGGCTTGCGTCAACATGGACCTCACGACATTTTTGGGAACTGAGTGGGCGGATATGCCTGCTAAGGGCGCCGTTCGCCGTGTTGCCCACAAGCTCGTTGCGGCGACCTCGGGCGTTTCGATGGCAGACGCCACGCTGTTCTATCTTTCGACTCGCGGTCTCAAAGCCTGCCTGGAGCGCTTTATCTAATTCCAAGCGCTGCCGCCCGCCGCAACTCGGCTGCTAAAATAACCCTGTTACACGCTATTCAACAGGAGGTTCTCTTGCAGAACTCTGATAACCCTAAAGTTTCGCTGCTTGTCCCCATCTGCAATGTTGAGCGCTACCTGCGCGAGTGCCTCGATTCCGCCGTGGCGCAGACGCTCAAGGACATCGAGATCATCTGTATCAACGACGGCTCCACCGATAGCTCGCCAGATATCATCCGCGAGTACATGGAGCGCGATCCCCGTGTAAAGATGATCGACAAAGCCAACAGCGGCTACGGTGACTCGATGAACTGCGGTCTGGAGATGGCGCGCGGTGAGTACGTGGGCATCCTTGAGTCCGACGACTTTATGTTTGAGGATTCGCTCAAAAAGTTGGTCGCCAAGGCCGATGCTGAGCATGCCGATGTGGTTAAGGGCGACTTTTACCTGTATTGGTCCACGCCCAGCGAGCGCCGTGAGCTGTTTGGAATTATCGACGAGCATATGACGGGCGCCGCGTATCGCCCCGTCGATCGCCCGGGCATCTTCTACCGCAAACCTTCCATTTGGTCTGCCATCTATCGGCGCGAGTTCCTCAACGACAATCAGATTCGGTTCCTTCCCACGCCGGGCGCCTCGTATCAGGACGCAGGCTTTAACTTTAAGGTCTGGGCGTGCGCCGAGCGTGCCGCGTTTATTGCGGACCCCATCCTGTGCTATCGCCAGGACAATGAGAAGAGCTCTGTAAATTCGCCCAACAAGGTGTTTTGCGTGTGCGACGAATATGCCGAGATGCAACGTTTTTTGGACGAGCGTCCCGAGCTCAAGGCTCAGCTTCAGGGCATTTTAATGCGCATGAAGGTCGATACGTACCGTTGGAATGATGAGCGTCTGGTCGATGAGCTGCGCGAGCAGTTTTGGAAGAAAGCCTCGTCCGAGCTCAAGGCCGATTGGGATGCCGGTCGCTTTGACCTGTCGCTGTTCGATCCGCGTGGCGAGACCGACTTGCGTCTGATGATCAAGTCGCCCCGCGCCTATATCGATTCGCGCTTTGACTTTAAGAAGCCGGGCAAGCTCAATACGTTTAAGCATTACTTTAAGATCGGTGGCCTGCCGCTGGTCTGGCGCGTGCTGACGTATCAGCGCACCTACGGCGACAACCCGCACCCTGATGACGTTCCGGCCGCACAGTAGGAGCGAGTGACTATGGCTACCCCCAAGATTTCCGTTGTCGTTCCTATCTATAAAGTGGAGGAGTGCCTGGCCTGGTGCCTGGACTCCCTGTTTGCGCAGGACATGCCCGATTGGGAAGGCGTGCTGGTCAACGATGGCTCGCCGGACTGTTCGCGCGATATTGCGGCTGCCTATTGCGAAAAGGACGCGCGCTTTACGTTGGTCGATAAGGAGAACGGTGGCCTGTCGAGCGCCCGCAATGCGGGCATCGCTGCGTCCACGGCGCCTATCGTTGCGTTTTTGGATTCAGACGACCGTTTTACGCCCGATGCATGCCGCGTGATCGTCGATGCCTTTGAGCGCGAGGGTTGCGACGTGTTGACCTTTGGTGCGAACCCGTATCCGCTGGAGGCGGGGTATCCGTGGCTTAATTATGTGTTGAGCCCGCGCGATGTGTCGTTTGAAGGCTATAACTCTGACTTGCTGTTTAAGGAAGCATCTCGCCCCTTTGCATGGCGCACCGCCTGCAAGCGTGAGTTTTTGCTGGGCAACGGGATCGTGTTCGACGAAACCGTTAAGTATGGCGAGGACCAGGTCTTCGATTTTGCCGTGTACGGTCGTTCGCACAAGACCGCGCTTATCTCGAACAAGCTGTACGACTACCGTGTGGCGCGCAAAGGCTCGCTCATGGACGCCATGCGCTACGACGACGAGACGCGTCTGCTGGAGCACGTGAAGATTTACTCCGCGGTGCTGACTGACTGGCAGCGCGACGGTCTCGATGCACAGCATGCCGATGACCTGGCGTACTTCCTATGCGATCTGGTGCTGTACGATGCGCTCAGGTTGCTGGGTTCGGACTGCGGCAAGGTGTTTGCTGCCGTTGCCACGGCGCTTGCCGGTTCTGCCGCGGGCAGCGATGCTGCGCTCGCACAATGCGCTTCTTCTGTTGCTGCTATGGTGCGTGCGGCGCTTACCAGCAAGGCCCCCAATGCCCGTGAGTGCAAAAAGCTCATGTTCGATTACGACGTCCTGAGGTTTGGGCGCTTGGGTGCCTGCAAACGCATGGCAGCGAACGCCCTGGGAAAGCGAGAAGTGTAGATGAGTATCAAGCGTTTGGCACTTTGCCGCAGTCAGGGCCGTCTGTTTGTGCTGCTTCGTTTTGCCGGTCAGGATGTCGCCGCGCATATTGAGCGGGAGGGTTCTCAAGCGTTTGCCCATGCGACGACGAGCGGTTCTCGTGTGCCGTCGCTGATGCTCCCAGTCGATCATGGTCGTGTGCTGGCGCTTTGCCCTTCCGTTTCCGATTACGAGCGCGAGCTCGCCGTCTTGGTGCTTCCTTTTTTGGATGGCTCGTCGATGGATGTCTTTTTTGCATCCGGTGGTCAAAGGTTGGGCTCCATTCGCCTCGATAGCCGCGTGGCTAAGCTGGAATCCAAGATTAACTACAAAGCAAAGCCTGCGCTGTGTGCGCTTATCCGCGATGCGCAGCGTGGCGAATGCTGCGGTCGCTACGAGATCGATGCCATTCGCTATTTGCCGGCAGACGCCGGCGCGGTGTGGCGCTATGAGGTTACCTGGGCGGGAGACCCCCAGTGCACACCCGAGTTCCAGATCTTCGATACGCATATGAATGCCATCGATGTCACCGTGCATGTGTTTGAATCGCAGGTCGATGTGCCGCAGCGCAACGGTTGCCGCGTCAATAAAACGTTTCTGAGCGTTGAGATGCCTCAGGATATACGAGATTTTGTCGCGATTGTGAGCGATCCCACAGAGCATATCCAGAGCGGGTTTTGCGCCATGGATGGTCGCCTGTACAACGGCATGGTCGACGACAGCTGGAACCGCATGAAGGATGCGCGTGCAGACGACGCGGCTTATCGACGTTGGTTTGAGCAGCATCGCGCAAAGCCGGGCGATTTAGCGTGCCAGCGTGTCGCTTCGGTGGCTTTTGCCTATAGACCACTCGTGAACATTGTGGTGCCGTGCTACAAGACTGATCGGGTCTACCTGCGCGAGCTGCTGGACTCGGTGCTAGCCCAGAGCTATGACAACTGGGAATTGCTGCTTATGGACGCCTCGCCCGAATGGGACGCGGTGTCCAATCTTGCGGCGGGCGCCCACGACGAGCGCATTCGTCGCATCGAGCTTCCCGGCAACGGCGGCATTGTGCTCAACACCAACGCAGGCATTGAGCAAGCGATGGGCGACTACATCGCGTTCTTGGACCACGATGACATTCTGGAGCCGGACGCGTTATTCCACTATGTTTCCGCGCTGAATAAGGCGGCCGAGGGCGAGCGCCCCCAGGTCTTGTGCTGCGACGAGGACATGTTTCAGAAAACGGGGGAGTGGGGTCAGCCGGTCTTTAAGACCAGACTCAACGCTGATCTGCTCTATAGCCATAACTGCGTGACGCATTTTCTGATGGTTGAGAAGGCGCTCATCGATCGCATTGGTATGTCGCCAGAAGATGTTGCGGGTGCCCAGGATTACGATCTGACGCTCCGCTGCCTTGCAGCGGGTGCGCGCTTTGAGCATGTTGCGCACGTGCTGTATCACTGGCGTGTGCACCCCGGTTCCACCGCCGACGGATCTGCCGATAGCAAGCCGTATGCTATTGAAGCCGGGCGCCTTGCGCTTCAGCGCCACTTTAACGCGCTGGGCATTTGCGGAACGGCCGAGGAGACCGAGACGCCGTTTGTCTACCGTATGCGCTATGCGCTGCCAGAGCCCGCGCCGCTGGTGAGCATTGTGATTCCCACCAAGGACTATGTTGAGACGCTCGACGCCTGTGTGATGTCGATCGCCCAGAAAACCACGTATGCCAACTACGAGATCGTCTTGGTGGAGAACAACAGCGAAGCCCCGGAGACGTTTGCGTATTACGAAACCCTGCCGGAGCGCGTGGCCGCGGCATCCGAAGGCAAGGGTATCGCGCGCGTTGTGTGCTGGCCGGGCGAGTTCAATTACTCCCAGATCATCAACTTTGGCGTTGAGCATGCCAAGGGCGATTACCTGCTGCTGCTGAACAACGATACCGAGGTCATAAGCCCCGACTTTATCGAAGAGATGATGGGGTATCTGCAGCGTCCCGATGCGGGCGTGGTGGGTGCCAAGCTCTATTTTGCCGATCATTTGGTGCAGCATGCCGGCATTTTGGTTGGCGTGCGTGGTGCACTTGCTCATGCCAACCAGGACTTCTCGGCTAAGCGTGAGGGCTATCTTGCCCGTGCCGTGCGTCCGGGTAACTTTAGCGCCGTGACGGGCGCCTGTCAGATGGTCCGACGCGACGTATTTGAGCGGGTCGGAGGCTACGACGAGGAATTCGCCGTCGGCTTCAACGACGCGGACTTTTGCCTTCGTGTGTGGGAGGCGGGCTACCGCACCATCTTTACGCCCTATGCCGAGCTGTACCACTACGAGTTCACCTCGCGCGGCAGGGAAGAGGCCAACGAGGAAAAGCTGCGCCGCTGGAAGCGCGAGCAGGCACTGTTCATGCAGCGCTGGCCTGAGTTCTTCCTCGATGGCGACCCGTGGCTCGGACCAAACCTATCCTCCGACAGTGAGTACTTCTCGTTTTAGTGCGAAGTAATGCCAAGTTCCGGCAAAGTATCCTCAAGAGCCGCAAGAGCGGTGGGGTTCAAGTACTCCTCGTTCAAGCAGCTCTTGTCATATCGAAAACGTGTGTCTCGTGAGCATTCGATGAGTTCTGCAGTAAAGAACTTCTCCCAGCTAAAGAACTTTGAGCTTTCGATATGTTCAGCGGGGTTAAGCAGCATGTCCTTAATGTGTTTGCTGTTGAATAATCCCGACTTCAACACGAGCCATTCAAACGATTCCGGTAGGAATAGCTTGATGTTCTTTCGGCGCAATAGGGCAGCTGCTTCCGCAATTTCTGGTCCAAAGGCGGCGCCGTCGGCAATCACGAGGATGTCGTTTTCCGGTGCGTCCATAATGCAGTTGCAAATGTTTGATTTTCCTCCCGCGCTGATGCACTTAATGCTGCTCTTTTTGCATAGCAAACTGAAGAATTCGTAGCCCGAATTTGTGTCCTCGACGATGACAAGCTCGGGCCTCTCGCCTCTAAAATCAGTATCACCGTAAATACGATATGTAGAGGTGTAGACACGAGAGTAAACGGGATACTTCGTTGTGGTTCGGTTGGTGTTCTTAAGACCGTAGATTTCATCAACGCTATAGGGCAGTTGGCGCAGTGACTCTCTGGCGACGATTACGTAGTAGTTTGAGCTACGTTTTGCTTCATGGGCAAATTCTCTTGATCGAACAAAAGTATTGCCCTCATCAATAAAAACAATACTGCTGGAAATCTCTTGGAGATCTCTGCGCCAATATTTTCCAGATATTGTTTTACAGGGCACTTTGCAACTTACTGTTACGCCGCTTTGTGCCCCAAGCTCTTCGTGAGCTGCCACCATATCAAGCAGAGTTGTCTTGCCTGTAGCACTGTTACCTTGGATGATGGTTAGATTTCTATTGATGGTCAGTTTAAACTGAACCCGGTTATTTTGAATAATTACCTTGTATGATCCGCGCATCAGGAGTTCTCCCTTAGGCATTTTCCAGCTATGGGGATAAGGTCAAACATCGTGTGAACGACATCGCCTGTGTTCGCAATGACAGCCGTGAATTTGCCGTTTCCAAAATCCATTATGTGGTAGAGGTTGATCGTCAGGTCTTTTTGCGCGGCGATTCGCAGAATCCAATAAGCACAATTGTCACCACAGTTTGAGGCGTTATATACGTTCTCCGGCATAAAGTACATAAGCAGTAGTGTTTTGGTGCCGCTGGATAGTTTCTCGGGAGGAATGATGCCTAGAATCTTGGTATCGATTGCATTGGGGCCTACCACGGTGCCTTTGTCGATGGATTTTATGACCCTTTGGGCAAAGGAGTCTTGAAACCACTGGGGCGAATATACGTTATCGAAGTAAACGGACGTGTTGTAGATAACGTTTTCCATATCACCATAGTGAATTGTTAGCACGTCAGCTCCTTCGGCTTGCTGATTTGGCATCTAGTGAGATTGATTATATCGCAGCACATGAGGCGGGCGTTATCGGCCCGCGGTAGATGTGATTGATGACCAAGGTTTGTATTTTGTTGCTTTATTATTCAGTTCACTCGTTTAATCAGTTCGCTCATGCGCTAAGTTTGCCTTAGAAGCTATTTAGCGTAACGGTTGAGGTGTGGCGACTCATATTTAAATTGCAGTCACAAAGACACCTTTTATCGATTTCCCGTTGAAATACTGAATTGATAGTTTAAAAATAACTTAAGAGAGCCTTAAATCTCGGAGAAAGGATGTCGTATGAAAAACCTTCGAGAAAGATGGCACGGACTAACAGTGCTGGGAGTTGTTGCATTTGCCGCTGCCTGCATGACGGTTGCCCCGGCGCCCTCATTTGCTGATATTGCTGGCGGTGGACCGATTACGGAATGGTGTTCCGACGGTCGTCCGAAGACTGGACTCGTTCGGTGCGAGGACGGCATCCTTCGCTATTTCGATCCCGAAACTGGCGCCATGGTCACGAACCAGTGGCATAACGAATACGAAGCTGTCTGGTACTATTTTGGCGCTGACGGGACCGCGGTGTCGGGCTGGCAGTCTATCGGTGGGGACAAGTATTACTTCTATCCCGAAAACCATGATATGGCATACGGCCGAGTTCAGATTGACGGCAAGAACTACTTCCTGAACACCCCTGGTGCCAACGCCGATGGCCGCATGCAGCATAGTGGCTGGTTCTACGACTCCATCTACGGAAAGTGGTCCTATGCGACCTCCGACGGTGAGCTATTGACCGGTTGGCATAATCTCGGCGGGGCTTGGTACTATTTCAACGAATCTGGGGTCATGCTGACTGGCTGGATCAACGATTCGGGTACCTGGTACTACACTAATGCCTCCGGTGCGATGGTCACTGGCTGGCTCAACATCGGCGGTACGTGGTTCTACCTCGACGGCTCGGGCGCCATGGTCGCTAACAGCTGGCGCAGCCTCGGCGGCTCCTGGTACTGGTTCGGCGACTCCGGTGCAATGGCCACTGGCTGGTTCTTGGCAGGCGGCTCTTGGTACTATGCGAGCGGTTCGGGCGCCATGGCAACCGGCTGGCTCAGCAATGGCGGCACGTGGTATTGGCTCGGAGGTTCGGGCGCTATGGCCTCTAACTCTTGGGCTAACGTTGGTGGAGTTTGGTACTGGTTCGACGATTCCGGCGCGATGGCCACCGGCTGGCGTCAGGTCGGCGGCGCCTGGTACTACTTTAGCGGTTCCGGCGCTATGGCTCACGACGCCTGGGTCGGCGACTACTACCTCCAGTCTTCCGGTGCCATGGCTACGAATGCCTGGGTTGGCTCCTACTATGTCGGCGAGGACGGCAAGTGGATTCCGGGCTACGGTTTAGTTTGGTATAAGAACGGTAGCGATGTTTACCATACGCATAAGTGCCGTACCGTTGGTAAGGACGCAAAGGGCTATTCGCAGATCTCTATTCAGGAGGCCCAGAGGCGTGGCGCTTCACGAGAGTGCAAAAACTGCCAGCAAATTGGCTAGCACATTACTGAGTTAGTTTTGATTGAGGCCCCGTTGCCCTGAGGTGACGGGGCCGCTGCGTGATTGGATACCGTGCTGTTATGAAGAAATGGTCATTCGGAGTGCTGGCTTTTTCGGGCCTCATTTCTTTTGGGCTCCTTTTGGGTTCGCCCTCGATGTTATACGCCCTTGATTCGAATAACACTGACGAAGGTCCCGCATCTAACGTTGCTATTGCTTCTTCGAGTCAGGCGTTGATGCTCAGCGCGAATCGACCTTCGCTGTCGAGCAGAACTCTCAGGTGGATAATGAGACCCCTTCCGAGGTTTCGAATCAAATTATTTGGCATCAGGGGTGGATATCACCCGAAGAAGGGGCTGGTTTTTGGCGTTGGGGCTTGTCCGACGGAACAATCGCTGTTTCTTCTTGGAGACATATAAACGGTAGCTGGTACTGGTTCGACGACGAAGGTCGAATGGCTCAGGATGGGTTGGTTCAAGTCGGGGGTGCGACGTATGCCTTCTCCTCTTCGGGCGCAATGCGTGTCGGCTGGTACCTAGATTCTACGGGCTCCACTTCTGCTTGGCGTTATTTCTCCGGTTCTGGCGCCATGGTAAAAGGCTGGCTTTCAGACGGCAGCAACTGGTATTGGCTGGATGATGAGGGCAAGATGGTCCACGATGCGATGCTGCAGATTGGGGGAGCCACGTATGGATTCTCTTCTTCTGGTGCAATGCTTATCGGATGGCATCTTGATGCTTCTGTCTGGCATTATTTTTCCGGCTCTGGCGCTCTGGTAAAGGGCTGGCTCTCGGATGGGGGTCGTTGGTACTGGCTTGATCCTGCAGACGGTTCTATGGCCACCGGGCTGAATGAATGCAATGGCACCTCTTATATCTTTAACAGTTCAGGGGCCATGCTATCCTCCCAGTGGGCACTTATTGACAACAACTGGTATTACGCTGACTCCAACGGCTTACTGCATGGAGGTTGGTTACTTCTAGGGAATTCTTGGTATTACCTGGATCCAGGAAGCCATATTATGCTCACGGGCTTTGTGCAAGTGGGCTCGTCCACCTATTTCCTTACGAGCTCAGGTGCCATGGCAACAGGCTGGGCACTTGCTGATGGTACTTGGTATTACGCCGCATCAAACGGAGCTATTCAACGAGGGCGATGGATAAAGTCCGGAAGCGCCTGGTATTACCTTGATGATGTATCCGGCGCAATGCGTACTGGTGAATTTGCGGTAGGAAGCAAGCGCTATTTTTCTTATGATTCCGGTGCAATGGCATCTTCGTGCTGGATCAACTTGAACGATGGTATGGCATGGGCGAATTCGTCTGGAGCACTGAGCGAGCCGTTGCCTACTTCATCTGATGGATCTCCTGTAGTCGCTGATCGTACTGACTCGTCTTCATTGCCAGGTGTGATTCATATTGGAGATGCGGTTTTCTATGCGGATGCGAATGGTGTCGTTAACGTGGCGTCTGGTTGGATTATGTCGAAAGACGCTTCTGACGAAAGTGGCAATACTTGGTACTACGCATCTTCCAATGGTGTCCTTAAGTCTGGTTGGCAATATGTCAACGGTGCGTGGTATTGGATGGACCCTCCCACATTCAAGATGAAAACTGGATGGCTTAATGAGGGCGGTACGTGGTACTGGCTCCAGCCTTCGGGTGCCATGTTTGCTAACGGGTGGCTGAAAATCGATGGCGTTGACTATTACTTCAATGCAAGTGGTGCATGGTTGAATACGTCTGGTTCTGTTTTGGGGGTCAATAGGTCCAGCCTGGTCAATTGGCTTATGAGCCACGAAAACGACGGCTATTACCGTGGAACACGCTACGACACGCATCTCAGCCAGGAAACGTGCATGTACCCAAAGGGTGATCCGCGTTGGGACGGTTATACGGGCATGAATTGTGGTGGATTTGTATCGCATGCATATATGAAGGCGGGCGGGAATTTAGCTCCCATTGCCGCCGAGCAGAGCCATTCCCCTTGGAGTGGAGGTCCCGGAAGGGGCGGCTGCGTAAACGCTTATCGTTGGTACGGCTACGCTATCGATACGTGTGCGAACGTGACTTATTTCAACTCTATTGATGAGTTGTTACGTAGTGGTTTGGCTCGTAAGGGGGACATTGTGTTCTTCAATCCTTACAACCCATATGCGGACGATAGCCACATTGGCTTTTTCTGGGGCAATTCGCCGAGCGAAAATTTGTTCTGGCATAGTGATGGTTATGGAAATCGCATCTCCGGTTTGACTGCTTTGGGCCCATCGAAAGTAATCTTGATTCGTTAGAATTCCGCGTTGTAGGGGACTCTCTGGGTCCCCTACTTTTTTGACATCTGGTTTGAAAGCTAACTGATGTCGGCATTCTTTGGGGCTAAGAGTAGGGACTAGGAGTCCTTGGTTTCACCCTGCTGGGAAGTTCTTGTTTACATTGTGGTATTGCGTGCAGCTATTTGTCGTCCTAGATGGCATCTTGTCCAGTTGGATGTTCGGAAATCTTTCACAGCCATGCTGTAAGCTAAACGCAAACAAGAACGAATGACGAGGTTTACATGAGCAAACATCTTAAGTTATTTTCGGCATTGTTGGTGCTGATGGTCCTTGCGCCCATTTCTGTGTTTGTTTTCCCCTCGAACGCGGAAGCTGCGCGGTCCCTAGTTGAGAATTCCTGGCGTTATGAGGATGGGCAATTGGTCGCAGAGGATGCTTCTTCCGAAGAAGATGGAATAGCCTTATTGTCCATGGACATTCTTCCCGATGGGGCTACGGCGCAGGGCATCGATGTCAGTGAGCATCAAGGACGTATTGACTGGAATGCTGTTAAGGCTTCTGGTATCGATTTCGCTATTCTGCGTGTTGGATTTGGCGCTCCATCTTGGGGCGGTCGAGTTGACTATCAATTTAATCGAAATATTTCTGAGTGCGAGCGACTCGGAATTCCTTACGGCGTCTATATCTATTCATATGCTTTTGATAATCAACAGGCAGCCGATGAGGCGTCCATGGTGATTGACTGCCTATCGGGGCATAATCCTAGGCTACCGGTGTATTACGATCTTGAGGACAAGACAATTATTGCAGATGGTCGTCAATCCGGAATTGCATCTAGAGCTCAGATATTCTGTAATAAGATTTCTAGTGCTGGATATAAGCCAGGCATTTATGCAAACCTAAATTGGTTTAACAATATATTGACCGACCCTGTATTTAAGAGCGGTTCTTGGGATCATTGGATTGCTCAATACAACTCCCAATGTCACTATACCGGCAGTTACAGCTTTTGGCAGTATACAAGCCGCGGAAAAGTTTCTGGTATTAGCGGAAACGTTGATATGAATTACGCGTATGTTGATGTCTCTCTTTATTACTGGCAGTTAAAAGAGGGCACTTGGTATTACGCAACCTCTGACGGCAAAGCGTATACCGGATGGTTGTTTCAGAGTGGCACGTGGTACTGGCTCGAGCCCGACGTGGGCGGTGCCATGGCTACCGGCCTTCACGAGTGCAACGGCTCCCTGTACTGGTTTAATTCG
>CABVAO010000004.1 GCA_902496335.1 uncultured Collinsella sp.
GCCGCCGGCTTGATCCACGACTGGGACAAGGTGCTTTCCGATGACGAGCTGGTCACGCGCGCTCTGCATTACGGCATTAAGATTGCCGGCTCTCCTTCTGCCGCGACGCCGCTTTTGCATGGCCCTGTTGCCGCCTATGAGCTTCCGCAGCTTTTTCCCGAGCTGTCGCCGGCCGTTTTCCAGGCTGTCGACCGTCACACCGTGGGTGCCTGCGACATGACGCCGCTCGATATGGTGGTCTTTGTGGCCGATGCCATCGAGCCCAACCGTCATGGCGACTATGCCCATGCGCTGCGCAAGATGGTGGGGGAGTCGACGCTCGACGAGTTGTTCTTCTCCTGTTTTGCGCAGGGTTTGGTCTATGTGATTCAGTCCGGGCGCTATCTTTATCCCACGGCTATTTCGATTTACAACCATTACGCCCAGCTGCGCTAGCTCGGGCTGTCTAGAAAGAGGTATTCCATGGCCGACGAGACCATGACCGACGAGCAGATTCTTGAAGGTGTGGAGCACAAGAGCTTCGTCGCCACGTCCGACCGCACTGCCGCCTCGCTGTCCGCGAGCGGTGTCGCCGCCGAGGATGTCGCCCGCGCCGCCGCGCAGGCCGCCTACGACAAGAAGGGCGAGGACGTTCAGGTGCTCGACCTGACCGAGCTTTCCGATGTGTGCGACTACTTTGTGCTTGCCACCGGTGCCAACAACCGCCAGGTCGATTCAATTGTCGACGAGATCGAGGAGAAGGTCGCCGAGGCTTGCGGCGAGCATCCGTTCTCCATCGAGGGCCGCGAGCAGAAGACTTGGATGCTCATGGACTACGGTTCGGTTGTCGTCCACGTCTTCACTCCCGAAGCCCGCGACTTCTACCGCCTCGAGAAACTCTGGGGAGACGCCCCCCAGCTCCCCCTCAATCTCCTCTAGTAGCTCATTTGAGACGGGGTTTAGCTACCCTCACGCATATCGCCGGGCAGTTGCGGTTTTCCGCAGCTACCCGGCTTTCTTTTTGCCCAAAGTAGCTAATTTGGGACGGGGCTTTTTTAGCTACTACCTACCGTTCGCCGATAGAAGCGAGTTGCGGTTCATTGCGTGATATTTAGCTTTCCGACTCGGGTAACGTATTTGTTATCTGTAGAGGAGGAGATGCGTATGACTCGGACCGCGCGGGAAATCTCTGTTTACGGCTATTACCATGTCGTCCAAAAGGGCTGTGGTGGTCAGCTGATATTTGAGGATGCCGATGATCGGATATATTTGATTCGGTTGCTTGCCTCGAAATGCCGAAAATACGACGTCAATATCATTGCTTGGTGCCTTATGGACAACCATATTCACTTGTTGCTAGATGATGAACATGTTCACCTGAGCGATTGCATGCACTCTGTTACGACTGCATATGCGATGTATTTCAACGCGAAAACCGGACGGAAGGGACCAGTTTTTCAGGATCGATTTAAGAGCGTGCCGATTCTTAACGATGATCAGCTGCTCAACTGTGTGAGATATATTCACGATAATCCTGCGAAAGCCAGGATTGGGACTGCTTCACTATATCGTTGGAGCAGTTTTAGCGAATATATGGGATACCCGGGTATTTGTATGACTGAATGTGTGCTAGGTTTGCTCGGAGATTCTCAGAGATTTTTTGCTTTCAGTACCTCGGGAGAACCGAATCGATATTGCTTCCGTGACGGCGCTCATGTGAGCGACATAGATGCACTGGAGTTTGCACAGGCTCTCCTTAAACCGTATGAGCCTCACCACCTTAAAGCTTTGCCTAAAGCCGTGCGCGACAACTACATCCGTACGCTCAAAAACGAGGGCTTTTCGATAAAGCAGATCGTGCGCCTCACGGGCATCGGTCACTGCACGATTCAGAAGGTCAAGCTCGATCAGTAGCTATTTGGGACAGAGTTTTGTTGCGGCGGGCAAACCGGACATCCGGGGTAGTCAATTTGGGACGGGGCTATTTTAGCTACCCTTTGGCTGACGGTGAATGAATTAGGCCGAATGAATCTCAACCGATATATAGGGGTAGCTAAAATAGCCCCGTCCCAAATTGACTACCAATGCCGTGTCGGGCGGAAGGCAGCAACCCCCCCGTCCAAAAAAGACTAGTTATTGAAGCGGGATTGGCGGCCGAAGGATAGGGCGGTGTCGCCGAACTTGTCTCGGACGGCGTCGATGGCGACGGAGAGGTCGCGGCGGTCGCTGGATTGGGCTCCGCGGTCATCGATCTCGCAGAACAGGTCGGTCTGGATGCCGCCTTGGTGGTCGAAGTCGCTCATGCCGATGCCCGCTAAGCGAACATGCATGCCTTCCTGCCAGATGTTGTCGAGCAGTTCGAGTGCAACCGCCACGAAGATGTTCTCATCGTCGGTCGGATGAGGCAGCCGGCGCTGTGCCGTACGCCCGCTGCCATACGAATACTTAAGCTTGAGCGTTACCGTGGCACCCGTCAGCCCCTGACGGCGCAGGCGGCGTCCCACTGACTCTCCCAACAGCGCAATTGCCGCCTCAATATCCCCACGCTCAGTCAGATCTTTAGCAAAGGTGCGTTCATTGCTGACCGACTTGACCTCTCGCTCTTCATCGAGGCTCGTGACTTCGGAGATTTCGAGTCCCAGCGCACGCTGGCGCATGCGTTCGCCGTTGACGCCAAAAATAGAGGCCAGTGTGGACTCAGGCGCGCGCGAAAGCTCGCCGAGGGTGTAGATGCGCATGCGGAGCAGTCGCTCCTCGGCCGAGCGCCCTATGCCGCTCATGGCAGATACCGGCAGCGCGGCCAAAAAGCGCTGCTCGGTTCCGGGGCGCACGATGGTCAGCCCAAACGGCTTGTCCCGCTCGCTTGCGATCTTTGCGACCGTCTTGTTGCAGCCCACGCCAATGGAGCACGTCACTCCCAGCGCTGCCACGCGGTCGCTTATACGCCGCGCAACCAGCAGCGGGTCTTCGGGCGCAAAGCGACCCGGTGTGATATCGATAAAGGCTTCGTCGATGGATACGCGCTCAACGCGCGGCGTCTCCTCGGCAAGAATCGCCATGACCTGCGCGCTCACCTCGCGGTAGCGATCAAAGTGCCCGTGCGTCCAAATGGCTTGCGGGCACAAGCGCCGCGCCTCGGCCGAGGCCATGGCAGAGTGCACGCCAAAGCGACGTGCCTCATACGAACACGTAGACACGACGCCACGCGAATCGGCGTCTCCGCCCACGATGAGCGGCTTGCCGCGCCACTCGGGATGATCGAGCATCTCCACGCTCGCAAAAAACGCATCAAGGTCCATCAGACCCACCGCCGGGCCCGTCCAGGGAGGCGGTGTGACGCCCATGGCATCCTCATAACCGTATGTATGTTCGCGTCTTTCCATGTCATGAGTATACCGCGCAGCTCATGTGGGGTGCGTGTATGTGCTTGCAAATCCCGAATTCTTGTCTAAGATATGGATTTGCCCTCGACTACACCGAAGAAGTTGGTCTCACGGACTTCACCTGCCCGCGTCGATGGCGTATTATGTTCAACTGTTTGTTTGTAGTTGCAGCCTAAAGCTGCTTGGTTGGAGGAGTTTCCTTTGGCAGTCAAGATTCGCCTTGCTCGTCACGGCGCTAAGAAGCGTCCGTACTACCGTGTCGTCGTCGCCGATTCCCGCGCCCCGCGTGACGGTCGTATCATCGAGGAGGTTGGCCGCTACAACCCGATGACCGCCCCCAAGACCATCAACCTCGACCTCGAGAAGATCGCCGACTGGCAGTCCAAGGGCGCTCAGCTCACCGACGCCGTCGCCGCTCTGGTCAAGGCCGCCAACGAGGGCGAGAAGACCGAGACCGTCGTCAAGAAGTCCAAGAAGCAGCTCGCCAAAGAGGCCGAGGCCGCTAAGGCTGCCGCTGAGGCCGCTGAGGGCGCCGAGGAGTAAATCGTGCCTGAGGTTGACGCTGCACAGCTCGAGGGTGAGGCAATGCTCTCAGATCGCATCGCCGATCTCGTCGAATATCTCGTTGTTCAGATCGTCGACGACCCGGATTCCGTGAGCCTTGAGGTCATCGATGGTGACGACGCCTCTACGATTGAGGTTTCGGTCGCCGAGGATGACGTCGCTAAGGTCATCGGCCGTCGTGGCCGTACCATCAAGGCCATTCGCACGCTCGCCCGTGCACTGGCCGCTCGCCTCGACACTGCTGTCGAGGTAGAGGTTCTGGGCTAGGACCTTGAGGTCCCAGTACAAAAACATCGCCCGTGTGGTCAAGCCGCACGGAAGGAAGGGGGAGGTCCTCGCGCAGCCGCTGCGGGGACTTCCTTCTGTATTAGAGCCGGGTATGCGCGTCGCCCTGACGCCGCCGGCGCTCAAGCGCGACCGCTTTTGCACGGTCGTGTCCGTCACCGATACGGGCGATGGCGATCTGGTCTCGTTTGAGGGCATTGACGACTTGACGGCCGCCGAGGGTATCACGGGATGCTACGTGCTGGCAAATCGTGACGATTTTGAGCTCGATTCGCTCGACGCTGCCTATACCGACCTGATGGGTCGCGAGGTGGTCGACGAGCGCTTCGGTTCGCTCGGCACGATCGTCGAGATCATGTCGACGCCCGCTAACGATGTTTGGGTTGTCGAGGGTGATCGGTACGGCGAGGTACTGATTCCCGTGATCGAGCAGGTTGTGCTCGATCTTCCCGACAAAGGAACAATTTCCGTCCACGTTATGGACGGCCTGATCGATATGGACAAGTAGGGAGGACAACATGCTGATCGAGACCCTTTCGGTCTTTCCCGAGATGTTTGAGCCCGTCATGTCCACATCGATCTTGGGCCGCGCCCGCAAGGCCGGCCTTTTTGATTTTAAGGCGTATAACCTGCGCGACTGGACGCACGACCGCCATCGTACCGTCGATGACGAGCCGTACGGCGGCGGGCAGGGCATGCTCATGAAGGTCGAGCCTATCGCAGAGGCCATCGAGGCCATTAGCGCAGAGGGTCCCAAGCCTACTGTGGTGTTCTTTACCCCCTGTGGCGAGCCCTTTACGCAGCATGTGGCCGAGCGCCTGCTCAAAAGTGAGCGCCTGCTGTTTGTGTGCAGCCGCTACGAGGGCGTCGACGAGCGTGCGTATGCGTATGCCGATGAGCGTCTGTCGATCGGCGACTACGTACTTACGGGCGGCGAACTTCCCGCTATGGTCGTTGCCGATGCCGTCGTACGCCTGATTCCCGGCGCCCTTGGTGACGAGATGAGCAACGTCGACGAGTCGTTCTCGACCGCCGAGGACGGAGGCCTGCTCGAGTACGCGCAGTTCACCCGTCCTGCCGAGTTCAACGGCGAGGGCGTGCCGCCGGTGCTTGTGAGCGGCGATCACGCCAAGGTCGATGCCTGGCGTCGCAAGAACGCCATCGAGCGCACCTGCCGCTGGCGTCCCGATCTGATCGAGACGGCGCGGCTCACGCCCGAGGAGCGTGCGTACGCGCAGGAGATTTTGGACGCTTCGTATTCGCAGAGCGAGGAGTGAGAATGGTTCCTACGCAACATTCCGCGTTGAGGGGCGCTTTTGAGTGGATCGTGGTCATCGCGATCGCGCTCGTGGCCACCTTCTTGATTCGCTCGTTTGTGGTCGAGCCCTTTGTGGTGCCCACCGGCTCTATGGAGGACACAATCGAGATTGGCGACCAGATCCTGGCGCAAAAGGTGAGCCTCGAGCTCGGTCAGCCCGTCAAGCAGGGCGATATCGTGGTGTTTCACAACCCCGATGGCACCTCCGAGCATGATGTTCTTGTCAAGCGCGTTATTGCCACGGCCGGCCAGACGGTCGACCTGCAGGATGGCAAGGTGGTCGTTGACGGCCAAGCGCTCGACGAGGACTATACGACGGGCATGAGCTGGCCGCTTTCGGTCCAAGCGCCCGGTGCTCAGGTAAGCTATCCCTACACCGTCCCCGACGGGTGTGTGTGGGTGATGGGCGACAACCGAGAGAACTCAGCCGACTCCCGCTATTTTGGGCCGGTCGACCGCTCCGATTTAATGGCCGTGGCACTCGTTCGCTACTGGCCGCTCAACCGCATCGGCGCTATCGACTAAAAACCGCTATAGTACAGTACCTAACCGTGTAATCGTTTCGACGAGGGGATATTAGAGGCATGAACGCTTCATCGCTTTCCTTCCAAGACATCATCCTGCGCCTCCAGCAGTACTGGGGCGAGCAGGGCTGCGTCATTATGCAGCCCTATGACTCCGAGGTCGGTGCCGGTACCTTCCATACCGCGACCACGCTGCGCTCGCTCGGTCCCGCCGAGTGGCGCACCTGCTATGCGCAGCCCTGCCGCCGTCCTGCCGACGGCCGCTACGGCGAAAACCCCAACCGCATGCAGCACTACTATCAGTTCCAGGTGCTCATTAAGCCGTCGCCGGTAAACGCCCAGGAGCTTTACCTGGGGTCTCTTGCCGCTATCGGCCTGGACCCCAACGACCATGACGTCCGCTTTGTCGAGGACGACTGGGAGAGCCCGACCCTTGGCGCCTGGGGCCTTGGCTGGGAGGTCTGGCTCAATGGCATGGAGGTCACGCAGTTTACGTACTTCCAGCAGGTGGGCGGCATCGAGGTCGACCCCGTGCCCGTCGAGATCACCTATGGCCTGGAGCGTATCGCCATGTACGCCCAGGGCGTCAACTCGGTCTACGACCTGGTGTGGAGCTACCTGCCCGACGGCACGCCCATGACCTATGGTGACGTGTTCCTCGAGAACGAGCGCGAGTTCAGCGCCTACAACTTTGAGGTTGCCAACGTCGAGATGATGCGTCAGAAGTTTGACGACTACGAGGCCGAGTGCCACTCCTGTCTGGAGCGCAAGCTGCCGCTGCCGGCGTACGACTGCGTCATGAAGTGCAGCCACGCCTTCAACCTGCTCGATGCCCGTGGCGCGCTGTCCGCGGTCGAGCGTGCCAACTACATCCTGCGCGTCCGCGCCGTCGCCAAGGCGTGCTGCGAGGCCTACATGGCCGAGGTCGCCGGAGTCAACGAGAATGCCGACCAGGAAGGCGAGGTGGCGTAAGCCATGGCAGACGCTAAGGATTTCCTGTTTGAGATCGGTACGGAGGAAATGCCCTCTGCACCGCTGAACAATGCCGTCAAGCAGCTTGGCACCATGATCGCCAAGGGCCTCGACGAGGCCGGTCTGGCCCACGGCGAGGTCCGCGTGATCTCGAGTCCGCGTCGCCTGGCTGCACTCGTTGCCGACGTCGCCACCGCGACCGATGAGGTTCACGAGGTCAAGCGTGGCCCCGCGGCCAACATTGCCTTCGACGCTGACGGTAACGCCACCAAGGCCGCCCAGGGCTTTGCCCGCAAGTGCGGTGTGGCTGCCGAAGACCTGGTCCGTCGCGAGGACACTGACGGTCGCGAGTATGTGTTCGCCGAGAAGAATATTCCCTCCGCACCGGCTACGCCGATTCTGACCGCTCTGTGCGAGAAGACCATCGCCGGCCTGCAGTGGCCCAACTACCGCAGCCAGCGCTGGGGTCATGAGCATGCGACCTTTGTTCGTCCGGTCCGCTGGATCTGCTGCCTTTTGGGCGAGGATGTCGTGCCCGTGTCGTTTGCCGACGTGACGAGCGGCAACACCACGCGCGGTCATCGTGTACTTGGCCCTGGCGACCATGTGGTTGCCAGCCCCGCTGTTTATGAGCAGGTGCTCGAGGACGCCGGCGTACTTTCTGCCGAGCGTCGTCGCGAGGCCATCCTTGCCGGTATCGCCGAAGTTGAGGCCGCTCGCCCCGGCTGTCATGTTGACACGCCCAAGAAGGTCTTCGAGGAGGTCATTAACCTCTGCGAGTGGCCGACGGTGCTCGTCGGTACCTTCGATGAGGAGTTCCTCAAGGTCCCGCATGAGATCATCTGCGAGTCCATGCTCACTAACCAGCGTTACTTTCCGATCTATGACGGCGAGGGCAAGCTCACGCGTGAGTTCGTGGTCGTCTCCAACAGCAAGCCCGAGAACGCCGAGCGCGTGATCGACGGCAACGAGCGCGTCGTGCGCGCCCGTCTGGACGACGCAAAGTTCTTCTACGAGGAGGACCTGAATATCTCCCTCGACGAGTTCCGTGAGCGCCTGGCCAAGGTCGCCTTCCAGGAGAAGCTCGGTAGCGTGCTCGCCAAGTCCGAGCGCATCGAGCAGCTCGCGCTCGCTATTGCCCGTGAGGCACACCTGGGTGCTCATCTGGCAGCTGACGCCGGCCGTGCCGCGCACCTGTGCAAGGCCGACCTGGTGTCCAACGCCGTCGTCGAGTTCACGAGCCAGCAGGGCGTGATGGGCGGTTATTACGCGACCGCGATGGGGGAGAACGACGAGGTCGCCCACGCCATTCGCGATCACTATCGTCCCCGCTTTGCCGGTGACGAGCTGCCCGAGGGCACCGCTGGCTGCATCGTGGCCTGTGCCGACAAGCTCGATACCATTGCCGGTATCTTTGCCATCGGCGAGCCCCCGACCGGCTCCTCCGACCCCTATGCGCTGCGTCGTGCCGCTATCGGCATCATCAACATCCTGCGCGACCGCCTGCCGATCGACCCCACGTCGCTCATCGACTTTGCGCTCGAGCTCTATAGTGAGCAGGGCATTGAGTTTGACGCCGCCGAAGTCGCCCAGCAGGTTCGCGACTTCTTCCATGGCCGCCTGGTGAGCATGGCCCGCGACGAGAAGATCCCGGCCGATACCGTTGCCGCCGTCTCTGCGGTGCACATCATCGCCCCGTCCGTCTTCTTCGCCCGCTGCGCCGCCCTCGACGAGGCTCGCAAGAACGACGCCGAGACCTTTGACAACCTGGCGACGGCCTATGCCCGTGCCGCGCATATCTCCAAGCCCGAGTTGGGCGCGGAGTACGACCGCGCCCTGATGGGCGAGGTCGAGCTCGCGCTTGCCGATGCCTCCGAGGCTGCTCAGACCGCTGTCGACGCCGCCCTTGCTGCCGAGGATTACCCGGCCGCATTTGCGGCCCTTGCCGCCTTGCGCGCCCCCATCGACCGCTTCTTCGATGAGGTCATGGTCATGGACAAGGACGAGCAGCTCCGCGATAATCGCCTTAAGCTGCTCAACCGCTTCGAGGCCGTTTTCTCCGGCATTGCCAACATCGGTGAGCTTGCCCGCAAAAAGTAAGCCAGCCTGCGCGTAAGCGCAAAAGGAGCCCCGCATGGATTGCCCGGTCACCGCTCGTCCCACCGTTATCGTTATCTCCGACTCGCTCGGTGATACCGCTTGTGAGGTGGTGCTTGCGGCGTCCGGGCAATTTGATGAAGGGGCTTTTTGTGTTTTGCGCCTGCCTAAGGTGACTTCTGTGGAGCAGGTCAAGTCATTTGTGGGGCCGCGCGTCGATGCCGACCATCGCGATATCGCCGTGTTCCATACCATCGTCGACCCGGCGCTACGTGCTCGTGTGCTCGATTACCTGGGCATGCTGCACATTCGCTCGGTCGACCTGATCGGCCCGACGCTCGCCGTGCTGTCGTCGCTCATCGGTGTACCGCCCAAGGGCGTCGCGGGCGTGATTCACAAGACCGATGACCGCTATTTCCATCGTATCGAGGCCATGGAGTATTTCGTTGAGCACGATGACGGGCGCGGCTGCGACGATCTGTCGGGTGCCGATATCGTGCTGCTGGGCGTATCGCGCACGTCCAAGACGCCGCTGTCGATGTTTTTGGCCTTTCAAGGTTACAAGGTTGCCAATGTTCCGTTGGCCCATGGCATGGAGCCGCCCAACTCAATTTACGAGGTCGACCCGATGCGTTTGTTTGGCCTGATTTCGACCGTCGACGTTATTTCCGAGATTCGCGATAGCCGCTTGGGCGATGACTACGCCCGTGCCGTTGCCGGCTCCTATGCCGAGCCCGAGAGCGTGCGCAGCGAGCTCGAGGAAGCTCGTGCCCTCATGAAGCGCCTAGGCTGCTTTGTGGTGCGTACCGACGGCAAGGCCATCGAGGAAAGCGCTGCTGAGATCATTAGCCACTTGAAGGAAATCCAAGAAGCCCGCGCCCGCCGCGCCGCCCGCCGCGCCTAATATTAGTAGCATTCTGATAAAGCGATTTAGCAAAAACATCGCATCTGACCTGCTTTTTTATTGTAGTGGTATCTTCATAAGGTAACCACCTTTATCTACCGTTTACCGCCAGTTTTAGCACGTTTACCAAACCGCGCACCCTCTGCTCAAGCCTGCCCAAAACGCGCCGTATAGTTCCCTCACGGCCCGCATCCGGTGGGTCGATTCGTTACCACGGTCGTGCGTGTAAGTGCATGGAAGGGGAAGTATCGTGAGCGATTGCAAGAGGGTTTACCGTTTTGGAACCGACGCCCAGGGCACCTGTGTCACTGAGGGCGACAAGTCCATGAACTTCGTGCTTGGCGGCAAGGGCGCAAACCTTGCCGAGATGAGCCGCATCGGCCTGCCAGTTCCCGGTGGCTTTACCATTACCTGCCAGACTTGCGTCGAGTACTCCGGTGCCGGCAACGTGTGGCCCGGGGGCGCACTCGATGAGATCGTTGCTGCCGAGGCGGACCTCGAGGCCCGCTGCGGCAAGAAGCTCGGCGACGCCTCCGATCCGCTGCTCGTGTCGGTTCGCTCGGGCGCTCCGTTCTCCATGCCCGGTATGATGGACACGGTCCTCAACTTGGGCCTCAATGACGATTCCGTCCAGGGCCTCATCGCGCAGACGCAGAACCCGCGTTTTGCCTGGGATAGCTACCGCCGCTTTATCCAGATGTTTTCCAATGTCGTCATGGGCGTTGACGCCGACCTGTTCGAGAACGCCCTGACCCAGGCCCGCCTGGTCGCCGGCGTTCGCGTCGATTCCGAGCTTTCGGCCGAGGACCTGCAGGAACTCGTCGAGACTTTCAAGGGCATTTTCTCCGACAACGTCGAGGCTGCTCTGTATCCCGAGCTAGAAGTCGTCGACGGCAAGCCCGTCTTCCCGCACGATCCGGAGCTTCAGCTGCGCCTTGCTATCCAGGCCGTCTTTGGCAGCTGGATGAACGAGCGAGCCTGCATCTATCGCAAGCAGCACGGCATTTCCGATGACCTTGGTACCGCCGTCAACGTTCAGGCCATGGCATTTGGCAACAAGGGCGAGACCTCTGCGACCGGCGTCGCCTTTACGCGCAACCCGGCCGATGGCACTAAGGAGTTCTACGGCGATTTTCTGGTTAACGCCCAGGGCGAGGACGTCGTCGCCGGCATCCGCAACACCGAGCCCATCGCCGACCTCAAGACCACCCCGGGCCTCGAGTCCGCAGGTGAGGAGCTCGAGCGCGTGTTCCTGACGCTCGAGGATCATTACCGCGATATGTGCGATATCGAGTTCACCATCGAGCAGGGCAAGCTCTGGATGCTCCAGACCCGCGTGGGCAAGCGCACCGCCACCGCCGCCCTGCGCATCGCCATCGAAATGGTCGAGGAAGGCCTGATCACCCGCGAGGAGGCCGTGAGCCGCATCGATCCCGCGCAGCTCGACCAGCTCCTGCACCCGCAGCTCGACGCCTCCAAGAAGTATGAGGCTCTGGCCAGCGGTCTTAATGCCAGCCCTGGTGCCGCCGTGGGCGAGGTCGTGTTCTCGAGTGACGACGCCGTCGCACGTTCCGCCGAGGGTCACAAGGTCATTCTGGTTCGTTGGGAGACCAACCCCGACGACCTGAAGGGCATGGTCGCCGCCGAAGGTATCCTTACCAGCCACGGTGGCAAGACGAGCCATGCCGCCGTTATCGCCCGCGGTATGGGCACGCCTTGCGTCTGCGGCGTCGAACGCTTCCACATCGACGCCGCCGAGAAGGTCGTGCGCATCGAGGGCAGCGACCGCGTGCTGCACGAGGGCGACGTTATCTCCATCGACGGTACCCAGGGCATCGTCGTCGACGGTCCCGTCGAGCTGGTCTCCGCCGAGCTTACCGGCGACCTGGACACCATCCTGTCCTGGGCCGACGAGATTCGTCTGGACGAGACCGATGGCCACGCCAACCACGTGCGCGTCAACGCCGACAACCCTGAGGACGCCGAGCTCGCCCTCGAGTTTGGTGCCGAGGCCATAGGCCTGTGCCGCACCGAGCACATGTTCCTGGGCGATCGCAAGAATATCATCCAGAGCTTTATCCTGTCTGACGATGAGGCCGTGAAGCAGCAGGCCCTGGCCGACCTGCTCAAGGTTCAGACCGAGGACTTCCTGGCGATGTTCAAGACCATGTCCGGTCGCGATGTGGTCGTCCGCCTGCTCGATCCGCCGCTTCATGAGTTCCTGGATAATCCTCGCGAGCTCGAGGTCGCCATCACCAAGAAGGAAGCCGCTGGCGCCAGCGAGGAAGAGCTTGCCGTCCTGCGCGCCCGCCTGCGCCGTATCGACGGCATGGTCGAGTCGAACCCCATGCTCGGGCTGCGCGGCGTGCGCCTGTCCGTCGTCTTTGGCGATCTGCCGCTCATGCAGGTCCGCGCTGTGGCCACGGCTGCTGCCCGCCTTATCAAGGAAGGCGTCGACCCGCGCCCCGAAATCATGGTTCCGCTCGTTTCCATCACGGCCGAGCATGTCCAGACCCGCGAGGTTATCGAGCGCGTAATCGCCGAGGTTTCCAACGAAGAGGGCGTCGAGCTCAATATTCCCGTGGGCACGATGCTCGAGCTGCCGCGCGCCTGCATGGTCGCTGACGAGATCGCCCATCACGCAGACTTCTTCTGCTTTGGCACCAACGACCTCACGCAGACGACCTTCGGTTTCTCGCGTGACGACGCCGAGGCCAAGTTCATCCCGCTGTACATGCATAAGAAGATCTTGAAGGACAATCCCTTCGAGACCATTGACACGGCAGTACTCGAACTGGTGCGCATGGCTGTCGAGAAGGGCCGCGCCACCAACCCTGATATGCACTTTGGCGTGTGCGGCGAGCACGGCGGCGACCCCAAGTCCATCAAGGGCCTGTTTAACGTGGCCGATGTGGACTATGTGTCCTGCTCGCCCTACCGCGTGCCCCTCGCACGCCTGGCTGCCGCCCAGGCCAAGCTCGAGGCGAAGCGCTCCGCCTAACGTTTTGGGTATAGACGCCTAGCGTAGCCCCCTTCATGCCGCCCGCCTCATTCGTGAGGCGGGCGGTTATCATGTGCGGGTTTTGTCTTTTTGTCTGCGAAAAAAATTGTTCTTGCAGCAGAAACCCGCGCGTGTATACTCGAATGCGTTTGTTCAACTACGTGCCGGCCAAGGTGGTACGGCACCTCTAGAAGAGTAAGGAATTGCACATGGATTACATCCGCGCAATCGAGCGTCAGCAGATCCGCGAGGACATTCCTCAGGTTCGCGTCGCCGACAACGTCAAGGTTCACTACCGCATTAAGGAAGGCGACCGCGAGCGCATCCAGGTCTTCCAGGGCGACGTCATCCGCATGGCCGGCGCCGGTGCCCGCGAGACCTTCACCGTCCGCAAGATGTCCTTCGGTGTCGGTGTTGAGCGTACCTTCCCGCTTCACAGCCCCAAGATCGCCAAGCTCGAGGTCGTTCGTCATGGTCGCGTCCGTCGCGCCAAGCTGTACTACCTCCGCGACAAGGTGGGCAAGGCTGCTCGCATCCCCGAGAAGCGCTAAGAAGATCGCAGCGTCTGTCCACTCGTTTGGACACAAGGGCCACCTTCGGGTGGCCCTTCTTTTTATCTGATTTGCATGCAAGGAGGGCCTGGTATGGCCAATATGACGAGCTCGGTTTCGGCATCGCAGGTTGCCGGAGAGCTGGCGAGCGCAACGTTTGAGGAGATTCCCGCCCTCGTGGAGCATTATCGCGAGGACCCGCGCCAGCAGGTGATCAAGGCTTGTGAACGCGCCCTCAAACGCCATTCCAAAGAGGTTGCCGAGCGCGAGCGCGTCAATGGCATGTACGAGCTGATGCACGAGCTCGGTGGGGATGGCGTGGTCGTGGGTGTCGACGAGGTGGGTCGCGGATCGGTGGCCGGTCCTTTGACGGTATGCGCTGTCTGCCTTCCTATGGAGCCGCGCGTCTGGGGCATCAACGATTCCAAAAAGCTCACGCCGGCGCGCCGCGAGTTGCTCTCAGTGAAGATTGCCGAGGTGGCGACGGCGATCGGTTTTTGCCATATCGCGCCTAAGGATATCGATGAGATGGGCATGGCCCGTGCTATCCGTACCGCCGTTGCGGGCGCCGTGGCCGATACGGGGCTCGAGCCCGATTGCGTGCTTATGGATGGCAACCCCTTGGGCGCCGTTCCTAACGAGCGCGATGTGGTGAAGGGCGATGCCAAGATCGCCTGCATCGCCGCGGCGTCCATCATGGCTAAGGTCACGCGTGACGAGATGATGGTCGAGTACGACGCCGAGTATCCCGAGTACCATCTGGCCGAGTCGAAGGGCTATGCGAGCCCCGAGCACATCGAGGCCATTCGAAAACATGGACTTTGTCCACTGCATCGTGTGAGCTTTTGCGGAAACTTTCTGCAGACTGAGCGCCTTTTCTAGGTCAATTGTGGAGACAGGGACCTCTGGGGTTTTATAAACCTGCTGGTAGCGGGCCGTATGCAACACCATTGTTGCGTACGGTCCGTTTTTTTGACGGCATTTGGTCAGCTTTTGGTTTGCTTCCGGTACTTACCCGCATGAAAGGTGCCCTCATCATCGGGGCAATGCAGTGTGCGGGAAAGGAGACCCCATGAGTGCCGCAAGCAAAAAGAGCAAGACACAGCAGCTCAAGGAGCGTTGGGAAAACGGCGAGCTCGACTGCGGGGCGATGACGCCCGAGTTTATCAAGGGACTCAGTCCCCGCGAGCTGGGCATGCTGGGCGAGCTGATCTCCATCGACTACTTTAACGAGCGCGGCTACACCTTGCTGGAGCAGGGTTATCGTTGCACCGAGGGCGAGGCCGACCTGGTGTTGCTCGATGAGCTCGACGATGTCGTGGTGATGGCCGAGGTTAAGACCAGACGCGTTGCGCTGGATTGCAGCACGCGGGTCTTTCCCGAGGAGGCCGTGGACGCCCAAAAGCAACGTCGCTACCGCCGCATCGCAAGTTGCTATCTCATGGAGCATTACCCGCTCAAGGCGATTCGCTTCGATGCCGTGGGTGTCACCATTCGCGGCGGGCATATCGCCGAGATCGAGCATCAGTACAACGCGTTCGATTGGCAGGTGTCGTGATGGCGTTCGAGACGTTTGCCGTTCACGCGGCCTGCATCCGCGGCGTCGAGGCGATTCCCGTCACGGTCGAGGTATCGCTTGCCGGCGGCGTTCCGGGTATCCAGATGCTCGGCATTCCGAGTATGGAGGTGATGGAGTCACGCGGGCGCATTCGCTGCGCGATGCGCTCCGCCGGGTTCGAGATCCCGCGCTCGGGCATTACGGTTAATCTGGCGCCCGGCGATATTCGCAAGACCGGTAGCGGACTTGATCTGCCCATCGCCATCGCGGTTCTAGCGGCCGATGGGCAGATTCCCCGTGACAACCTCGATCGCTGCCTTATCGCAGGTGAGCTTGGTCTGGACGGTACGGTGCTTCCCGTCAAGGGCGAGGTGGCGTTTCAGCTATTGGCTCGCGACATGGGGCTGTCTTTTATCGCCGGCAGGTCCGACCAGCATGTGCCACTCGCGGGCGTAGATTGCGGCTTTATCGACCATCTGTCTCAGCTTGCTCACGGCATGGGCGATGCCGCACGGCACTACTTGGATTCCGAGGGTGTCGAGGCGACCTTTGAGCCCGAGCTCGACTATGCAGACGTGCTGGGGCAGGAAGTCGCTAAACGCGGCATGGCGCTTGCGGCGGCAGGAGAACTCGGCTTGCTCATGATCGGGTCTCCGGGATCGGGCAAGACGATGCTCGCACGCCGTATGACCGGCATCCTGCCCGAGCTTTCCGTTGAGGATCAGCAGGAGGCACTGTGCATCCATTCGGTTTTGGGTGAGAACATTGATGGCTTGTTGGCGGGGCACCGCCCCTTCCGCAGTCCCCACCACAGTATTTCGACCGCAGGCCTTATCGGCGGCGGGCGCCCGGTGCACCCGGGTGAGATCAGCCTTGCTCATGGCGGCGTGCTCTTTTTGGACGAGCTTGCCGAGTTTCCCACTGGCGTGCTGCAGACGCTGCGTCAGCCCATCGAGCGCGGCTACGTGAGGATCGTACGCGTCGACGGGGCTTTTACCTTCCCGTCGCGCTTTCAGCTGCTGGCTGCGAGCAATCCCTGCCCCTGCGGCTTTTTGGGCGATCGCGAGGTGCCGTGTCGCTGCTCGGCGGCGATGGTCGAGCGTTATCGGTCTAAACTGCGCGGTCCTTTGGCCGACCGTATCGACATGATGATCGATGTGACCCGTCCCGACCCTCAAGTGATTATCGAGGGTGCGGAGGGCATGTCGTCGGCCGAGTTACGTGACTACGTTGTGCGCGGTCGCGCCTTTCGCGCTTGGCGCGAATCCCGCATGGACGATGCGGATGCCGAGGCCGAGGATGACGAGACTCGGTCCATTGACGGCGTCGTTTCGACCTTTGAGCTCGATGATGCGGCGGAGAAGTGTGTGCTCGGCCTGTCGAAGCGCACGCATCTCACAGGGCGTGGCATCGTGCGCCTTGTTCGCATTGCGCGCACGATCGCAGATGTCGCCGAGAGCGAGCAGGTGACGCAGGACCACGTGCTCGAGGCGGCGATGTACCAGGGAAGGAGGGACCAATGATGGCTGAGGGGACCTTCGAGCTGCATCCAGGTGACGCGTTGTATCCCGAGACCGTTTTGGAGCTTTCTGATGTACCTCAGACGCTCTATGTGCGCGGCAACCCCGAGGCGCTTTCGACGCCCGCGCTCTCCATCATCGGTGCGCGAAAGGCCTCGCCGTATGGTCTTGCCGTGGCAGAGCTTGCGGCGAAGGTGGCGGTTGAGGCGGGAGTGACGGTAGTTTCGGGCGGTGCAGTCGGTTGTGACCAGGCCTCGGGTTGGGCTGCGGTCAACGCCGGCGGCAAACACGTCGTGGTGCTGGGGACGGGCGCCGACGTGGTCTACCCGCGTTCGAGTGCGGGGCTTATTACGCGCACGCTCGATACGGGCGGCGCGGTCGTGTCGATCTCTCCGTGGGGCATGGGTCCGCGCAAGTTTGCCTTTCCGCGTCGCAATCGCGTGATCGCGGCCCTGTCGCAAGCCCTCTTTGTATCCGAGGCGGGTATGCCTTCCGGGACGTTTTCCACAGCCGAGGCTGCTATGGATTTGGGGCGCGAACTTCTTGCCGTGCCGGGGTCGATCCTATCGCCCGAGTCGCGTGGCACGAATTACCTCATTGCGAACGGTGCCTGCTGCATTGTCGACGAGGAGTCCATCGAGATGGCTATCTCTCGCATATACGGCACCCTGCGCTACTCGCGCCCCGATGCTCCCGGCATTGCCGACTTGGATTCAACACAGCAGACCGTGATGCATGCGCTCATCGCCTCTCCTCTCAAGGTCGACGACATCGCGGCGCTCGTCTCGCTCGATGCTGTCGGCGTACTCAAACTCCTGGGTTCGCTTGAACTCGAGGGTCTTATCGAGCGCATGATGGATGGAAGGTATGCGCCCTCCAAGTTTGCCCTTCACGCCCAGACACCCTTCGGTCACAATGGAAAACGTGTCAATTAGAAAGGTGTTTGCAGATGCAGTTCGATCAGGTGACAGTTATCGGTGGTGGTCTGGCGGGTTCGGAGTGCGCGATCCAGCTGGCAGATCGCGGGTTTGCCGTAAAGCTGTGCGAGATGCGCCCCCAGGTGAGCTCTCCGGCCCACCATACCGATCACCTGGCAGAGCTCGTCTGCTCCAATTCGTTTAAGTCGACCCGTCCGGATTCCGCGGCCGGTTTGCTGAAGGCCGAGCTCGAGCGCATGGGTTCAGTCCTGCTCGATTGCGCCCATCGCGCGGCTGTTCCCGCCGGCGGTGCCCTGGCGGTCGACCGCGTCAAGTTTTCCGAGCTTGTCGAGGCCGAGGTTGCCGCTCGTCCCAATATCGAGGTCGTGCACGGCGAGGTTACGCAGATTCCCGAGGGTCACGTGGTCATTGCCGCGGGCCCGCTGTGTTCACCGGCGCTGAGTGAAGAGGTCATGAAGCTCGTCGGTGGCGATGCCCTTGCGTTCTTCGATGCCGCTGCGCCGATCGTCGATGCCTCCACGCTCGATATGGACGTGCTGTTCTCGCAGTCGCGCTACGAGGAGCAGGGGAGCGGCGACTATCTCAACGCTCCGCTCAATAAGGAGGAGTACGAGGCCTTTATCGAGGCGCTTACCACGGCCGACCGCGTGGTGCTCAAGGATTTTGAGGGCGGCGATCTGTTCCAGGCCTGCCAGCCTGCCGAGGAGGTTGCACGCACCGGCAAGGACGCTATTCGCTTTGGCGCCATGAAGCCCGTCGGCCTCACCGACCCGCGTACCGGACGTCGCCCCTGGGCGGCGATTCAGCTGCGTGCCGAGAACAAGGAGAAGACCGCTTACAATCTGGTGGGCTTCCAGACCAACCTGACCTTTGGCGAGCAGAAGCGCGTCTTCCATATGGTGCCGGGCTTGGAGAACGCTGAGTTCTTCCGCTACGGTGTCATGCACCGCAATACCTTTGTCGACGCTCCACACGTGCTCGATGGCACCTTTGCCGTGCCCGGTACCGGTGTGCGCCTGGCCGGTCAGATCACCGGCACCGAGGGGTACATGGAAGCCGTGGCGACAGGTCTGCTCGCGGCGCTCAACACCTATGCCGAGGCTATCGGTGCCGCGGGCGTCGAGTTGCCCCGCGTGGGCGCCCTGGGTGCGCTCGTGGGCTATGCGACCGATCCTGCCACCGTGGGCTATCAGCCCATGCATGTCAACTTTGGCCTGGTGCCGCCACTCGAGGATGGTAAGCGCCGCAGCAAGCGCGACCGCTACCAGGCGTATGCGGACCGTGCGCTTGAGGCCCTTGATGCCTATCTGGCCACTCGCCCCGATCTGTTTGGAGGCGACCGGTCATAGCCTTTGACCTGTACGACACCGTCGACTCGTTTATCGCCCATATCGCACGTGTCGAGGGACTTTCTCCCAACACGGTGACTGCCTATGGCTCGAGACTGGAGCGCTTTGCTGCCTGGTGCGAGCGCGAGGATATCGATGCTTTCGCTGCCGACGTGCGCACCATTCGTCGCTATCTTGCCGAGCTTTCGCGTGAGCAGGTGGCTCCCCGAACGCTTGCGGCGCACCTGTCGGCTATCCGATCTCTCTATCGCTGGATGGCTGCCGAGGGGATTGTCGAGGGCGATGCGGTCTCGGCGATCGCGTCGCCCAAGCTGCCGCGTGACCTGCCGGGCGTCCTTACGACCCAGCAGGTCGAGGCGCTGCTCAAGACGCCTGATACCTCAACACCCGCGGGACTGCGCGATGCGGCGATGCTCGAGTTGCTCTATGCCTCGGGTGCCCGCATCTCAGAGCTTGCGGCGCTCAATGTGGAATCCATCTCATGGTCCGAGCGCACGCTGCGCCTGTGGGGCAAGGGGAGCAAGGAGCGTATCGTCCCTCTGTATCGTCGTGCGCTCGATGTGACGCGTCTCTATATTGAAGAGGGGAGGCCGGAGTTGCTCGCTCGGGCAAAGCGCCGCGACCTCGCTACCGGGCCGCATCCGCTGCTTATATCGGCGCGCGGCAATCGCATGAGCGCCGCGATGCTTCGGCGGCGGTTCCATACGCTGGCGACGCTCGCCGGCATTCCGGCTGACATCGCCCCGCATGCGATGCGCCATACCTTTGCGACCGACTTGCTCGAGGGCGGTGCGGACCTGCGCTCGGTTCAAGAGCTGCTAGGTCATGCGAGCCTGTCCACGACGCAGATCTACACGCATCTCACACCCGATCGGCTTAAACGTGCCGTGGCTCAAGCCCATCCCCGCGGCGAATAGTGGCTGGGACGTCCCGCGCCGCACTCAGGTGTGTGGTTTTGATTGCGGGTTGGCAGGAAGAGGCATTCCTGCTATCATTCATCGGGTTGCTTCACGGCAACATGTTTTTATCACGCACGCGCGGCTACTTCATACCGTGGTGCCCGGGCTTTGGTAGCACATGTCCGGGTTGGTTTTGGAGGATGACCCCGCGCGGAGGCAAACCACAGGAGGTTTAACATGGCTACCAAGATTAATATCCGCACCCTGCTCGAGGCCGGCTGCCACTTCGGTCACCAGACCCGTCGCTGGAACCCCAAGATGAAGCCGTTCATCTTCGGTGAGCGCAACGGCATCTACATCCTCGACCTCAAGCAGACCATCCTCGACGCCGACCAGGCCTACACCTTCGTCAAGAACGTCGCCAAGGGTGGCAACGTGCTATTCGTCGGCACCAAGAAGCAGGCTCAGGAGGCCGTCAAGAACGCTGCTGAGCGCGCCAACATGCCTTACATCAACCAGCGTTGGCTCGGCGGTATGCTGACCAACTTCGTCACCATCCGCTCCCGCATCAACCGCATGGAGGAGCTCGAGGCCATGGTCGAGGACGGCCGCATGGCTGTTCTGCCCAAGAAGGAGCAGGCTGTTCTCGGCAAGGAGCTCACCAAGCTCCAGACCAACCTCGGTGGCGCCCGCGACATGAAGGGTCTGCCCCAGGCTCTCTTCGTCATCGACACCAAGCGCGAGGAGAACGCCATCAAGGAGGCTCAGCGCCTGAACATCCCCGTCGTCGCCCTGATCGACACCAACTCCGATCCCGACGAGGTCGAGTACGGCATCCCCTGCAACGATGACGCTATCTCCGCTGTCACCCTTATGTGCGAGCTCATGGCTGACGCCTGCCTCGCTGGCTCTGGTAAGGAGCAGGTCTCCGAGGCCGAGATGGCCGCTGAGCCCAAGGCCGAGTAAATCAGTCTTAGTTAATTCTTTTTCATCTCTTTGAAAGGAACCACAATGGCCCAGATTACCGCCGCTATGGTCAAGCAGCTCCGCGAGATGACCGACTCCCCGATGATGGAGTGCAAGAAGGCTCTCGTCGAGGCTGACGGCGACATGGACGCCGCTGTCGACGTTCTGCGTAAGAACGGCCTTGCCAAGGCTGCCAAGAAGGCTGGCCGTGAGACCAACGAGGGCGCTGTCGCCGCGTTCGTCTCCGAGGATGGCAAGACCGGCGCTCTGCTCGAGCTCTCCTGCGAGACCGACTTCGTTGGCTCTAACGCCAAGTTCACCGGCTTTGCTTCCAAGGTCGCTGAGGTTGTCGCTACCACCGAGCCTGCTGACGTCGACGCTCTGCTCGAGAAGCCGATGGGCGAGGAGACCGTTTCCTCCGAGCTCACCGAGATGATTCACATCATGGGCGAGAACATGAAGATCTCCCGCTTCGCTGCCCGCAAGGCTGAGAACGGCGCGCTCGCTTCTTACATCCACATGGGTGGTAAGATCGGCGTCCTCGTCGAGTTCGCCTTCGAGAAGGCTGAGACCGCTCAGGCTGAATCCTTCAAGACCTTCGCTCACGACGTTGCCCTTCAGGTTGCCGCTGTCGCCCCGATCTGCGCTACCCGCGATCAGGTTCCGGCCGAGACCGTCGAGCACGAGAAGCAGATCTACATGGCTCAGGCTGCCGAGTCCGGCAAGCCCGAGGCCATTCAGGAGAAGATGGCTGTCGGCCGTCTGGAGAAGTTCTACAAGCAGTCCGTGCTCACCGAGCAGGAGTTCATCAAGGACAGCTCCCTCACCATCAAGAAGTACGCAGAGCAGGTCTCCAAGGAGCTCGGCGACACCATTACCGTCGTTGCCTTTGACCGTCTGGTCCGTGGCGAGTAAATAAGCTCTTGTAGCTGGTAATGAGCAGGCTGTGGGTTTTACTCACAGCCTGCTTTTTCATGGCTCTTCTTAGAGCCTTTGATAGAATGTTGAGAGTTCAATCTAAAGGAGGATCGCTTTGTCCGACATCCGATATAAACGCGTGCTTCTTAAGCTTTCCGGCGAAGCGCTGATGGGCGACGGCCAATATGGCATCGACCCCAAGGTTACCGACCATCTTGCCAAGCAGGTCAAGGAGCTGCTCGCCGTTGGCCATGAGGTCGGCGTCGTTGTCGGCGGCGGCAATATTTTCCGCGGCATGGCCGGCGCTGCCGGTGGCATGGAGCGTGCTCAGGCCGACTACATGGGCATGCTGGCAACCGTTATGAACGCGCTCGCCCTGCAGGATGCCTTCGAGCATAACGATGTTCCCTGCCGCGTGATGAGCGCTATCCAGATGAACGAGATCTGCGAGCCCTATATTCGCCGTCGCGCCATCAACCACCTTTCCAAGGGCAACGTCGTTATTTTTGCCGCCGGTTCGGGCAATCCGTACTTTACGACCGACACCGCCGCGGCTCTTCGTGCGTGCGAGATCGGCGCCGAGATTCTGATTAAAGCCACCAAGGTTGACGGCATCTACGACAAGGATCCCGTCAAGTGCGCCGATGCCGTCCGTTTTGACAAGATTACCTATCACGAGGTTCTCGTCCGCGGTCTGCAGGTTATGGATTCCACGGCTACGGCACTGTGCCAGGATAACCGTATGCCGATTTTGGTCCTCAACATCGATGGCGAGGACACCGTCAAGCGCGCGCTTTCGGGTGAGCCCGTCGGCACGCTCGTCTATCAGGAGGATTAAGCATGGCAGATAACATCACCGCCCATATGGACAAGTCGCTCGAGTCCCTCAAGCATAACTTCTCCAAGGTCCGTACCGGCCGCGCCAATGCCAACATTCTGTCCGACATCACCGTCGATTATTACGGTGTTCCCACGCCGGTCACGCAGGTTGCCGCCGTCAAGACCCCCGAGGCCCACATGCTGCTCATCGAGCCGTGGGACAAGGCACTCATCAATGCTATCGTCAAGGCCATCGGCGCTTCCGATCTGGGTATTACCCCCAACTCCGATGGCACCGTCGTTCGTCTTCCGTTCCCGGCTCCCACTGAGGAGCGCCGTCGCGAGCTCGTCAAGGAGTGCCGCGAGTACGCCGAGCAGGCCAAGGTGTCTATCCGTAACATCCGTCGCGACTTCAACAACAAGCTCGAGCGCGATGAGGAGCTCACCGAGGACGATGTCCGTCGCGAGCAGGCCAAGGTCCAGAAGCACACCGATGAGTATGTCGCCAAGGTCGAGGAGCTTCTGAAGGAAAAAGAAGCCGAGGTCATGGAGATCTAAGGTGCAATACGACGAGCATAAACTGGTCGAGTACTTTGCCGACGCCCCTGCGGGCGTCGGTTTTTCCGACCTTGACCTCAATAACATTCCGCACCATATCTCGTGCATCATGGACGGCAACGGTCGCTGGGCCACGTCGCGCGGTCTTGCGCGCACTGAGGGCCACAAGGCGGGTATCGTCTCCCTTCGTGAGATTATTACCGCCTGCGTGCGTCTGGGCGTCGACGTGCTTTCTGCCTATGCGTTTTCGACCGAAAACTGGAATCGCCCTCAGCACGAAGTCAACGTTCTGATGCACCTGTTTGCCAAGACGTTCATCGACGAGCTGCCGCTTCTGAAGCGCGAAAACGTGCGCGTTGTCTTTTTGGGTGACATTTCCGCGCTGCCCAAGAAGACCCGCGACGTTTTTGAACGCGGTCTTGCTGAGTGCGCCGATCACACCGGCATGACGCTGGCGCTTGCCGTCAACTACGGCGCGCGTGCCGAGATTACCCGCGCTGTCCGTCAGATCGCACTCGACGCTGCCGCCGGTAAGATCGATCCTGCCGCAATTGATGACGACATGGTGGCTTCCCACCTCTATACCGCCGGCCTTCCCGATCCTGAGCTTGTGATTCGCACTTCTGGTGAGCTGCGCCTTTCGAACTATCTGCTGTGGCAGGTGGCTTATTCCGAATTCTACGTCACCGATACCTATTGGCCCGACTTTGATCGTTGGGGCCTTGTCGACGCCATTTTGGCCTATCAGGGCCGTGACCGTAGGTTTGGTGGTCTGAGCAAGACCGAGGAGGCTTAATCGTGTCCGATCGTCCCAAGGCAACTGCTCCCAAGACATCTGAGCGCAAGGCTGTCGCTGCGGGAGCGCCCGCAGCGAAGAATGGCACCGGTTCGTGGCTTGCGGGCTTTATCACCCGTGCCGCCGCCGGTATCGTTTACGCCGTTGTCTTTATCCTGTGCCTGGTTTTGGGTATCGTGCCCACGGCCATCTTTGTTTCTGTCATGAGCGGTCTGTGCTGCTATGAGTTTTTCCGTATGACGAGGCTCGATGGCAAGATGGCTAACGAGCGCATGGGTATCGCTGCTGCCGTACTCTTTCCGCTGTCGGCGTTGGGCGATTCGATGTTGCTGAATGCCCTGCTTTTTGCCCTGATGCTCGCTGTGGGCATTTGGTATGTCTGGTCGCCGCGTACCCGCATCTCTGATGTGGCCGTGACGCTCATGGGTCCCATCTACACTGGCTTTATGCTGTCGGCTATCGTGCTGCTGCGCGATGCCGTGCCCGGTTTTGCCGGCGCCTTGCTTTCGGTGGGCGTTTGCGCGTCCCTTTGGGTCTCCGATTCGTTTGCCTACATCGTGGGCAGCCGTATCGGCAAGCACAAGATGGTTCCCAAGATCTCTCCTAAAAAGAGCTGGGAGGGATTTGTCGGCGGCATTCTGGGCTCGGTTTTGATTTGGCTCATCCTGTGGGCGACGCACTTCTACAAACTCAGCCTGCCCTATGCGCTGCTGTGCGGCTTGGTCGTGTCCATCCTGGGCGTTATCGGCGACCTCATTGAGTCGCGCATCAAGCGTGGCGTGGGCGTCAAGGATTCCGGCAACCTTATCCCGGGCCATGGCGGCATGCTCGACCGTAGCGACTCGCTTATCTTTGGCTGCATTACCGCGCAGCTGCTTTTGATGATCGGGGGCGTGCTGTAATGTCATTCCAGACGACGTATGGCTCCGATGGACGCCTTCGTGTTGCCATCCTGGGTTGTACGGGCTCTATCGGCACGCAGGCACTCGACGTGTGCCGTCAGCATGCCGATCGACTGCAGGTAACGGCGCTGTCCGTCAATTCCAGCACCTCGGAGCTCGTTGCCGCCGCCCGCGAGTTCTCGGTTCCGGCCGTTGCCGTGGCCGACTCCGCCCACGGTGCGGACGCCGTGCTGCAGGAGCTGCCCGAGGGCACGGAGCTCGGTGTTGGTGCGCAGGCGGTTTGTGAGCTCGCACGTCGCGATGATGTCGACTGTGTGCTTGTTGCCATTGTGGGCGCTGCCGGGCTCGAAGCGAGCCATGCGGCCTTGACCTCGAATAAGCGTCTTGCCCTTGCCAACAAGGAGTCCCTCGTCGTCGGTGGCGACTTGCTTATGCCGTTGGCGCAACCGGGCCAGCTTATTCCAGTCGACTCTGAGCACTCCGCCATCTACCAGTGCTATCTGGGGGAGAACCCACGCGAGGCTCATTGTATTTGGCTCACCTGCTCGGGCGGTCCGTTCTTTGGCCGCACGCGCGACGAGCTCAATCGCGTGACGCGTGCCGATGCCCTCGCACATCCCACGTGGGCCATGGGTGCCAAGATCACCATCGACTCCGCCACCCTCATGAACAAGGGTCTGGAGCGCATTGAGGCCATGCATCTGTTTAACTGCGACCTCGATTTCATTAACGTGGTCGTGCAACGTCAGTCCAAGATTCACTCTATGGTCGAGTTTGCCGACGGCTCCGTGATGGCGCATCTCGGTGCTTCCGACATGCGTATTCCCATCCAGTTCGCGTTCTCGTATCCCGAGCGTTGGGATACCCCGGCGCCTCGTATCGATTTCCGCGAGCTGGGACAGCTCACGTTTGATGCTGCCGACATGGATACCTTCCGCTGTCTGGCACTGGCCGAGCGTGCCGGCAAGACGGGTGGCACCATGCCGTGCGTGCTCAATGCCGCCAACGAGGTCGCCGTCGATGCCTTCCTGCACGATGGCTGCAGCTTTACCGATATCGATCGCATTGTGGAATCCTGCATGGATGCCCACGATATGCAGGCGGTCGATTCGTTTGAGCAGCTTCGCGACATCGATGCGTGGGCGCGTGAAAAAGCTGCTCAGGCGCTCGCCGCAACCCGTTCCTAACCCATAAGGATTGCTTTTTCGTTTTATGGATACTGTTCTGAGCGTTCTTTCATCGGTCTTTTGGGGCCTGCTGATGCTTTCCGTCCTCGTGTTTTTGCACGAGGGCGGCCACTTTTTGGCGGCGCGTGCCTGCGGCGTCCGTGTGACCGAGTTCTTTTTGGGCCTGCCGTGCCGCTTTGACATCCATTACACGTCGCGTCGCATTGGAACCAAGTTTGGCGTGACCCCGCTGCTGCTGGGTGGCTACGCTGCCATCTGCGGTATGGATCCGACCGATGTCTCGTGCGCCGATCGCGTGCTCGCGGCTATCTACCGTCATGGTCGCGTGACCGTGGCCGACCTTGCTGTCGAGCTCGAGCTTTCCGAGGAGGATGTGCTCGAGGCATGCGCCTTGCTCTTGGGTTGGGGCTCTATCGCGCCTTGGTATGAGGAAGGGGAGAAGCCCTCGCCGAGCTACTATCCCACCAAGTATCAGACGCTGCCACGAGATGCGGCGGGTTACACCACCTTTGACGGCCGCCGTTTCGATCGAGAGCATGCGACTACCGAGGGCGATGTGTGGGAGCTGCCGTGCGGCGAGGCCGAGTTCCTTGCACAAGAGCGTTCGCACACCTATCTTGGCCAGGGCTTTCTCAAGCGCGCCTTTATGCTGCTCGCGGGCATTCTCGTCAATATCCTGACGGGCTTTTTGCTGCTTATGAGCATCTACTCTATTGCGGGTGTCACCGTGCCGATGGATACCAACGTGATCGGTCAGGTTGACGAGGGGTCTATTGCCGCCAAGGCGGGTATCGAGGGCGGCGACGCGATCCTTTCGGTTGACGGAGTATCGTGCTCTACCTGGATGGACGTTTACGATGCCATCGGTAAGGCTGCCGGTAAGGACGATATCGCCATCGAGTACGAGCGTGACGGCAAGCAGCATTCGACCGCGGTTGCGCTCAAAGAGGACGAGCGCCTAGGTGTGTATGCCTCTACGCAGGTGGTCCGTTTAGACCCCATCACGTCGGCTCGACTTTCGTTCTCCTATGTCGTGCAGACAGCGGAGGGCGTGATGCGCCTGCTCCAGCCGCAGCATACGATGGAGATTCTCGATCAGTCTTCTTCGATCGTGGGCATTAGCGTTATGTCCTCACAGGCTGCTGCTGCCGGCCCTGCTACGTTCCTTTCGTTTGCCGCCCTCATTTCGTTCTCGCTTGGCTTTATGAACCTGCTGCCCATCCCACCACTCGATGGCGGCAAGCTGGTCATCGAGATCATTCAAAAGATTGCTGGCCGCGAGCTTCCGCTCAAGGTCCAGACGATTGTGAGCTATGTGGGCATCGCGCTCTTTGTGCTGCTGTTTGTCTATATGCTTCGTTCCGACATCCTTCGATTTATTCTGTAGGGGAGTGTTTGGATTGTCTTTATCCCATCCTTTACCTCGCGAGTTGACGTGCCCCGTGCATGTGGGCGGCGTGCAGATCGGTGGCGGCGCTCCGGTCGTGGTTCAGTCCATGACCTGCACCGATACCGCTGATGCCCAGGCAACGCTTGCGCAAGTGTGCGCGTTGGCGCAGGCTGGCTGCGATATCGTGCGCGTGAGCGTGCCCACCGAGGCCGCGCTTGAGGGTTTTCGCACCATCTGTGCCGAGTCTCCGGTGCCGATCGTTGCCGATATTCACTTTAACCATAAACTCGCCATCGGCGCCGTCGAGGCTGGTGCCGCCAAGCTTCGCATCAATCCCGGCAATATCGGCGATTGGGCCAAGGTTGACGCGGTGATTGATGCTGCGGGTGCCGCTGGGTGCGCGATTCGCATTGGCGTGAACGCGGGCTCGCTTGAGCAGGATATCGCCGAGCGCGATGACCTCACGCAGCCCGAAAAGCTCGTGATGTCTAGCGAGCGCTTTGTGCGGCACTTTGAGGATCGTGGGTTTACCAACATTGTGCTTTCCGCCAAGGCCCATAGCGTACAGACGACGCTCGATACCTATCGAGCCCTGTCGCGTGAGATTCCCCACGTTCCGCTTCATCTGGGCGTTACGGAGGCCGGTACCAAGCTCCAGGGCACCATCAAGAGCTCTGTAGGCTTGGGTATCTTGCTTTCCGAAGGCATTGGCGACACCATGCGTGTGTCGCTCACAGCTGATCCGGTTGAGGAGCCGCCGGTTGTCTGGGGTATTCTGCAGTCGTTGGGCCTGCGTCGCCGTGGCCCCGAGATTGTCTCGTGCCCCACGTGCGCCCGCTGCCAGGTTAACCTTATTCCCATTGCCGAGGAGGTTACCGAGCGGCTTAAGAACTACTCCGCGTCGCTTTCGATCGCTGTGATGGGATGTGCCGTTAATGGCCCCGGCGAGGCTTCTGATGCCGATCTGGGCGTTGCTTGCGGACGTGGTCAGGCCTTGCTCTTTTCGCATGGCCAGATCATTGGTAAAGTAGCTGAGGACCAAATTGTCGACGCGCTTATGGCAGAGGTCGACAAACTTATTGAGGAGAAATAAATGACTCGAGCAATGTATATGTCTAAGCTCTATGCGCCGACGCTTAAAGAGGATCCGGCGGACGCTGAGCTCGCCAGCCACCGCCTGCTGCTCCGTGCCGGCATGATCCGCAAGGAGGCCGCCGGTCTGTATTCTTATCTGCCGCTCGCATGGCGCTCGATCCGCAAGATCGAGAACATCGTGCGCGACGAGATGGATGCTGCCGGCGCCCAGGAGCTTATGATGCCTATCATGGTCGATGCCGAGCTGTGGCGTGAGTCCGGCCGTATCGATGCCTATGGCAAGGAGCTTGTGCGCTTTGACGACCGTCATGGTCGCGAGTTCGTCCTGGGCCCCACGCACGAGGAGACCGTCACGGCCCTGGTGCGCAACGAGCTGCGCTCCTACAAACAGCTGCCCGTCAACCTGTACCACATCCAGGATAAGTTCCGCGACGAGTTCCGTCCCCGCTTTGGCCTGATGCGCGGCCGTGAGTTCATCATGAAGGACGCCTACAGCTTCTCTGCCACGCAGGAGAGTCTGCAGGAGGAGTACGACAAGATGAAGCAGGCCTACGCCAACATCTGTGAGCGCTGCTACATCAAGGCCCTGCCCGTTGTCGCCGACTCCGGCGAGATCGGTGGCGATACCTCCGTCGAGTACATGGCTTTGGCCGACGCCGGCGAGGCTTCGCTCGTCTACTGCGATGATTGCGGCTTCGCCGCCGACGATGAGGCTGCAAGCACCAAGGTCATCGTGACCGAGGGTCCTGGCGACGGTACGCTTACCAAGGTCGAGACTCCGGGCATGGGCACCATCGAGGCTGTTGCTAAGTTCTTTGGGTTCCCCGAGAACGGCACGCGAAAGTCGCTGGCGCTCATCGACGCCGAGGGCAAGCCGGTCGTGGCCATTGTCCCGGGCGACCACGAGCTCAACGATTGCAAGGCCGAGCATGTCTTTGGCAAGGGCTATCGCATGATGACCGACGAGGAGCTCCAGACCTACGGTCTGCATAAGGGCTTTATCGGACCGGTTAACTTGCCCGAGGGCATCCGCCTGGTGTGCGACGAGAGCCTGCGTGAGTCCAAGCAGTGGGCCTGCGGCGCCAACGAGGTCGACTATCACTTTACCGGTGCCTGCCCCGAGCGTGACTTTACCGTCGACGAGTGGGCCGACCTGGTCACCGTCGTGGCCGGCGATCCTTGCCCACACTGCGGCAAGCCCCTCTCCGCTGCTCGCGGTATCGAGGTCTCCCAGGTCTTCCAGCTGGGCACCAAGTATTCCGAGGCCATGGGTGCCACCTTTATGGATGAGGACGGCAAGGAGAAGCCGCTTATCATGGGTTGCTACGGCGTTGGTGTGTCCCGCTCGCTTGCTGCCGTCGTGGAGCAGCACAACGACGAGCACGGCATCGTCTGGCCGGTCTCCGTTGCCCCGTACGAGGTCGCGGTGATTCCGCTCGATCCCAAGAAGGAAGAGTGCGCTACCGTCTGCGAGCAGATCGTTGATGGCCTGTGTGCCGAGGGTATCGAGGTCGTCGTCGACGATCGCGATGAGCGTCCGGGCTTTAAGTTTGCCGATAACGACCTCATGGGCTTCCCGTATCAGGTGGTTTTGGGCAAGCGCGGCCTTAAGAATGGCACCGTTGAGCTCAAGGACCGTTCCACGGGCGAGCGCGAGGACGTGGCGATCGACGAGGTCGTCGCCAAGGTTGCCGAGCTTGTTAAGGCGGCTCGCCGTTAATCGACGATTTCGCTTGTAGTTCGATATACGGGACGGCCCCGCATTTCTCCAGATAGGGGAGATGCGGGGCCGTCATTTTACTTTGCCTGCGTGCTCAATCGCTAAAAGGAAAACCCCACAGCCCATATGAGCTGCGGGGTTTTCTTGTGCCTCCGATGCGAAATAAATCGCTCAGATATTACTGATAATCGACGACGTCGATCCAGTTCTTAAGGAACTCATCGTTCACGTTGCGCTTACGAGCGAGCTCGGAAGCGGCGACGATGCTCGTCCACTGACGCACGACCTGCATGGGCATGTCGGCACGGTCGCAGTAGAGCTCCAGGTAGGCCTCGGCCTGGTCCTTGCTGTTGAGGGCAAAGAGCAGGTAGGTGGTGGCAACGTCGGCAGCAGGGGAGCCCTGGGTGGCGTGTGCCCAGTCGCACACATAGAGCTGGCCGTCGTCGCCGACGATGACGTTGGAGGGGTTGAAGTCGCCGTGGCAGACCTTGAACTCCTTGGTCATGCCGTCCAGACGCTCCTGAAGGTTGTAGCGCGTGGTGGCATTGAGCTGATCAAGGCTGTCGATCATGCGGGCGTACTTGTCGCGCTGACGGTTGAGCAGCGGGGAGGTGTAGCCGTGGATCTCGATCTGGAGGTCGACGAACATCTCGAGGTACTCACCAAAGCGCTGGGGCTCGGCAGTCATCTTCTCGGCAAGGGTGGTGCCCGGAACCTTCTCGGTCACGAGCGCCCAGCCGTTGGCGTTCTCGAGCTGGGAAACCTCGAGCGCCTTGGGGCTGCGGATGCCGCACTCATTGATGCGGGCAAGATTCAAAGCCTCGTTGAACACGTCGGAGACAGGCTTGGTCTCGTTAAAGACCTTGACAATCTTGTCGCCCAGGTCGTAAACGACCTTGTTGCCACGGCGGACGAGCTCGGTCTTGGAATCGGGTAGCAGCATGGTTGCATCCTTTCAACGATGCGATAGAAGCGACGGCGGGGGTGTGTGAAGCACCCGTGCACCCCCGCCGTTAAAAACCGTGCTAAAACTAGCAGACGGCGTAATCCTGGGGCTCGCGGCCGTAGTAGGCGTCCAGGTAGAGCTCCTTGATCTCGCTCATGAGCGGGTAGCGCGGGTTGGCGCCGGTGCACTGGTCGTTGAAAGCCTGCTCGGTCATTTCGTCGAGGGTGTCGAGGAAGTACTGCTCGTCAACACCGTAGTCGGCGATGGTCTTCTTGACACCGATGAAGTCCTTGAGCTCCTCGAGCTTCGTGATGAAGTTCTCGAAGACCTCCTTGTCGTCCTTGCCCTCGATGCCGCAGTACTTGGCCATCTCGGCGTAGTTGTGCAGCGCGTTGGGGTAAGGATACTGGGAGAAGGTACCCATCTTGACGGGAGCCTCGGCGGCGTTGTAGCGCATGACGCGGGTCAGGATGACGGCGTTAGCGATGCCGTGGGGCAGGTGATGGAAAGCGCCGAGCTTGTGAGCCATGGAGTGGTTGAGGCCCAGGAAGGCGTTGGCGAAGGCCATACCGGCCATGCAGGAGGCGTTGTGCATCTCCTCGCGGGCGTGCGGGTCCTTGGCGCCGTTCGTGAAGCTGGAGGGCAGGTTCTCAAAGACGAGCTTGGCAGCGCGCTCGGAGAGGCCCTTGGTGTAGTCGGAAGCCATGATGGAGACGTAGGACTCGATGGCGTGGGTCATGACGTCGATGCCGGAGGCAGCGGTCAGGCCGCGCGGGGCGGTCATGCAGTTGTCGGCGTCGACGATAGCCATGTTGGGGAGCAGCGCGTAGTCGGCGAGCGGCCACTTGATGCCGGTCTCCTTGTCGGTGATGATGGCGAACGGCGTGCACTCGGAGCCGGTACCCGAGGAGGTCGGGACGGCGACGAAGTAGGCCTTCTTGCCCATCTCGGGGAAGGTGAAGATACGCTTGCGGATGTCCATGAAGTCCATGGCCATGTCCTCAAACTTGCACTCGGGGTGCTCGTACATCATCCACATGATCTTGCCGGCGTCCATAGCGGAGCCACCGCCGACGGCGATGATGACGTCCGGCTCAAAGAGAGCCATCTGCTTGGCGCCGCGACGTGCGCACTGCAGCGACGGATCGGGCTCGACGTCGTAGAAGCAGTCGTGGGCGATGCCCATCTCGTCGAGCTTGGCCTCGATGGCGCGGGTGTTGCCATTCTTGAAGAGGAACTGGTCGGTAACGATGAAGGCGCGCTTCTTGCCCATGACGTTGCCCAGCTCGTCGAGGGCGACGGGCGTGGAACCCTTCTTGAAGTAGACCTTCTCGGGAGCGCGGAACCACAGCATGTTCTCACGGCGCTCGGCCACAGTCTTAACGTTGATCAAGTGCTTCACCCCAACGTTCTCGGAGACGGAGTTGCCGCCCCAGGAGCCGCAGCCCAGGGTCAGAGACGGCTTCATGCCAAAGTTGTACAGGTCACCGATGCCACCGTGCGAGGACGGGGTGTTGATGACGATGCGGCAGGCCTTCATGACGTGCTCGAACAGGCTGATCTTCTCGGCCTGGGCGGGGTGCACGTACAGAGAGGCGGTGTGGCCCGGGCCACCGGCGAGCACCAGGTGCTCGGCCTTGTCGACGGCCTCCTGGAAGTCCTTGGCGTGGTACATGGCCAGGACTGGGGAGAGCTTCTCGTGGGAGAACTCCTCCTTGGCGGGGTCGGTGGAGGTGACCTCGGCGATCAGGATCTTAGTCTTGGCGGGAACCTCGATGCCGGCGAGCTCGGCGATCTTGGCGGCAGCCATGCCGGGGATGCGGTGATCGAGGGCGCCGTTCTTGAACATGGCGGCACGTAGGGCCTCCATCTCGGCACCCTGCTTGACGAAGTAGCAGCCGCGCTTCTGGAACTCGGCCTTGACCTGGTCGTAGATGGTGTCGATGACGGTCACGGACTGCTCGGAAGCGCAGATCATGCCGTTGTCGAAGGTCTTGGAGTGGATGATGGAGTTGACTGCGAGCAGAACGTCGGCGGTGTCGTCGATGACGACCGGGGTGTTACCGGCGCCAACGCCCAGGGCGGGCTTGCCCGAGGAGTAGGCGGCCTTGACCATGCCCGGGCCACCGGTGGCGAGGATGATGTCGACGTCGCGCATGACCATGTTGGTCAGCTCGATGGAGGGGACATCGACCCAGCCGATGATGCCCTCGGGGGCACCAGCCTTGACGGCGGCGTCAAGCACGAGCTTGGCGGCGGCGATGGTGCACTTGGCGGCAGCCGGGTGCGGGGAGATGATGATGGCGTTGCGGGTCTTCAGGCAGATCAGCGTCTTGAAGATCGCGGTGGAGGTGGGGTTGGTCGTCGGGATGACGGCGCCCACGATGCCGATGGGCTCGGCGATCTTGGTGATGCCGTAAGCCTCGTCGCGCTCCAGGACACCACAGGTCTTGGTGTTCTTGTAAGCGTTGTAGATGTACTCTGCGGCGTAGTGGTTCTTGATGACCTTGTCCTCAAGAACGCCGCGGCCGGTCTCCTCGATGGCCATCTTCGCCAACGGGATACGAGCCTTGTTGGCGGCCATGGCGGCCTCATAGAAGATCTTGTCGACCTGCTCCTGCGTGTACGTAGCAAAAAGCGCCTGGGCCTCTCGCATCTGAGCGAGCTTAGCCTCAAGCGCCTCTACGTTGTCCACAATTGCGGGAGTAGTGTTTTCCGGTGACTTTTTCACCATTTGTGTCTCCTTGCGATCGGAGATTTACCCTACGTCTTGCATGATAGCAAGAAATTATTCGGTGAACGGTAAGATTCCCGTAAAAGGCACACTAAAACGCTTCAATAAACTGAAGCGTTTTAACTAAAACTATTTGCCTGCTCCACCGCCCCGCTCGTTGGGGACAGGCTTACATGAGTGCTTCCACTCATTGGGGACAGACATCGATTTGCCATTTTGCCGTTCTGGGCCTGTTTTTGCTGCTCATTGGATATAAATAGATCACAGGCTCAGCATTTCGCGTTCCTTCTCTCCTTTTAGGTGTTGCCTGTTCAGTTTTGAAAGGAGAGATTTATGCCTCGATGCGCCCGTGCCGTTTCGCTCACCGGCTATTACCACGTCTTTGACCGTGGCAACTCCAAACAGATTATTTTTGAAGATGACTCTGACCGATATCGTTTCTTATCGGACATCTCGGACAGGTTTGCACGCCATAAAGTGGCAGTGTTGGCTTGGTGCCTTATGGACAACCACTTCCATTTGATGGTTGATGACCCATATGACAACCTTTCAAAGGCAATGCAGTGCGCACTGACGGCGTATGCTAAGTATTTCAATGGGAAAACGGGAAGAACGGGCCATCTGTTTGACAATCGCTATTCGCGTGTTGCGGTTGAGTCGGACACACAGGCGGTGCAGCTACTCGATTATATCCATCTCAATCCTGTGAAAGGTGCGATCGACTCTCTCGAAGCATACCGCTGGTCAAGCTTTAGGGCATACCAGCTGGGCTACGATCCCTTTGACATCTGTGACGCGGCCCCTATGCTCGATATTGTCGGGGGGTCTCGTCGCTATTGTGAGCATCTTAAGGAAGTTGCCGGGCGGATCTGGTCAGTTGAGATTCTTCCACGCCGACGGATCCTCGATGAGGATGCTCTTTCCGTTGCGCGCGAAGTCCTTCCGAGCATAGATCCTGCGCTGCTCAAGGCCCTGCCACGCCCCGATCGTGATGCGTGTCTGCTGAGGCTTAGGCAGGCACATCTCACGGTCAAGCAAATTGCCCGCATCACCGGTATTGGCGCCACAAGCGTGACCAAGGCCACCACAGGCTGGAACGAGGCGGCGTGAGGCAGGTCAGGACCTGATCATGGCGCCGCATGCGTGCGTCATGTCTGTCCCCAATGCGTGAAAGCACTCATGTAAGTCTGTCCCCAATGAGTGCAAAAAAGGCGCCCTCCGTAGGGGAGGGCGCCTTTGGTAAGTTCTATATGAACGCGAGGTCTTTGACCCGGAGAGTCCGAGGTACTTGTTGGTAAGACCTTATTTACGAGCGCGCAACCTTGCCGGACTTGAGGCAGGTGGAGCAAACGTTCATCTTGCGACGGTGACCATCGACGACGACGTAGACGCGCTGGATGTTGGGGCGGAACTTACGGTTGGTGACGCGGTGAGAGTGGCTGATGGAGCGACCGGCAACGGGGTGCTTACCGCAAACTTCGCAAACTTTGGACATAACTGACCCTCCTTGGGCGACAAACGAACATGTCGCGTTAACAAACAAGCCTGAACTATAGCACAGAAGTCGCTCCCTGTGCGCAATCTACACAGAGATATTCCTCTTTTGGCGATAGTGCCCACGCTACGGCCCTGGACGTAGATCCGATTTGCGTGCAGCAGAGGGGATTATGCCAGCTCGTGCGTGTGTTTTCAAGCTCGTCCCACAAATATATATAGGTTTATGGAGCATTGGGCTCCGTTTACGGATTGCTCTGTATTTATGCTCGCAATTAAGCCCGAGGTTGGCTACACTATCCCTTGACCATTAAAGGGGTACGAGATACCCACATGGAATTACATAGCTGCCATGCGAGCAGCCTTTCCTGTGGGTGTCTGGTCCGCTTTAAGCGGTCGGGCATCTATTTTTTTGACTGTGTCAGCAGTCAAGACATGTGAGGAAGGAGATCGATGGGCACGACTTCCCCCAAGGCGGTCATCATGGACGAGACCGCCGTCAATCGAGCGATGACCCGCATCGCGCACGAGATTCTCGAGCGCAACGAGGGCTGTGAAGACCTCGCTCTGGTCGGCATCGTCACGCGCGGCGACCTTCTGGCAAAGAAGCTCGCCGAGGAGATCAAGGAGATCGAGGGCGTCGACGTTCCGCTCGGCAGCCTCGACATCAGCTTCTACCGCGATGACTACGCTACCAATTTCGCTCCCGCGATCCACGCCACCAACATTCCCTTCAGCGTCGATGGCAAACGCGTCGTTTTGGTGGACGACATCCTGTACACGGGTCGTACCATCCGCGCCGCTCTAGACGCCGTCATGGACCTGGGCCGTCCGAGCCGCATTGAGCTGGCAGTCCTCGTTGACCGCGGCCACCGCGAGCTCCCCATCTCGCCGGACTTTGTCGGCAAGAACGTTCCCTCGTCGCATGAGGAGAACGTGCACCTATATATGAAGGAAGTCGACGGCCACACCGCTGTCGAGATTAACGACGTCGCGCCGGGTTCCCACGTGGGCTCCGCGCCGCTGGGAGGTGAGTAGTACCGTGGCGTTCAACCATAAGCACCTGATCGACATTACCGAGTACTCCGAAGAGGACATCAAGCTCATCCTCGAGACCGCCAAGGCGTTCTCCGAGGTCAACGAGCGTGCCATCAAGAAGGTCCCCACGCTCAAGGGCAAGACCATCGTCAACATGTTCAACGAGCCCTCGACGCGCACCCGCAGCTCCTTCGAGCTCGCCGAGAAGCGTCTTTCGGCCGATAGCCTCAACTTTGGCGGCTCCTCGACCTCCACGGTCAAGGGCGAGAGCCTCGTCGACACCGTCGAGACCCTCAACGCCTACAAGATCGACTGCATCGTCGTGCGCGATAAGCACGCCGGTGCTCCCTACATCGTCACGCAGAACTCGCCCGCGAGCGTCATCTGCGCCGGTGACGGCAAGCACAACCATCCCACGCAGGCCCTGCTCGACCTGTACACCATCTGGGAGCACAAGGGTGACTTCCACGGTCTGAAGGTCGCCGTCGTCGGCGATATCGCGCACTCCCGCGTTTGCGGCTCGCTGATTCCCGCCCTTAAGATCATGGGCTGCGAGACCTACGCCGTCGCCCCCGGCACGCTGCTGCCGCCGGCGCCCGAGGTCCTGGGCTGCGACCACGTGACGAGCGACCTCGATTCCGTCCTGCCCGAGCTGGACGTTGTCTACATGCTGCGCGTGCAGCAGGAGCGCCTCGAGGGTGCCCCGTTCCCGACCATTCGCGAGTACCACAAGCTCTTCGGCCTGACCAAGGACCGTGAGAAGCTCATGAAGCCTGACGCGATCATCTGCCACCCGGGCCCCATCAACCGCGGTGTCGAGTTCGACTCCTATATGGCCGACCACCCGCAACGCTCCGTCATCCTGGAGCAGGTCTACGCCGGTATCTGCGTGCGTATGGCTATCCTGTATCTGCTGCTTGGAGGTGCCGATAATGGCCTTGCTTCTTAAGAATGCCCACGTCGTCGACCCGTCCGTCGAGCTTGACGGTGTCGTTGACGTCCTGATTGACGGCGACAAGATCGCCGAGGTCGGCGAGAATCTCGCCGTCGAGGGAGCCGAGGTCCGCGACCTTTCCGGCAAGTACCTCGTCCCTGGCCTGGTGGATATGCACGTTCACCTTCGCGAGCCCGGCTATGAGGTCAAAGAGGACATCGAGAGCGGCACCCGCGCAGCTGCCAAGGGCGGCTTTACCGGTGTGTGCGCCATGCCCAACACCGATCCCGTCACCGATAACGGCACCGTCGTGGAGTTCGTCAAGTCCCGCGCTGCCGAGGTCGGTCACTGCCGCGTCTATCCGTCGGGCGCCATGACCCGCGGTCTTAAGGGCGAGGCCATGTCCGAGATGGGCGATATGGTCGCCCACGGCGCCGTCGCCTTCACTGACGACGGTCGTGGCGTGCAGGGCGCGGGCATGCTCCGTCGCTGCATGGACTACGGCAAGATGTTCGGCAAGGTCTTTATGAGCCACTGCCAGGACGAGGATCTGGTCGGTCACGGTCAGATCAACGAGGGCAAGGTCTCGACCCGTCTGGCCCTCGAGGGCTGGCCGGCGGCAGGCGAGGAGCTGCAGATCGCTCGCGATATCGAGATCGCCAAGCTGACCGGTGCCAAGCTGCACATCCAGCACATCTCCACCGCTCATGGCCTGGAACTCGTGCGAGCCGGTAAGGCCGCCGGTGTCCAGGTGACCTGCGAGGCTACCCCGCACCACATGTTCCTGACCGAGAACGACCTGGACGAGACCTACAACACCTCGCTCAAGGTCAATCCGCCGCTTCGCACCGACGAGGACGCCGAGGCCATCCGTCAGGGTGTCATCGACGGTACCGTCGACGTTATCGTCACCGATCACGCTCCCCACACCCCGTGGGAGAAGGCCCGCGAGTTCGAGCTTGCGCCCTTTGGCATGATCGGCCTCGAGACCTCGCTGTCGCTTGTGCTTACCGAGCTGGTCCACACGGGCAAGATGAGCATGGCTCGCATGGTCGAGCTCATGGCCATCAAGCCGCGTGAGATCCTGGGCCTCGACCAGGTTCAGGTCAAGGCGGGCTCTGTCGCCGACCTGACCGTGTTCGACCCCTCCGCAACCTGGACGGTTGGCGAGGACGGTTACGAGTCGCGCGCCGAGAACTCCGGTTTTGCCGGCCGCACGCTCACCGGTCGTGCCACCGATGTGTTTGTCGGCGGTAAGCAGACGCTTGCCGACGGCTGCATCTGCTAGCATAGCCTTATCGCTTTTGTGCGCGGCGCCCTTGCGGTGCCGCGCTTTCTATTCGTTTGGACCATGCAACCGCATGGGGGATTGGAGCGTCTATGCCCACACCTTCCACTGCACGCATGCACGACTTCGAGGTCGTCTCGAACCGGGAGATCGCCGACGGCATCTTCTCGCTCGTCATCTCGGCCCCCAAGCTTGCAAGTGCGCTCAAGCCCGGCCAGTTTGTGAACATTGCCGTGCCCGGCGATGCTTCCTCGCTGCTTCGCGTGCCCCTGAGCTTCTATCGCGCCGACGCCGAGGCCGGCACTGTCGAGCTGTGGTACGCCGTCGTGGGCGACGACACCCGTCGCCTGTCGCAGATGGCCCCCGGCTCCAAATCCAACCTGTTGGGCCCTGGCGGCCGCGGCTGGCTTGTTCCCGAGGGCACCAGGAAGGCGCTGCTCGTGGCGGGCGGCATCGGTGTTCCGCCCGTGCTGTGCCTTGCCGGCAAGCTTGCCGAGCAGGGTGTGGCCGTCGACGTGTGCCTGGGTTTTGGCACCGCTTCCAAGGCCGTGGGCATCGATGAGTTCCGCGCGCTGGGCGCCACGGTCAACGTTTGCACCGACGACGGCTCCCTCGGCACGCACGGTTTTTGCACCGATCCTGCCGCCGAGCTGCTCGGCGAGGGCGGCTACGACTACGTCGCCAGCTGCGGTCCCGCCGTCATGATGAAGAAGGTCGCCGCTGCTGCCGCCGAGGCCGGTGCGTACTGCGAGGTGTCCCTCGAGCGCATGATGAGCTGTGGCTTTGGCGCCTGCAACACCTGCAATGTCGAGACGGTCGACGGTATGAAGGGTGCTTGCATGTGCGGCCCCGTGTTCGATGCTTCCAAGGTGGTGGTCTTCTAGTGGGTACCGTGAACATGGCCGTCGATTTCGGCGGCGTCAAGATGCAGAACCCCATCAACACCGCAGCCGGTACCTTTGGTTACGGTTGGCAGTTCCAGAACTTCTTTGATGTTTCCCAGCTGGGCGCCATCACCACCAAGGGTTGCGCAGCCGAGCCCTGGCCCGGCAACCCCGCGCCCCGCATGGCCGAGATCCCCGGCGGTATGATCAACTCCGTGGGCCTTCAGAACCCCGGCGTGGCCGCCTTTGCCCGCGAGTCCGGCCCGTGGCTCGAGCAACTGTCCAAGGACGGTTGCCGGGTCATCTGTCAGGTTGCCGGCCACTCCGTTGACGAGTTTGTGCGCGCGCTCGAGATGTATGTCGAGCTATGCCCCTGGGCTGCCGGCTACGAGATCAACGTGAGCTGCCCCAACATCGCCGCCGGCGGTGCCGCCATGGGCTCTACGCCCGAGGGCGCCTCTTCCGTTATGGCTGCCTGCCGCAAGGTGACCGATAAGCCGCTGTTCGTGAAGATGGCGCCGGTCAACGTCGCCGAGATCGCCAAGGCCCTCGAAGCCGCCGGCGCCGACGGCCTTTCGGTCATTAACTCCATCCAGGGCATGGCCATCGACGTCCATACCCGCAAGTCCCGCGTGGCAAAGCCCAAGGGCGGCCTTTCGGGCCCGCTGTGCCACCACATCGCCGTGCGCATGGTCTGGGAGGTCGCCCAGGCCGTCGATATCCCCATCAACGGCGTCGGCGGTGTCATGACCGGCGAGGATGCGGCCGAGTTTATCCTGGCCGGTGCCACCTGCGTGTCGGTTGGCATGGCCAACTTCGTCGATCCGTGCGCTTCGCTCAAGATCGCGCACGAGCTCGAGGCCTGGGCCGAGTCCCAGGGCGTAAAGGACATCAACGAGCTGGTAGGTGCTTTCGAATGCTAGAGACCGATGCCCGCGACCGCGTAATCGTCGCCCTCGACTGCGATCGTGAGCGTGCGCTCGAGCTCGCCCACGAGCTTTCGGGCCATGCCGCTTGGCTCAAGGTGGGCATGACGCTCTATTACGCTGAGGGTCCCCAGATCGTCAAGACCTTTAAGGATCTGGGCTTTAAGGTCTTCCTCGACCTCAAGTTCCATGACATTCCGCATCAGGTTCGCGGTGCCGCCCGTTCGGCCTCGCTTGCCGGAGCCGACCTGCTTTCGGTCCACGGCTTGGGTTCGGGCGCCATGCTCGCTGCCTGCCGCGAGGGTGCCGAGGAGGCGCGCGAGGACCGCGCCAAGCTCGTCGCCATCACCGTTCTCACGAGCATGAATCAGGATGCCTTGAGCGAGATCGGCGTCGAGTCGCCCGTGGCCGAGGAGGCCGCCCGCCTGGCAAAGCTCGCTCAGGCCAACGGCATCGATGGCATCGTGTGCTCGCCGATGGAGGCTCACGACATGCGTGAGCTGCTGGGTCCTGATGCCCTGATCGTGACTCCGGGTGTACGTCCGGTGGGTGCCGCCTTAGGCGACCAGTCTCGCGTGGCGACGCCTTCCCAGGCTATCGAGCGAGGCGCAAGCCACATTGTGGTGGGCCGTCCCATCACTGGTGCCGACGATCCGGTTGCCGCCTTTGACGCCATCGTCGCCGAGCTGGTCGAAAACGTCGCGTAAAAGATTCCCCTAAGTCACCACTTTTGGGTCTCATTAGCACAAAATAGCCCCTGTGCCTGCGTAAACTTTCCCATCCTTTGTGTGGAATCGCAGGTCAGGGGCTTAACTTTGGGCGCAGTATATTGCACTTTTTGCGGGTATCGTCTAACCTATGGAGCCGCGATTGGGCATTTTGTACGTTCTACGTGCTAAAATGCCAATTATTGAATCAGATATAACCCAACTATTTGGAGGTACGAATGGCACTCCCTCAGCTTACCGATGAGCAGCGCAAGCAGGCTCTTGAGAAGGCTGCTGCCGCACGTCACGCCCGCGCTGAGCTTCGCGAGCAGATCAAGAAGGGCGAGAAGTCCCTCGAGTCCGTGCTCAACTCCGATGACCCCATCGCTTCCCGCATGAAGGTTTCCACCCTCATCGAGTCTCTCCCTGGTTATGGCAAGGCCAAGGCCGCCAAGATCATGGAGGAGCTCGGTATCTCCGCTACCCGTCGCGTCCAGGGCCTCGGCGTCCGTCAGCGCGAGCAGCTCCTCGAGCAGCTGACCAAATAAGTGAGCGCTCAGGATTCCAAGCTCTTTGTGATTTCTGGACCGTCAGGCGCAGGCAAGGGTACGCTCGTCACTCGTGTGCGCGAGCGCCGCTCGAACCTGGGCCTGACGGTTTCGGCTACCACGCGAGCACCACGCAAAGGTGAGGTCGACGGCGTCAACTACTTTTTTCTGACGCGCGAGGAGTTCGACCGCCGCGTGGCAAACGGTGAGTTTGTTGAGTGGGCCGAGGTCCACGGTAACTGCTACGGCACGTTGGTGAGCGAGGTCCAGTCCAAGCTCGCCTCTGGTTCGTCTCTCATCTTGGAGATCGATGTCCAGGGTGCCCTGCAGGTGAAGGAGCGTTTCCCCGAGGCCGTGCTGATCTTTATCAAGCCGCCTTCGCTTGAGGTGCTCCGCGAGCGTCTAGTCGGTCGCGGTACCGAGACGCCCGAGACGATTGAGCTGCGTATGGCAAACGCCGCCGATGAGCTTGCCCTTGCCGACCGCTACGACGACGTCGTGGTTAATGACGATCTCGACCGCGCGACCGATGAACTCGTTCGCGTTCTCGATATGCATGAAAGGATCTGAGGTCCGTGTCCGTTGTAAAGCCTTGCATTGACGATCTTCTGGAGAAGACCGATCACAACCGCTTCCTGCTCGCTTCGCTTGCCTCCAAGCGCGCCTGCGACATCAATAGCATGCTGCGTGGCCAGCACAACCGCGTGCTTGCCGTCCAGGATGTCGATGACATCACCATCGGGCTTTCCGGTGCCGATACCATTTCGATGGCTATGGATGAGATTGTCGACGGCGACATCTCTTACGACGAGGCCCGTTATGAGAAGGCGCTCGGCCACAAGGTTGCTGAAGCCTAAATGGCGGCTCGCGTCTGCCTGGTCCACTATCACGAGGTTGGACTGAAGGGTAAGAACCGCGCACATTTTGAGCATATCCTCATGGATAACATCAAGGCGGCCTTGGCCGCCTTTTCCGTGAATGCCGTGTCTCGAATTTCCGGTTATATCCTCGTGACCTTTAACGAGCATCAGGCCGACGAGGCGGCGCGTGTCATTCGCACCGTTCCCGGTGTTGCTCGTGTGTCTTTGGCGTATCACACCAATCGCGACCCTCAGGAGTACTGTGCCGCCGCCGTGAAGGCGCTGCGCGAGTTTGGTTCCTTCGATTCGTTTAAGGTGCACGCCAAGCGCTCCAATACCGATTATGAGCTCACCTCGATTGACATCAATCGTCAGGTGGGCGAGGTGCTGTGCGAGGCCTTCCCCGATAAAAAGGTTCAAATGCACGACCCCGATGCGATGGTGCACGTACTGGTGGTCCAGGGTAGCGTTTATGTGTACGCGCGCTCCGAGCGCGGCGTGGGCGGTCTGCCAGTGGGTTCTGCCGGCAAGGTCGTGACGCTGCTGTCGTCGGGTATTGATTCTCCGGTGGCAACCTGGATGCTCGCGCGTCGCGGCGCGGTGTGCGTGCCGGTACATTTCTCTGGTCGTCCGCAGACGCCCGATACGAGCGAGTATTTGGTGCAGGACATCATCCGTGCGCTTGAGCCGGGTGTCCAGATCGGCCGCCTGTACGTGGTGCCGTTTGGCGACTGCCAGCGTGAGATTTCGGTCACCTGTCCCAGCAATCTGCGCGTGATCATGTATCGCCGCATTATGTATTCGGTTGCCGAGCGCATTGCACACATCGAGGGCGCCAAGGCCATCGTTACGGGCGAATCGCTTGGGCAGGTTGCCTCCCAAACGCTTGAGAACATCATGGCCGTCAACGAGTCCGTGAAGATTCCCGTGTTCCGTCCTCTCATCGGTTCGGACAAGCAGGAGATCATCGCGCGCGCCGAGGAGATCGGTACGTTCGATATCTCGACTGAGGCCGCTCCCGACTGCTGCACGCTATTTATGCCGCGCCGTCCCGAGACGCACGCTAAACTCGATGCCGTGCATGAGGCCTGGGAGTTGTTCGATCACGAGGAGATGATCGAGCGCCTGCTCAAGCAGACCGAGTACATCGACTTCGAGAGCAACACGTATAAGGCCCCCAAGACCTTAAAACGCAAACATTCGGAGCTTGCTCCGCGTGAGATTTACCAAGATCACGAGTAAATTTGTGCATAGACCGACGATGCGCCTGCATCGTCGGTCTTTTGCTATCTGGGCATTTTGCGGCTAAGTGTTCATTTGCTGACGTGTGCCTGAATAAATGGACAGATTTGTGCAAGGTTTTGGTCGGTTTTTGGTTTGACCGCTAAAACCGGTTTTGGAGCGTAGCTGTTGCGGAGTTCCTTTCCTGACACGATGGTGTTGGGAGGTTTTGCTATGGCGCAGCGCGAACAACACGAACGGGTCAAAAAGATGGACCGCTTGGCGGACAAGCTGTTCGGTCATAAGGCGGTGGTCGTGGCGATACTGGTCGTCATTGCGATGGCGAGCGGCTTGGCGATGGCGAACCTTGGCGGCGGTGCCGGCGGCGTGTCGTTTGAGCGCACTGACGGTTCAGACTCGTTGGTGGAGCCGGGATCCGGCGATGCCTCGAGCGGAAAGACATCCGAAGGCTCTTCGTCTAAGGCGTCTGCCGCGGCAGAAGTCTATGTCGATGTTGATGGCGCTGTTGTGTCGCCCGGTGTATACAGGCTCAAAGACGGCGCGCGGGTGGCTCAGGCGATTGATGCCGCCGGCGGGCTGGCGCCTGAGGCAGACGTTACGGGGCTCAATCGGGCATCTAAGGTCGTCGATGGACAGAAGATTCACGTTCCAACGGTAGGGGAGCAGCAGACGTCCCTTGCGGAAGCCGGTGTTGATGGTGGGGCTTTCGCATCATCGGGCGTGAGTGGCGCAACAGGCCTAGTAAATATCAATACGGCAAGCGCGGCAGAACTGCAGACGCTCTCGGGCATCGGTCCCTCCATGGCACAGTCGATTATCGATGAGCGGACAAAGAACGGTGCTTTTGCCTCGGTTGACGATCTGATGCGTGTATCGGGAATCGGCGAGAAGAAGCTTGCCAAAATCAAAGATTGCATCTGCGTATGAGTGCGACCGAGCGCGAGCATGTGATGCCTCCGCGGCCCCTGATGCCGTGGACGATGGCCCTGTGTGCCGGCATGTGCATGAGCTGCGCCTCGGTGCTCAACGTGGCCGCTGATGCGCTGCTGAGGGAGCAGGCGCCGGCGGTCGGGCTGCTATGGGCCATTCCCGTTGCGGCGGCGGTATTCGTTGTGCTGGCTCAATCTTGTGCGCGGCTTGCCCCTTGGAAGCGGTGGCTGTATGCCGCGTCCGTCGGTCTCGTGGCGGGAGCGGTCGTCTCGGCGTGGTGGGCTGTGGGCACGCTAGGCGCCTCGAAGGCGCTCGACGGTCGAGCGGCAAGCAGCCTCGAGTTTGTCGTGCAGGGTGATTCATCCATAAACGACGACGTGTATTCCTATACCTGCGAGGCGCGCGCGGACGGTAAGAACTTGGCAACGGTTCGCCTGTCGTGTGACCGCGAGCTCAAGGCCGGGGCGCACGTGCGTGTTATCGGTCGCGTTTCACGTTTTGAGAACGATGCATATGGACGATCGCGCGTGCTCCGAGGCGAGGTGCGCAAGGTTCAAGCCGTTCGGATTGTGCCGGTCGATGAGGGCTCTCCGGGGCCGCTGCTTCGGCTGCGAAATGGGCTGCTAGCGTCCATCGCGCCTGCGACCGACCCGGCGCGTGCGCTCATAGCCGGTGTCGTCTGCGGTCGTTCGGCCGAGCTACGCGCCCAGCCGGCGGGCGACTGGTTTTCGGTGACGGGAACGGCGCATCTTATAGCCGTCTCCGGCAGCCATTTGGCTATCGTGGGATTTGTAATCGAGGGTGTATTGCAAAAAACTCGCTGCTCACGTGGTGTTCAGCGGGCGATATTGGCGATGGCGCTTGTGGGCTACGCTGCCTTTACGGGCGCGTCTCCCTCGGCCGTGCGCGCGTGCTGCATGGTGTTCGCTACGCTTGTTGTAAACGGCGCGGGGCGTCGCCGGCACGGCGCATCGGCGCTCTTCGTAACCATGTCCATCTTTGTGCTACTGCGACCGACGGTGCTGTTCGAGATGGGCTTTCAGCTTTCATGTGCCAGCGTCTTAGCCATTCTGTGCTTTTGCCCCTATGCGACCTACGCTTTGGGTGAGCTGGGTGTGTCATCGGGCGTTGCCAGCATGCTTTCCGTCACGCTGTGCTCGCAACTGGCGACGCTCCCCATTACCATTCCCGCCTTCGGTACGTTCTCGCTCATTGCTCCGCTGGCAAATGCGGTCATCGGTCCGGTGGTGAGCGTGCTGCTTGCTGTGTCGATCGTGCTGGTTCCCTTTTCGCTCGTGGCGCCGTTGCTGACTTGGGCGCTCGTTGTGCCCATGATTGCCGCCCGTTGCGCGCTGTTCTTCGAGCAGCTGTTTGCCGCCGTGCCGGGTGCATCCGTGAGCGTGCCGCCCGATAGCATGTGGATTTACCTAGTGCCGTGTGTGCTGGCGGTTCTGCTGGTCTGGTGGCCGCGTCCCCGCGCACGTCCTATGGCGGTGGGGCTTGCATGCCTGGTGCTCTTGGCTGCGATTCCGTACGTCTACTGGGATCGATTCGCGCCGCCTTCGGTGACGGTGCTCGATGTGGGCCAGGCCGATGCGATTCTTATTCGCCAGGGCAGCGCAGTGGCACTCGTCGACTGCGGGCTCGACGAGCGCGTGGTGGCGGCGTTGGTTCGCAATAACGTGCACCATATCGATGCCGTCTTTGTTACGCATTGGGATGAGGACCACTGGGGTGGTCTGCCTGCCTTGCTCGAACAGTTTTCGGTCAGAACGATTGCCGTGGCGGCGGATGCGCTGGAGGATGCTCCTGCCGAGGTATTGAACCGACCTGGCGTGGAGTATCGGCAGGTGCGCCGTGGGGATACGGTCGACATCGGCTCATTTTGCGCCCGCGTGATGTGGCCATTCGAGTCCGTGGATGGCGAGGGAAATGAGGACTCGCTTGTCCTGCTGCTCTCTTATGTTCAGGAAGGCAAGGGCCTGCGTGTGCTCCTCACCGGTGATGCCGAGCTCGATCAAGAACGGGAATTCGTGAAGGAGGTGGGGGATATCGACGTACTTAAACTTGGGCATCACGGCTCTAAGGTTTCAGTCGATGATGAGTTGCTGGACGTCCTGAAGCCCGAGCTTTCCCTCGCGAGTGCGGGCGAAGGGAATCGATACGGCCATCCGTCCGATGCCTGCATCGATGCCGTTAAGGAAGCGGGCGGCGTGTTCGCGTGCACTATCGAACACGGCGACATTACCGTCACGCCGACTGCGAATGGCTTTGCGATGCGATGCCAGCGACCGTAACGACGTCGTTGGCGTGTGGTGGGCCCCTGGGCTAGAATGGCACGGAGCGAATACGAAGGCCTGTGGGAGGGGAGCGCAATGTCCGAAACCGGTCTGCTGCCGGCATATCTGATCGTCGGTACCGACGGAGTCAAGCGCGATCACGCCGTCTCGCGTATGAAAGCGCGTCTGGAAAAGTCGGGTATGGTCGAGTTCAACCTCGACGAGCGCGACATGACAAAAGACCCCGATATCGAGTCCATTATCGGATCGCTTAACACCTTTCCGATGGGCAGCGAGTTTCGCCTGGTAATCCTTGACGGCTGTTCAAAGCTCGCCAAGGCGGTCTCGGAGCCGCTTGTCGAGTATTTGGCGAGTCCCAGCCCCACAACGGTCTGCCTCATCATTGCCGACTCGCTTGCCAAGAACACGCGCCTGTATAAGGCGATCGCCAAGATCGACAAGAAGGCCGTGATCGATTGCTCCGGCACCAAGCGCTGGGAGCTACCGCGTCGCGTGCAGCAGATGGCGACGCAGCGCGGCAAGTCGATCTCGACGGCGGCCGCCGAGGAGCTCGTCTCGCGTTCGGGCGAGAACACTCGCATGCTCGATAACGACTTGGCTAAGCTTGCCCAGATGGTCGAGGCGCCCCAGATTGAGCTTGCCGACGTTGAGCGCTGGATTGTACGTACGGCCGAGGTTCAACCCTGGGACTTTCTCAATGCGGTCTCGGCACGTGACATGCGACGCTCGCTCGAGCTTTTCAATCTATTGCCCGCCAAGAGCTACGTGTGGACTTACACGTTGCTGTGCGGCCGCATCCGCGAGCTTATCGTCGCCAAGGCGCTCGATGCGCGCGGACAGGGCCGTGAGCTGGCCGCAACGCTCAAGCTCCAGTCCTGGCAGGTCAAGAATCACTTGACCTGGGCACGTCGCTTTTCGATGGCAGAGCTCGTCGCGGCGCTCGAGGGGGCGGTCGATGTAGAGCTCGCGCTCAAGGGTTCGGCCGATTCTCAGACCGCGCTTTTGCTCTGGATTACGAACATCTTGAGAAAATCGTGATGATACCTGCCTATTTGACAAATTCGTTCTATCCCTTTGAGGGGGAGCGTGCTATAGTAGGCGCTTGCATGACCTCACCGTGTCTCAGAGGTGTCATACATTTTTTGCAAGGAACTCGAAAGGAACTCCAGAAGTGGCAAACATCAAGTCTCAGAAGAAGCGTATCCGCACCAATGAGGCAGCTCGCATGCGTAACAAGGCTGTCAAGTCCGAGCTCAAGACGCTGACCAAGCACGTCCAGTCCGCCGTCGCCGAGGGCGACGCCGAGAAGGCCCAGGCTGCCCTCAAGACCGTCACCAAGCGTCTCGACATGGCTGCCGCCAAGCATGTTATCCACAAGAACCAGGCTTCCAACCGCAAGTCCGGTCTTGCCAAGCTCGTGAACAGCATCAACGCTTAAGTTGTAAATTTCACACCACACAGATTACGCGCATAAATGGAGCCTGTTTTATGGAACAGGCTCCATTTTTTGTACCGCTCGGGTAAGATAGTCCGCATGAATACTTCAATTGACATTTCCCACATCCGCAACTTCTCAATCGTTGCGCACATCGACCATGGCAAGTCCACGATCAGTGACCGCATTCTCGAGCTCACCCATACCGTCGACGAGCGCGACATGGAGTCGCAGCTGCTCGACACCATGGATATCGAGCGCGAGCGCGGCATCACGATCAAGTCCAATGCCGTTCGCGTGTCCTATGACGCCGACGATGGCGAGACGTATCAGTTCAATCTGATCGATACGCCGGGCCACGTGGACTTTACCTATGAGGTCTCGCGCTCGCTGGCAGCCTGTGAGGGCGCGGTGCTCGTTGTCGACGCCACACAGGGCGTCGAGGCACAGACCGTCTCCAACGCGACGCTTGCCATGAACGCCAATCTGGACATTGTGCCGGCCATCAACAAGATCGACCTGCCCTCGGCTCATCCCGACGAGGTTAAGACCGAGATCGAGGATGACCTGGCGATCCCTGCCGATGATGCCGTGTGTGTCTCGGGCAAGACCGGCGAGGGCATCCACGATCTGCTGGAGTCCATTGTCTTTCTGATCTCTCCGCCCAAGGGCGATGCGAATGCGCCGCTCAAGGCACTCATTCTGGATTCATACTTCGACGAGTATCGTGGCGTCGTCGCCACGGTGCGCATCTTTGACGGCTCCATCAAAAAGGGCGATACCTTGCGCATGATGCAGGCAAAGGGCGACTTTTTGGTCGATGGCGTGGGCGTCAAGCGTCCCGCCGAGACGCCGGTCGACGCGCTGACGGTCGGCGAGGTCGGATACGTGGTCACGGGCCTGAAGGACCCCGAGGCCGTTCGCGTGGGCGACACCCTTACCTGGGCGTCGAACCCCTGCCCCGAGCCGCTTCCCGGTTACCGCGAGGCTAAGCCCATGGTCTATACGGGCCTGTTCCCGATCGATAACAAGGACTACGAGAGCCTGCGTGACGCGCTCGATAAGCTGCATGTCAACGACCCGTCGTTGGTGTGGGAGCCCGAGACCTCGGTGGCGCTCGGCTTTGGCTTCCGCGTGGGCTTCTTGGGCCTGCTGCATATGGAGGTCGTCAAGGAGCGCCTGGAGCGCGAGTTCAATCTTGACCTCATTGCCACGAGCCCCTCGGTGGACTATCACGTGTACAAGACCGATGGCGAGATGATCGATGTCCGCAGCCCGCAGGATCTGCCCGAGGCTACGCGCATCGAGCGCATTGAGGAACCCTACCTCAAGGCAAAGATCATCTGCCCGCCCGAGTATACGGGTGCCGTCATGCAGCTCGCTATCGAGCACCGCGGCATTACTACCGACATGATTCATCTCACGAGCAAGTCGGTCGAGATGCGCTTTGATATGCCGCTCGCCGAGCTCATCTTGGACTTCTTTGACCAGCTCAAGAGCCGTACCAAGGGCTATGCCTCGCTCGACTACGAGTTCAACGAGTATCGTCCCTCCGAGCTCGTCAAGCTCGATATCTTGCTTTCGGGCGACGAGGTGGACGCGCTGTCGTTTATCGTCCACAAGGACAAGGCCTACGGTCTTGCCCGCGGCCTATGCGACAAGCTCAAGGAGATTATTCCGCGTCAGCTGTTCGAGGTGCCCATCCAGGGTGCTATCGGCAACAAGATCATTGCCCGCTCCACCGTTAAGGCGCGCCGTAAGGACGTTTTGGCCAAGTGTTACGGCGGCGATATCTCGCGAAAGCGCAAGCTGCTCGAGAAGCAGAAAGAGGGCAAGAAGCGCATGAAGGCCATCGGCTCGGTTGAGGTCCCGCAGGAGGCCTTTATGGCGATCCTCAAGGTGGACGAGTAGGTCTATGGCGCTTTGTGAATACAGTACGCGGTTGCTGGGTGCCTATGCCGAGCAGCCGTTCCTTATGGCTCCCATGGCGGGCGTAACCGATCCCGCTTATCGCATCATGTGCCGCCGCCGCGGTGCCAATCTCGCCTATAGCGAGATGGTGAGCGTGGCGGGCCTTGCCTATGCCAGCAACAAGACCTGGCGCCTGGTGCTACCGGCCGACGAGGAGCAGCAGATTTGCGTGCAGCTCTTTGGCTCCAAGCCCGATCAGTTTGCGAGTGCCGTCGCCGCCGTCGAGGAGCGTGTGGGCGATCGCCTGTCGCTCATCGATATCAACATGGCCTGTCCTGCCCGCAAGGTTGTCACCAAGGGCGAGGGCTCGGCGCTCATGCGCACGCCCGACCTGGCGGAGAAGATCGTCGAGGCCACGGTGGGTGCGGCGCACGTGCCCGTGACCGTAAAGATCCGCAAGGGCTTTTACGCCGAGGACCGTAATGCCGCGACGTTTGCCCAGATGCTCGAAGGTGCCGGTGCCGCCGCGGTGGCGGTGCATGGTCGTTGCGCCACGCAGCTCTACACGGGCCAGGCGGATTGGTCGGTCGTCGATGAGGTCGCAGATGCCGTCGAGATTCCCGTGATCGGTTCGGGCGATGTGTTCTCGGCCGAGGACGCTGCTGAGCATCTGCAAGGCTCGGGTGCCAGCGCGGTGTTTATCGCGCGCGGCATCTACGGCAATCCGTGGGTGTTCGGCGATGCTCGCGCCCTTGCGCTCGATGGCACGCCGGTGCCGGCGCGCAGTTCCGTCGAGCGCCTGGACGCCCTGCGTGAGCACCTAACGCTGACGCATGAGCTCCTGCCGCTCATGTCGCGTGCCCGTACGTACGCAAGCTGGTACTTAAAAGGCATGCCCCATGCCGCCGCTTGGCGTGCCCATGTGGTGCGCTGTTCCACTTACGAGGAGTTTATGGCGCTGGTCGATGAGATCGAGCGCGATGTGGTGGCCTGCGAGGCTGCCCTTGCCGCCGGCGAATCGGTGCCCCCTCATCCGCTGGAGGCTTAAGGGTGGCCGTTACCGCACTGTACGTGCACGTGCCGTTTTGCGCCCAAAAGTGCCGGTACTGCGACTTTGACTCGCGCAGTTTTGCTCCGTGCGACCTGAGCGCTGCGCTCGATACTTATTTTGAGCAGTTGTACGCGCGCCTCGATGCTTTTGGCAAGGCTGGGGCCCTCGACCAGATCCGCACCGTCTATGTTGGCGGCGGTACGCCGTCGCTGGCGGGGGAGCGCCTGGTGGAGCTGGCGCGGCGTATTCGCGCGTGGTGCGCCCCCGTTGAGTTTACCTGCGAGGCCAATCCCGAGTCGCTGACCGCCGATCTTGCCACTGCACTTGTCAAGGTTGGTGTCACACGCGTCTCTTTGGGCGTGCAAACGCTCGATAATGCCGAACTTACTGCCATCGGCCGTATTCACGATGCCGATCGGGCGCTCGCTGCCATCTCGACGGTCAAGAACGCTGGGCTTGACGTGTCGTGCGACCTTATGTGCGGACTTCCCGGGCAGACCGCAGTGAGTTGGAAGCGCACGCTCGATGGCGTGCTGGCGGCGGCTCCGCATCATGTGTCGGTCTACCCGCTCACGCTTGAGGAGGGGACGCCCCTTTATCGCATGGCGTGCCGCGACGAGTCGCTCGAGCCTGATGAGGATTTTCAGGCCGCATGCATGGACGTGGCACGCGAGCTCCTGGGTGCCGCCGGCTATCACCCGTATGAGGTGGCGAGCTACGCGCTCGACGGCTATGAGTGCGCCCATAACATTGCCTACTGGACCGGACGGGGCTACCTGGGCCTGGGTCGTTCTGCCGCGGGCATGCTCGACGCCGAGGATTTCGACCGTCTTGCGGGTTTGTTCCCCGGCGTGTCTTCTCGAGGCGATGCGTACCGCGTGCGTCTGGTGCAACGTGACGATGACGCGACGGCGTTCGAGGCCGAATATCTCTCGCAGCGCGAGGCCGCGGCCGAAGACCTGATGCTCGCTTGTCGCATGACGCGCGGTGTCGCGTCCGACCTGTTGGTTCGCGCGGTTCGTGTCATCCCAGCTGGCGAGCTGGCAGCTGCCTGCGATCGCGCGCTCGAATTGGGACTTGCCACTTGGGTGCCCGAGACGCTCGGGGTCCATGAGGGACCCTTCACCTCGGCAGATGTCATCGCGGGCCATGTTCGAGCTCGTTTAGCGCCGACACCCCTGGGCTGGCTCGATGGAAATGTTCTGTTCGAGCTGTTTTGGGATCTAGCTTAGGCCGCTCGGGTAGAATTACCGGAATATATACGCTGCTGTGAGCAGGAGGTTGCCGCGCATGGCGACGATGAACGAAAAAGATTACTACGAGATTCTGGGTGTCTCCAAGGACGCCACCTCGCGTGATATTCAAAAGGCCTTCCAGCAAAAGGCTCGCAAGCTCCATCCGGACGTCAACAAAGAGCCGGATGCCGAGGAAAAGTTTAAAGAGGTTTCCGAGGCCTACGCCGTGCTTTCGGATGAGCAAAAACGTGCGCGCTATGACGCCATGCGTTCTGGCAATCCCTTTGCCGGTGCTCCTACTGCTTCGCCCTATGGTGGCGGCTACGCCGGCAACACGGGCTATGGCAATCCCTTTGAGGGCGGCTTTCCCTTTGGTGGCGCCTGGGGCCAGCAGCGTCGCGGCCAGGCTGCCTACAATCCCGAGAACGGCGCCAACGTGGTCGTCGATATCAAACTGGACGCCAAGGAGGCCAAGGGCGGTGCCCGCAAGACCGTCCGCTACACGCGCTTCGATACCTGTAACAACTGCGGCGGTTCGGGCTCCGTTTCGTCTGAGCATGCCCATACCTGCCCGAGCTGCGGTGGCCGCGGCCATATCGATGTCGACCTGTCTTTCCTGTTTGGTGCGGGCACGTTCCAGACGGTTTGTCCTGAGTGCGGCGGTTCCGGCAAGGTCGTTGCCGACCCGTGCCCCGATTGCGGTGGCAGCGGCCGTGTCCGTGTGACCTCCGAGCAGACGATTGAGTTTCCCGCCGGCACGCATGATGGCGACGAGGTCCGCATTGGCGGCATGGGTCATGCTGGCACCAACGGTGCCGCGGGCGGCGATCTGGTCGGCCGCGCCCATGTTGAGGCCGAGCGCTTGGAAGGCAAAGCTCGTACCGGTTTTTACCTGATGGGCATCGTGGCGCCGTTTTTGGTACTCTCGGCCATCTCGGGCGTGTTCTCGGCCTTTGCCATGATGTGCTTTATTCCGTTTGCCATGGGCCTTTTCATGGTGGTCTCGGACGGCGTGCTTCATCGCAGCCTGCTGTGGTGGAAGCGCGGCGCGATGCAGTTTGCCAACGGTTTTGCCAACGGCTTCATGTTCGCGCTCGTGTCGGTTTGGTTCGCGAGCTGTTCGCAACGGGCCATGCTTTCGCCGTACCAAATGCAATAACATCAAACCCTCTGTTTGCGGTCGGCCCTGCTTGGGTATAGGACGCACTGTGACAATAATGAAAGTCGGAAGGATTCGGTCGTGTCGGAAAATAGGGATTACTACGAGGTGCTTGGCGTCGACAGGGATGCCGACGCGCGGACGATTAAGCGTGCGTTTCTAAAGAAGGCCCGTACCGTACATCCGGATGTTTCGGACGACCCCGAGGCCGAGGCCAAGTTCAAGGAGCTCAACGAGGCCTATTCCGTTCTTTCCGATGAGCAGAAGCGTGCTAACTACGACCGTTACGGCACTGCCGACGGCCCTGGTGGTTCGGGCTACGTCGATATCAACGATATCTTTGGTGGCATGGGCATGGACGACTTGTTCTCGTCGTTCTTTGGCGGCGGTGCCGGCGGTGGCGCCCGCAGCCGTCGTGAGCGTCGTCGCGGACGTGATATGGCCATCTCGCTTTCGGTGACGCTCGAGGAGGCGGCGCTCGGCTGCAAAAAGACGATCAGCTATGACCGCCTTGCTCCTTGCGAGGACTGCAACGGCACCGGTAGGGCAGAGGGCGCACAGGAAAAGCAGTGCGGCCGCTGCCACGGTACGGGCTATGTCACGACGGTTCAGCGATCGTTTTTGGGCCAGGTTCAGTCCTCTTCGCCTTGCCCCGACTGCCATGGCGAGGGCACGGTCATCGACCATCCCTGCGAGACCTGCGACGGTCAGGGCCGCACGCCTTCGCATGAAAAGATCGACATCGATATTCCTGCCGGCGTTTCGACCGGTCGCCAGCTGCGTGTGAGCGGCTTTGGCGAGGCCGGCCTTCGCGGCGAGCCTTCGGGCGACCTGATTGTCAACGTGCGCGTTGCCGACCATGAGCGCTTTAAGCGCAACGGGGACGATCTGTACCTGGTGAGCGATATCTCGATTGCGCAGGCTGCGCTCGGCTGCGAGATCGAGGTCGAGGGCATTATGCCCGACGAGGTCGTTAAGGTGACGGTTCCCGCCGGCGCCCAGTACGGCGACACCGTGAGCGTCAATAATTACGGCATGCCGCGCATTGGCGGTGGCGGTTCGCGTGGCCGCCTGATCGTGCAACTGCGCGTGGTCGTTCCCACCAATCTTTCCAATAAGCAGCGCGAGCTGCTCCGTGCTTTTGCCGATGAGATGGGCGATGACGTCGCTTCCGGTAAGAAGTCGGTGACCGACCGTATCAAGAGTGCCCTCGACGATATCCTCGATTAAGGAGCCCGCGTGCTCGCACCCCATATTTCCGTCGTCAACCTCGGCTGCCGTGTCAACCGGGTTGAGTCTGACCGTATCACTGCCGATCTTATGCGCTTGGGCTTTGCTATTGTGGAGCCCCAGGATGCCGATTTGATCGTCATTAACACTTGTGCCGTTACGGGCGAGGCCGAGGCCAAGACCCGTAAGGCCGTCCGTCATGCGCTGGCCCATCCAAACGAGCCCTATGTGGTCGTGACCGGATGCGTGGTCAATTTGCATCCCGAGGAGCTGTCGGAGCTTTCGGATCGCGTGATTGCCGAGCCGTCCAAGATAGATGTCGCCGAACGTGTATGCGAGGTGCTGGGTGTTGAGTCCGATAGCGTTCCCGCCTGCAGCGATGGCGAGGTGGTCGATGCGCTCGGTCGCTCTCGCCTGGGCGTGAAGATTCAGGATGGCTGCAACCATCGCTGCACCTATTGCATTGTGTGGAAGGCGCGCGGCCCCGAGCGCTCCGTGCCCGTCGAGTCCGTGCTCGAGCAAGTTCGCGAGGCCCAGGAGGCCGGCGTGCCCGAGGTGGTGCTGACCGGTGTGAACCTGGGTGCCTACGATGGCAAGAGCGCGACCGACGAGCACGTCGAAATCGATGAGCTGCTCGTGGCCATCATGGAGCGCACGTCTATTCCGCATGTGCGCATTTCCTCGGTCGAGCCCATGGATATCTCCGAGCGCCTGCTTAAGGTTATGGCGCGCTACCCGCAGCGTATCGCCCCGTTTTTGCACCTGCCCGTGCAGTCCGGCTGCACGGCGACCCTGCATCGCATGGGCCGTCCCTATAGCGCCGAAGCCTTTGAGGACACGGTGCGTATGATTCGCGCCAACTTGCCCCAGGCGTCCCTTTCGTGCGATGTCATCGTCGGTTTTCCTGGTGAGACGGACGAGGAGTTCGAGGAGTCGCTGGCGCTGTGCCGCCGTGTGGGTTTCTCGCGTATGCACGTGTTCCGCTACAGCAAGCGTCCCAGTACCCTTGCTGCCGACATGCCCGACCAGGCGCCACCCGAGGTTATGGCCGAGCGCAGCCGCCGTATGCGGGCCGCCGCACAGGAGCTCGCTATTGCCGACGCTCGTCGTCGCGTGGGCACGGTCGAGCGTGCCGTGCTCGAGTATGGTGACAACCTGACGCTCGGCTCGTTCCATCATGCCCGTCTTGACGATACCTGTGGACTTACAGCCCCGTGCCTGCTCGATGTTGCTATCATCGGAGTCGATGATTCCGGCTTGGTCCATGCACGCAGGGAGGTTCATGGAAGCCTCGAAGATTAGACTTACCGTTCCCGAGGGAATTGATCCCTCGTGCGTTTTGGGCGCCGGCGACGGCGTCCTTCGCGTGCTCGAGAGCTTGGTTCGCGCTCACGTGGTCGCCCGTGGCGATAGCATCGCCGTGAGCGGCGACCCGGACGAGGTCGAACTCGTGGCGCGCTTTTTCGAGCACGCTTTTCGCGAGGCGGCCGCCGGGCGCACGCTGTCTGCCGACGATGTCTCTCGCTGCCTGGCCGTCTTGCGCGACGGTGAGCACGAGGCTACGTCGCTTCGCGATGACGTGCTGCTTTCGTATCGCGGCCGCGTCATTCGTCCCAAGACGCTCGGGCAAAAGCGCTACGTGGATGCCATTCGCTCGCATACCATCACCTTTGGCTTGGGTCCTGCCGGTACCGGTAAGACCTATCTGGCCATGGCGCTCGCCGTTGCCGCGCTCAAGCGTCACGAGGTGGGCCGTTTGATCTTGACGCGTCCGGTTGTCGAGGCGGGGGAGAATCTGGGCTTTTTGCCCGGTACCCTTGAGGAAAAGATCGACCCCTACATGCGTCCGCTCTACGACGCCCTTTTTGACATGATGGATCGCGAGCGCACCGATGAGCTTATGGAGCGTGGCGTGATCGAGATCGCCCCGCTTGCCTACATGCGCGGCCGCACGCTGAGTGATGCCTTCGTGGTGCTCGACGAGGCGCAAAATACCACGCCCGAGCAGATGAAGATGTTCCTGACACGCCTTGGGTTCAACTCCAAGTTCGTGATTACCGGCGACCTGAGCCAGCGCGACCTGGTGGGTCGTCGTGGCGGTCTTGCTGACGTTGAGCAGATTTTGGGCCGTGTCGACGATGTCGCATTTTCTCACCTCGAGCGTGCCGACGTGGTGCGCCATGCCCTGGTGGGTCGTATCGTCGAGGCATATGAAGCTTATGATGACGTGCGCGAGCAGCGCCCGCGCGACCGAAAGGAGTCCCGTTGAGTGTATTGATCAGCAACGATGCCGAGCTCGATACGCTGCTCGACGCGCAGGAGGTGGAGCACATCTGCGAGGTTGTGCTTGCCGCCGAGGGCGTTGAACGTGGAGTCGAGATTTCCCTTTCGTATGTCGACGAGGACGAGATGCACGAGCTCAACCACGAGTGGCGCGGTATCGACCGCACCACCGATGTGCTCTCGTTTGAGTGCGATTCGGCCTTTGACGATGACATTCCCGCCGATGAGACGCTCGAGCTCGGCGATATTATCTTGGCCCCGCAGGTTATTGCCCGTCAGGCCCCCGGTTTTGGCAATAGCCCCGCTGACGAGTGCCGTCTGATGCTCGTACACGGAATGCTGCACCTGCTGGGCTATGACCACATCGAGGACGACGAGGCCGAGGTCATGGAGGCCCGCGAGGACGCCATCCTGCGCGATCTGGCGCTCGAGCGCGGCGAGGACCCCAAGCTAGTCCACGTCGGCCCCATCACCAACCACGCCCACGACTAGGAGCCGTCTATGATTCCCGGATCGAACAAGGACCATCCGTCCTTCTTAAAGTCGTTTTCCTACGCCATGGAGGGCTTCGTCACCGCCGTCAAGACCGAGCGCAACATTAAGGTCATGCTCGTGGCGGGCGTGTGCACCGTCATTGCCGGCTGTATCGTGGGCCTCGACATTGCCGAGTGGGCCACGATTATCATCTGTTGTGGCCTGGTGATTCACGGCGAGCTGTGCAACACCGCTATGGAGGCTATCGTCGACCTAGCGACCCAGGAGCTCCATCCGCTGGCTAAGCGTGCGAAGGACATCGCCGCCGCCTCTGTATACGTTCTTTCCATCACCGCCGCGATTGTGGGCGTGCTGGTATTTGCCCACGCGCTCGGCTTTATTTAGAAAGGGATTCCCATGTCCGACAATATGCAGCCTACCGATGAAGTTTTGGATGACGAGGTCCTTGACGCGGTGGATACCGAGGAGCTCGAGGATGTCGAGGAGTTCGACCCGTTTGAGGGCATGAGCGACGAGGAACTCGACTCCCTGTGCGACGAGGACGACGGTCCTATGGGCTTTGGTGACGTGGAACCCGGTTTCCGCAGCGGCTTCGTGGCCCTGGTCGGTCGTCCCAACGCCGGCAAGTCCACGCTGCTTAATGCCTGCTATGGCAAAAAGGTCGCCATCACCTCGCCGGTGGCACAGACGACCCGCCGCCGCATGCGCGCCGTCGTCAACCGTCCCGGCTACCAGCTGGTCTTTGTCGATACCCCGGGTATTCATAAGCCCAAGGACGGCCTGGGGTCCGAGCTCAACAAGAGCGCACTGTTCGAGTTGAACGATGTCGACGTCGTCGCGTTTTTGATTGATGCCACCAAGCCGATCGGCAGGGGAGACGCCTGGGTTGCCGAGCGCGTCAGATGCGCTCGTTGCAAGAAGGTCCTGGTGCTCACCAAGGCCGATGAGGCCGACCCCGCACAGGTCATGGAGCAGCTTAAGGCTGCCCACGAGCTTATGGAATATGACGACGAGATTGTGACGTCGTCGGTCAAGAACTTCAACGTCGATGCCTTTATCGAGACCGTTGCGCACTTTTTGCCCGAGGGTCCGCGTTGGTTCCCCGAGGACATGGGTACCGACGCTTCCGATGAGACGCTCGTTGCCGAGTTTGTGCGCGAGAAGGTCTTGCGCCGCACCCGTGATGAGATCCCGCACTCCGTTGGCGTGATCTGCGATGCGCTCGAGCAGACCAAGAAGGTGCTGCGCGTGCACGCCACCATTTACGTCGAGCGCGAGGGCCAAAAGGGCATCATCATCGGCAAGGGCGGCGAGATGATCAAGCATATCGGTATCGACGCCCGTCGCGATCTTGAGCGCATTTTTGGCACGCAGGTCTTTTTGGAGCTGGACGTGAAGGTCAAGGCCGGCTGGCGTGACGACGAGGCCCAGATTCGCCGCTTTGGCTACAACGCCGAGGACTAAGGACGCGCGGCGCGCATGGCAGGCTCCCGGACATATCGCACGAAAGTGCTCGTGCTCGATAAGACTAAGCTCAAAGAGACCGACCTGATCTTGACGATGCTTGACGAGCGGGGGCGGCAGGTTCGTGCCGTGGCAAAGGGCGCCCGCAAACCCGGCGGGCGGTTGGCTGCGCGCTGCGAGCTGTTCTGTACGGTAGATATGCTGCTCGCACATGGACGGTCACTCGACGTGGTTTCCCAGGCCGAGCTTATGGAGGCGCCGCTCGGCGTTGCGCCCGATTACGAGACGACCTGCGCCGCAAGCGCGATCGCCGAGGTCGCGCGCGTGTGCTCGTTCGAGGACGCCGAGGACCCGTTTACCTTTGCTATAACGCAGCGAGCGCTTGCCCTGGTGGGCAGCGGGCTCGACACGGCGCATATGGATCTACTTGTGGCGGCATATGTCTTTAAGCTGCTGTCGCACGTTGGCTATCGACCCGATTTTTCGGCCTGCGTGCTGTGCGGAGACCCCATGCTGTCGTATTTTTCGCCCCAGGCGGGCGGCCTCATGTGCGGGTCGTGCGCGTCGAGCGTTCCAGGTGCCGAACTGGTGTCGACCGGTGAGGCCGCATGGCTGCGCGCCCTCATGTCCATGACCTTCGATGCGCTTTTGGCCGAGCGAATCGACCCGCATACCGCAGCCTTTTTGCTGGGGCTTTCGCATGTTTGGGCTGCGACGCACACCGATCAGCGCCTCCGTGCGATGGAATTCATGTTGGGTCGGTGATGATGCGCAGGCGCGGGCTGCTTGTGGTAACATACCGACCTGTTGGTACCTCGACCTTGGTTGCTCGCTCCACCGGCGGCTTCCCAGTCCGAGGCGAATCGAGTCGCCCGATGGCGACGCAAAAAGAAAGGTGAAACAATGACTGTTTCCAAAGAGCGCAAGGCGGAGCTGACTGCCCAGTTTGGTAACACCCCGGTCGACACCGGCAACCCCAAGGTTCAGGTCGCCATCCTGTCCGAGCGCATCAAGGAGCTGACCGAGCACATGAAGTCCCATCAGAAGGACTTCCACACCCGTCGTGGTCTGCTCATGCTCGTCGGTCGTCGTCGTCGTCTTCTCTCCTACATCAAGAATAACGACATCGTCGAGTACCGTGAGCTCATCAAGGCTCTGGGCATCCGCGACAACATCCAGTAGGATTTGTACATGCTAAGAGCGTCCTGCGCAGCGGGGCGCTCTTTTTGTGTAAGGGCGTGAACAATCACGCTCTGAAGCGTGGCGGGGGCAGGGGGCCCACGTCACATGAGAAGCCCGCAGGCAAGGGGCCTGTGGGGTAAAGGAGAACAATGACACTCGTATCCAAGACCTTTGAGCTGTACGGCAAGACCTACACCTTTGAGTCCGGCGAGCTTGCCAAGCAGGCCACCGGCGCCTGTCTGGTCAAGCAGGGCGAAACCACGATGCTCGACACCGTGGTCGTCTCCAACGAGCGTAAGAACTACGACTTCTTCCCGTTGACCGTCGACTTCAACGAGAAGATGTACGCCGCCGGCCGCATCCCGGGTGGCTACCTCAAGCGTGAGGGCCGTCCCAGCGAGAAGGCCACGCTCACCGCTCGCATGATCGACCGTCCGATTCGCCCGAGCTTCCCGGACGGCTTCCGCAACGAGGTACACATCGTCGCCACCTCGCTCGTCGCCGACCAGGTCAACCCCTTCGATGTCATCAACGTCATGGGTGCTTCCCTGGCCATGACGCTCGGCGGCGTGCCCTTCGAGGGCCCGCTTGCCTGCGTGCGCATCGGCCGCAACGTGGAGACCGGCGAGTTTATCGTCAACCCCACCTATGAGGAGCGCGAGAACTCCGATCTGGACCTGGAGCTGGGCGGATCCGCCGACTTCATCTCGATGGTCGAGGCCGGCGCCGAGGAGATCTCCGAGGACGACATGCTCGCCGCCATGAAGTTTGGCCAGGAGGCCCTTGCTGCTTTCTGCCAGGCTCAGGACGAGTTCGTCGCCGAGTGGGAGCAGGTCAACGGCCCCATCGTCAAGAAGGAGTACCCGCTCGACCAGCCCGTCGAGGAGGTCCAGGAGCGCATCTTCGCCCACTACGACGAGATGGCTGCCGCCCTTCGCGACGCCGACAAGCTCTCCCGTATCGGTAAGGTCGAGGCTCTGAAGGAGTCCATCCGCGCCGAGTTCACCGAGGAGGAGCAGGCCGCTTGGGAGCGAGAGATCCCCGTGGCGCTCAAGAAGCTCGAGAAGAAGGCCATGCGCACCATGGTCGTCGAGACCGGCGAGCGCGTCGACGGCCGTGCCGCCGACGAGATTCGTCCCATCATGGTGAAGGACAACTACCTGCCGCTCGTTCACGGCTCCGGTCTGTTCCAGCGTGGCCAGACCCAGGTGCTTTCCGTTCTGTCGCTCGGCATGCTCAACGAGGGCCAGCGTCTGGATACCATCGAGCCCACCGAGGGCAAGCGCTACATGCACCACTACAACTTCCCGCCGTTCTGCACCGGCGAGACCGGCCGCATGGGCAGCCCCAAGCGCCGCGAGATCGGCCACGGCAACCTGGCCGAGCGCGCTCTGCTGCCGGTGCTCCCCGACGAGAACGAGTTCCCCTACGCCATCCGCGTCGTCTCCGAGGTTATGGAGTCCAACGGCTCCTCTTCGATGGCTTCGACCTGCGGCTCCACACTCGCCCTTATGGACGGCGGCGTGCCCATTAAGCGCCCGGTCTCCGGTATCGCCATGGGCCTGATCCAGGAGGAGGGCAAGACCGTGGTCCTGTCCGACATCCAGGGTCTCGAGGACTTCCTGGGCGACATGGACTTTAAGGTCACCGGCACCACCGAGGGCATCACCGCCCTGCAGATGGACAACAAGGCCACCGGCCTCACCTTCGACATCCTGGCCCGCGCCCTGCAGCAGGCCAAGGAGGGTCGTGCCTTCATTCTGCAGAAGATGCTCGATGTGATCCCCGAGCCGCGCCACACCACACGCAGCACAGCTCCGCGTATCGTCTCCATCCAGGTTCCGACCGACAAGATTCGCGACGTCATCGGTTCCGGCGGTAAGGTCATCCGCGGTATCCAGGACGAGACCGGCGCCTCGGTCGACATCCAGGAGGACGGCACCGTCTTTGTCGGCGGTACCGGCGAGTCCGTCGACCAGGCCGTCGAGCGTATCAAGCTCATCATCAAGGTTCCCGAGCCGGGCGAGGAGTACACCGGTCGCGTGGTCTCCATCCAGCCCTTCGGCGCCTTCGTTAACCTGCTGCCCGGCAAGGATGGCCTGCTGCATATCTCCCGCGTCGCCAAGGGCCGCGTGGAGAAGGTCGAGGATGTCCTCAACGTGGGCGACGAGGTCAAGGTCGTCGTCATCGAGGTCGACGATCGCGGCAAGATCTCGCTCGATCGTCTTGACAAGCCCGAGGCCCCGGCTCGCGCCGAGGGTGCCTCCGAGGGCGACGGCGAGCATTTCCAGCGCCGTGAGCGTCCGCGTCGCGAGCGCTCCGAGCGCAGCGACCGTCCGCGTCGTCCCGGCGACAACGGAGGCCGCAAGCCCCGCCGCCACCACGACGCCGAGTAACAGCTAAACATAAGCAGCTCAACAAGGGCGATTCCGTATAGGGGTCGCCCTTTTGCTATTCCCGGCGGGGTCCGCGGATAAAGTTTCCTGCTCTACAGTCCTGCTCACGACGGAGGCCACATTAAGTGGCCTCCTGT
>CABVAO010000005.1 GCA_902496335.1 uncultured Collinsella sp.
CGTTCCCGCCGCTTGAAGAGCCCGTCGTGAAGCGCGTCATCCACACCACTGCCGACTTCTCGTACGCCGATTCCCTCGTATTCACCCATGACGCCGCGCACTGTGCTCTCGACGCACTGCGCGCAGGGGCCACGGTGCTCACCGATACGAATATGGCGCTCGCAGGCATAAGCAAGCCCGCGCTCGCGAAGCTCGGCTGCAAGGCCGTGTGCTACATGGCCGACCCTGATGTCGCCGCGGCTGCGCGCGCCGCGGGCACGACTCGCGCCGTTGCGAGCATGGACAAAGCTTGCGGCATCGAGGGTCCGCTCATCATGGCCGTCGGTAACGCCCCCACAGCACTTCTGCGCCTCGCCGAGCTCATGGACGCGGGGAAGATCGCGCCCGCGCTCGTCGTAGGGGTGCCGGTCGGGTTTGTGAACGTGGTCGAGGCGAAAGAGGAGCTACTCGCGCGACGCGTGCCGGCCATCGTCGCGAGGGGTCGCAAGGGCGGCTCGACCGTGGCGGCCGCCATTATGAACGCGCTTCTCTACCAGATCACGCGCCCAGGCGGCCCGAAGTGACGGCGCCCGCATCCGCGCCGGCGCTGCGCATCTTCGCCGGCACCACCGAGGGCCGCCTTCTGTGTGAATGGGCGAGCGGGGCGGGCATCCCCGCCCGTGCCTACGCGGCAACCGAGTACGGAGGTGAGCTTTTGGGCGAGCTTCCGGGCATCGAGGTGCATGCGGGCAGGCTCGACGAGGCCGACATGGAGCGCGAGCTTTCCGGCGCGTGCATCGTCGTCGACGCCACGCATCCCTTCGCTACGCTCGCAAGCGGCAACATCCGGGCCGCTTCGCTCGCCGTGGGTGCACGATGCCTGCGCCTTGCGCGCCCGGTCGAGGCGCTGCCCAAAGGCGTCGTCTCGGTCGCGTCGATCGCCTGCGCGGCGCGCTTTCTCTCCGAGAACCCGGGTCGCGCGCTTCTCACGACGGGGAGCAAGGAGCTTGCTCCCTACACGCGCGTCGCCGATTTCGCCGACCGCTTCTTCGTGCGTGTGCTCCCGCTGCCCGGTGCTATAACGAAGTGCATCGACGCGGGGTTTTCGCCGTCGCACGTCATCGGCATGCAGGGGCCCTTCACCCGCGAGCTCAACGAGGCGATGCTTCGGCAGGTGGGCGCCCAGTGGCTTGTGACCAAGGACTCGGGAACCGTAGGCGGCACGGCCGAGAAGATCGCCTCCGCGCACGACGTGGGAGCGCGCTGTATCGTGGTCGCCCGTCCCGCCGAGGGAGGCGGGGCCCTTTCGCTTCGGGAAGTGAAAGACGCGCTCTTACGGGAGTTCGCGCGCTAGGCGCTCGCCGCGCATGCGTGCCCTCCCGCCTGCGAGGAGGAGCGCCCCGAGCAAGCTCGAACCGTACAAGACCGTCATCCGCCAATAGCTCGAGGACGACGCCCGGAACTGGCGCAAGCAGCCCTTCAATAAGTTGCGGTGAAATAGTGTTTGTTTTTGCTGCTAGATAGCACATTCAGTCCCTAATTCACCGCAACTTGTTGGTGGTGGCTTACTGGTAGCGTAGGCACTCCACCGGGTCGAGCTTTGCCGCGCGTCGAGCGGGATAGAAGCCAAAGATTACGCCGATGCCGACCGATACGGCGAACGCGATCAACACTGTCGTAATGGAGAAGCTTGGCGTGATCGTCCCGGTAGCTCCAAACTCGCTCATGATACCCGAGCTTGCGGCAAAGAATGTGAGTCCCCATGCCAGCAGATAGCCAATCAGGACACCCAATAGTCCGCCGGTGACGCACAGCGCCGAGGACTCGGCCAAAAACTGCGCGGTGATATCGCGACGACTGGCGCCCAGAGCACGGCGGATGCCGATCTCGCGGATGCGTTCAGATACGTTGGTGAGCATCATATTCATAATGCCGATACCGCCGACAAGCAGCGAGATGCTGGCGACAGCACCCATGATGAGCGAGAATGCGCCCATAAAGGAGTTGAGTGCATCGATAGCGCTTTTCATGGATGTTGCCGATACACTGTCGTACTCGTCCTCCTCCTCGATGCCCTTCATCGCGCGCACCTTGGACTCGATGGTTTTGCAGAGCTCATCCATGTCCGTGCCCTCGGCGGCAAGTGCCGTCACGCTGGGGAATGAAGGATTCTCGTCGCCAAACAGTCCGGAGATAGTTTCGCGTGGCATATACAGCGTGAGCGAGCCCATGGAGTCGCTGCCGCCATCAATCACGCCTACAATCTGCACCTCGCCGTTGGACACCTTGATGGTTTTCCCCAGCGCATCCTGTTCGTTGCCGTAAAGCTGATCGGCGCCGTTGCGACTGATGAGCGCCACGCGAGAGCCTGATTGGGACTCGGCCTGGGAATAGGTGCGCCCCGCAACGAGCTTGCTGGCCCCCACGGCGTCGAGCATGTCGCTATCGACACCCTGTGCCATGACGGTATAGCTTTTATCGCCGGTCTTATACTCGGTATACGCGCTGTCGACAATGCCGATCTGCGCTATCTGCGGCACCAGTTTTTGAAGCTTCTCGATGTCCGACTCGGTGAGTTCTTGCGACGAATAGATTTGCACCATGCGTGCCGCATTGAGGCCCAGGCTGTTGACCAGGCTGTTTTGGATACCGCCGATGAGCGAAGTCATGGCGATAACCGAGGCGATGCCGATGACAATGCCCAGGATGGTGAGCAGGCTGCGCCCCTTGTTGGCCTCGAGCGAGTGAAGGGCTTCCTGGATGAGATCGCGGGCGCTCATGCCATCTCTCCTTTCGGCGGGTTGGCGGAGGCGGAAATCATGGGCAGGCTATCTACGGCGCTGCGCAGGGTCCGCGGTGCATGTGGAATATACGCGCCGTCGTGAATGCGACCGTCGCGAATGGTCATGGCACGGTCGGCCTCGGCGGCGATGCCGGGGTCGTGTGTGATGAGCACGATGGTTTTGTCGCGCTCCTGAAGTCTATGGAAGGTCTCCATTACAAGCGCTCCAGTGGCGGAGTCCAGGTTTCCCGTCGGCTCATCGGCCAGGATGATGGGCGGGTCATTGACAAGGGCGCGCGCGATGGCGACACGCTGCATCTGGCCGCCCGAGAGCTCGGATATGCGGTGATCCCAGTGGTCGACCGGTAGCGTGACGGCCTGCAGCGCGTGCACGGCGCGCATTTCGCGCTGGCTACGGGGCACATTGGTGTAGGCCAGCGGCAGCATGACGTTTTCGATAACCGACAGGCGCGGCAGCAGGTTGAAGCTCTGAAAGACAAAGCCAATGCTCAGGGCGCGAACTTCGGTGAGCTCGTCATCATCGAGCTCGGCCACGTTGAGCCCTTGCAGGTAATAGTCGCCCGCCGTCGGCTTATCTAGGCAGCCTAGGATGTTCATGAGCGTTGATTTGCCCGAGCCCGAAGGGCCGGTAATGGCGACGAACTCGCCGGGATCTACCGCCAGGCTCACGTTGTGCAGGATGTGGGCGCAACCTGCCTCGCTCTCAAAGATGCGGTGCACGTTGCGAATGTCGATGACGGGACGCATTACATGCCCTCGTCGGCAGACATACTGCCCGAATTCGCGTTGTAGCCGCCGTCAGTCGTTGCGTCCGCTCCGGTGTCCATGACGAGGGTGTCGCCGTCGCGCAGCTTGGTAACCGGCACGTTGGGATTGATCTCGTTGCCCTGGTCGTCGCGCTTGACCTGTGTCTTGCCGACTACGGCTTCGTTGTCGTTTTGCGTCACGACGGTCACCTTCACGCGACGGGTTTGCTTGCCCTCGTCATCAGTCGCCACGTTGACGTAATAGTGTTCGCCGTCTTCGGTCATGAGCGCCATCGTCGGCACCATCACCACGTCGTCGAGCTGCTCGGTCACCACCGAGACCTCGGCCGTCATGCCCGGCTTCAGGCGCGCGTCGGGCGCCTCGATGAGAATGTCGACGTTAAAGGTCACGCTGCCGCCGCCACCGTTGGCGGCGTCGGAGTTTGCCACCGACGCGATAGCCGTGACGGTGCCCTGGCTCACGATATCGGGAAACGCGGGATACGTGACGTTGGCGCTCTGCCCAACGGCGATCTTGGCGATGTCCTTTTCGCCCACCTGCACGGTCACCTTCATCTTAGATAGGTCGGCGATCTGCATGCACTGCTTGCCGCCGCTCGTATCGCTTTCGCCCATGATCATGCCGCCTGTAACCGTGGCGCCCACTTTGGCATTGAGCTCCACGATGCTACCCGAGCTCGGGGCCGTGACCGTGCGACTGGAGGCCTTGGCGTTCGCCTGGTCGAGGTTTGCCTGGGCTGATGCGAGGCTGCGCTGCGCGGCCGATACGGCGTTCGTGTCCACTGATGCGGCGGAGACGCCAGCCGCTGCGGAAGCTCCCTCGACGTCCGTCGTTGGGGTGGCCTGCGCAGCAGCTGCGGCTTTCTGCGCGTTGGCGAGGTCTTCTTGAGCGGCAGCAACTGCACGCTGCGCCTCGGCAACGTTGCGATCGAGCTCGTCGTTTTTAATGGTCATAAGCACGTCGCCCTCGTTGATGGATTGGCCTGCCTGCACGTTGATAGAATCGACCGTGCCGTCGACAGAAGGGGAGACCACTGAGGACGAAATGGGTTTGAGCTGGCCTTTCGCCTCGACCGTTGTGGTAAACGTACCCTCGGTCACTATGTCGGTCACAGGACCGCTAGCGCCCTGTGGCTGCACATTGATAACAAGGGTTGCAACAATGGCAATGAGCGCGACGGCACCCACGACGCCGGCGGCAATACCGCGACGAATCAGCTTTTTGCGTCGGCGTTCGGCACGCTTTGCCTTGAGCTTGGCATATGCCTCTTCATCGGAAATCTCGGCCGTATCGTTCGCGCGTCCGCTCTGCTTGTCGGCATGTACGTTTGTAATCAGAGGAAACGTTTCGGTGGCACCTTCGGGCGTGCGCTCGGTATCATCTGGGCCCGGGGTGATCGTGGGGACATTCGGCATAGCGTCTCCTTTATAGAAAGAACCTCGATAATTATATGCGCCCACCGGTTGGGGCGGGCGCATAGGACGGTTTCTTTCGGAACTGTTAGATTGGTCGCAGCGGTTCCACGTTGTAGGAATGCGCGCGTTGCACTACGAGTGGACAACCACGCACAGGCCGACTTTGATGCAATCGTGCAGTGCCTTGGCGTCGGCCAGGCGCAGGTTGATGCAACCGTGGCTGCCGCACCACTTGTACGACTCGGCGTTATCGAAGCTCTTGTCGTTTTGCCAGGTGGCGTCGTGGAAGCCGATCATGTTGCCCTCAAACGGCATCCAGTAGCTCACCGGGCTCTCATATTTGGGTTTACCGGTCTCGGGGTCCTTGGCTCCGATCAGGGTGCTGCCGCCGTCGTTGCTGTTGATTTGCCACACACCCTCGGGGGTGGCGTCTTCGCCCGGTTTGCCGGAAATAAAGTTGGCCTCCCACACGATATTACCGCTCTCGTCATAGTAGCGCGCGTGCTGCTCGGACAGGTCGACGTCGATATACGCCTTCCAGTCGGGCTCTCCCTTTGCGGTAAAGGTGTCGGCCTTCTTGGAGTACTTGATCTCGATCTCGCCGGTCTGCTTGTTGTTAATGGCGTCCTCGACCTGCTTGGCGAGCGAGCTGCTGTCGATGGACCAACCAAAGTCGCCGCCTTCGACGGCGCACTGCTTGCCATCGGCGCGCGTCCACCAGCGAGTGGAGCCCACGGTAATAAAGCCGTTGGCGAGTTCGGCTGCCCAGTTGCTGATCTGCGACGTATCGAGCGTTGGGTTGGCGGGATCGGCAAAGCTGATCCACTGCAATACGGAGCTGCCATCAACCTTGCCGGCATCCTCGCCGTTGAGCTTGAGGGTCACGTTGACGCCCAGAAAGTTGTTGGCGGCATCGCATGCGGCCTGAATCTGATCATCGGTCAGCGTTCCATTGAGCGGCTCATAGGCATCGTTTCCGAGCTTGGAAAGATCTACGGACTCGGCCAGCGAGGCAAGCTCGAGCTCGGCATACTTAATGACATGCTCGCGGTTGAGTTTTTCGTTGGAGCGCGCCTTCTCGACGGTAAACTTGCCGGCCTGCTCGTCATAGGAGCTATTGGCCTCGAACGTGCCCGAACGGCCCTCGTTAAACTCGTTGATGGCGGCGCCCAGATCCTTCTCAAACTTCTTTTGGTCAAAGGTGTCGGAGAGCATGGACAGGTCGACGTCTTGATCAAGATCGACTTCGTTGGAGGTAGCGGTTGTTTTGGTCTTGCCGCTTAAGGATTCCACAAGGCGGACCGGCCAAATAAAGGCTTCGTTGTGGTTGATGATCTCTTTTGCGGCAGCTTCGCCATCGACGATGGGTTCATCGGACTCGGGCTGATAGGTCCAGCTAAAGTCATCGCCTGTCACGGCGAGCTTATAGTGCTTCCATGCCGAATTGACCTTGGTGGCGGCAGACGAAGCGTTGGAGAACGAGACGTCGACGCCGGCGATGGTGGTGTTGGGGTAGGCTACCTGCGAAAATGCTACGACGCCTACGATATAGACAATGACGATTAGACCCAGGACGACAAAGAGCGTCGTCTTTTTGCCCGACTTATTGTTCTCGGCGGGTTTGCGCGCGGGGCCACGATCGCCTCGAGCGTGCGTGTGGGGCTGCTTGGGCGCATTGCCGTTTGCCTGGCGCTGCTGACGTTGTTGACGCTGCTGTCGCTGTTGGTTCGGGCGTTGGGAAGCGTTTGCTGCACTACGCTGCTGACCGTGGCTCGGCGCGATAGGACGCGGCGACTGAACGCCGCCGGTGTGCCTGCTCGGCTGCTGCGGATCGGGAATCAGTTGAGTTCGATCGTTTTGCGACATCGTATGCATATCCTTCGATTTTCGCCTTGCGGTTCATCGTGTTTTTACTGGGCTTGCATTATAGCGATTGCCCTGCTGTTTGTGGTACGGAAACGGTGGCATTCGAAAGAGCTGGGACAAATGTCCCACCTTTGAGTCGTTCTTAGTCGCTATCCGCACACCCCGCATTTTGCACAGGCCGAAAGTGCGGCCGGAGCCTGCGCGATGCCGCCCTTTGCCGTCTCGCGCAGCGTGGCTGGCAACGCGTGGCCCACCGAGAGCATTACATGTGCCATCTGGTCAAACGGCACCAAGCTCTTAATGCCTGCGAGGGCGAGTTGTGCCGAGCTAAAGGCCGCTGCTACGCCGATGGCGTTGCGGTTTTGGCAGGGCACCTCCACGAGGCCACCGACGGGGTCACAAACGAGGCCCAGCAGGTTACTCAGCGCGATGGAACTGGCGTCGAGCGCCTGCTCGGGCGTGCCGCCGAGCATCTGCACCAGCGCGGCGGCTGCCATGGCGGCGGCGCTTCCCACCTCGGCCTGGCATCCGCCCTCGGCGCCGGCGACGCAGGCGCTCGTGGTGAGGTTGAGGCCGATGGCGGCTGCGCAGTAGAGCGCGTCCATGACCTGCTCGTCGTCGAGCTGCAGGCGATCGGCGAGTGCAAGCACGCAGCCGGGCACAACACCCGCTGAGCCTGCCGTGGGGGCGGCGACGATCACGCCCATGGTGGCGGAGCGTTCGAGCACGGCCATCGCGCGGGCCACGGCATCGGTCTGAACGGGGCCCATCAGGCTTGCGCTCAAATCGTTGCGGCCGGTGGCTTCGACAAGCTTGGCCTCGCCGCCGATAAGCCCGCCGAGCGAACGCTGCGGATTGGCGATGGGGGCCGTGGTCTCCTCGCGCATGACGTCGAGCACGCGGCGCATGGCAGCGACGGCGTGGGCCTCGCCGGTCAGACGCGCCTCGCGAACGGCCATGACGGCGCCGATGCTGAGCCCCAGTTCCTCACACGCATCGAGCAACTGCTCGCCGTCGTCGAAGATTTCCTTGGCCGAGACGCCGGGGGAGAGCGACGAGGCAGAACCGGGGAGTTCGATAAACGTTGCGTAATCGACATTGTCGAGCTTGCGCAGCATGGGGACGACGGTGTCGTCGGGCGCGCCGTCGGTCTCAAAGACGGAGTAGGCCTGGCCGCCCACTTCGGTGCGGTAGGTGCGGCAGAAGGCGATGTTTACATGGGCGTAGGCGAGCAGGTTGGTGAGCGCGGCGAGTACACCGGGGACGTCCTTGTGCGCCACGAAGAGCGTGGAATACATGCCCGAGATGTCGACGCCGACGCCGTTAATGCGGCTGATGCGCATCTTGCCGCCGCCCAGGCTCTCGCCGCGGACCTGTGCCGTGGCGCCCGTGTCGTCGACCATGTCAATGTCGACGGTGTTGGGGTGGATGGACGCGTCGTCGCCCTTGATGTCAAAGTGATATTCGAGGCCCTGCTCGTGCGCGAGGTCGAAGGCCTGCTTGATGTTCTCGTCATCGGTATCAAGGCCTAGGATGCCCGCGACGAGCGCACGGTCGGTGCCGTGGCCGCGGTAGGTGTGGGCGAAGGAGTTCCACAGGCCAAAGGTGACTTTGGTGATGCGGCCTTCCAGCAGGCTGGCGGCAACTTGGGCGCAGCGCAGGGCGCCGGCGGTGTGCGATGAGCTGGGGCCGACCATGACGGGGCCCAAGATCTCGAATGCCGAGGTCGTTGCTAGTGTTTGCGGCTTGCCTGCCATGGGTGCTCCTTATCTATCCCGTCGTCCCGAGGGGCGGGGCATAAGGATACATGGTTGGAGTTGCTATACTGCAAAATTTATCGGCCTGTGACCTATTCCATGTCCCAGGTCGGCTCATCTTCACCGCCTTTAAATAAAAAAGAAGTACCGGTTGGGGCCGGTACTTCTTTTGGTGCGTTGTTAGTTTGGCTGTGGCTTTTCTCGTAACCTTACAGGGCGCAGGCTGCTTTGAGCTCTTCGACTCGATCGGTCTTCTCCCAGGTGAAGTCGGCGTCTTCGCGGCCGAAGTGACCGTAGGCTGCCGTCTTTTCGTAGATGGGGCGACGCAGGTCTAGGTCGCGGATGATTGCGCCCGGGCGCAGGTCGAAGGTCTTCTCTACGGCCTCGACGATCTTGTCCTCGGCAACATGTGCGGTACCGAAGGTGTCGACCATGATTGAGAGGGGCTTGGAAACGCCGATGGCGTAGGCAAGCTCGACTTCGCAGCGGCCGGCCAGGCCGGCGGCGACTACGTTCTTGGCGACCCAGCGCGCGGCATACGCGGCGGAGCGGTCGACCTTGGTGCAGTCCTTGCCGCTAAAGGCACCGCCGCCGTGACGGCCGTAGCCGCCGTAGGTGTCGACGATGATCTTGCGGCCGGTCAGACCCGTGTCGCCCATGGGGCCGCCCACGACAAAGCGACCGGTGGGGTTCACGTAGATGTCCGCGTTGTCCCACGGCATGTTCTCGGCGGCCATGACAGGGGTGATGACGTGCTCGATGAGGTCGGCCTTGATCTTGCCCATGTCCTCGATCTCAGCAGCATGCTGCGTGGAGATGACGATGGTCGTGACCTCGACGGGCTTGCCGTCTTCGTAGCGCACGGTGACCTGGGTCTTGCCGTCGGGACGCAGATAGGGCAGGGTACCGTCGTGACGCACGGCGGCCAGGCGCTCGGCCAGGCGGCTTGCCAGGTAGTGCGGCATGGGCATGAGGGTCTTGGTCTCGTTGGAGGCATAACCGAACATCATGCCCTGGTCGCCGGCGCCGATCAGGTCGATCGGGTCGGTGGTAGCGCCGGTCTGGGTCTCGAAGGACTCGTCGACGCCCTGGGCGATATCGGGCGACTGCTCGTGGATAAGGCTCATAACGCCGCAGGTGTCGCAGTCAAAACCGAACTTGGCACGGTTATAGCCAATGCGGCGGATAACGCCGCGGGCGATTTCCTGTACGTCGACGTAGGCCTGGGTGCGGATCTCGCCGGCGACGATGACGGTGCCGGTGGTCACGAGGGTCTCGCAAGCGCAGCGGACGTTCTCCACGTTGGCAGGCACGCCGTTGGGGGCGATGTAGCCCTGCTCCTGGAGCTCTATTTCTTTGGCGAGGATTGCGTCGAGGACGGCGTCGCTGATCTGGTCAGCGATCTTATCGGGATGACCTTCGGTCACCGACTCCGACGTAAAAACAAAGGACCCGTGTTGGGGTGGGATGGAACGAAGTTCTTCTGACATGATTGTCCTTTCAAAAACGTGTCCCGGCGACCGTTACCATTCCGCTGGGCTCTCTATGCTGTGGGACATCATAGCGCGTAAATCAAACATTCACACCCTTTCCGCACCTACTCATTGGGGACAGACATAAATGACCAGCCTTAAACTAAGAACGTCTCCAACGACTGGTCATTTAAGTCTGTCCCCAATGAGTAGGTCGGTGCCCTTTGTGCGGAGGTTGCTCTGATGCTTTATACTGATGCGGTTAGACATCCATCCTGTAATCGAGGAGATTTCCATGGCATCAGACGTTCGCGTCCGCTTTGCACCCTCACCGACGGGCAAGCTGCACATCGGCGGCGCCCGCACCGCTATCTATAACTGGGCTTTCGCCCGCGCAAACGGCGGCACGTTCATCCTGCGCATCGACGACACCGACCCCACTCGCTCCACCGAGGAGAACACGCAGATTATCCTGCGCGCCATGCGTTGGCTGGGCCTGGACTGGGACGAGGGTCCCGAGGTGGGCGGCGACTTTGGCCCCTACGCCCAGACCGAGCGCCTGGACCTGTACAAGCAGGCCGCCCAGAAGCTTTGGGATGAGGGCAAGGCCTATCCCTGCTTCTGCACCAAGGAGCAGCTTGACGCCGACCGCAAGGCCGCGCAGGAGCGCAAGGATCCCTTCCAGGGCTATCAGCGCCGTTGCCGCGATCTTGATCCCGAGGAGGCCCGCCGCCGCATCGAGGCCGGCGAGTCCTACGTCCTGCGCATCAAGGTGCCCGAGGACCGCGGCGACGTCGTCATCCACGACGCCGTCCACGGCGAGGTAACCTTCGACGCCAAGGAGCTCGACGACTTTGTCATCTTCCGCTCTGATGGCACGCCCACGTACAACTTCGCGACCGTCGTCGATGACGCCATGATGAAGATCACCCACGTCATCCGCGGCGACGATCACCTGTCCAACACCCCGCGCCAGGTCATGGTCTATGAGGCCCTCGGCGCGCCTGTGCCCACGTTCGCCCACATCTCCATGATTCTGGGCGCCGACGGCAAGAAGCTCTCCAAGCGCCACGGCGCCACCTCGGTGGAGGAGTACCGCGACGCCGGCTACCTGTCCGACGCCTTCGTCAACTACCTGGCGCTGCTCGGCTGGTCGCTCGACGGCGAGACCACGATCATCCCGCGCGACGTCCTGGCTAGCAAGTTCTCGCTCGACCGCATTTCCAAGAACCCCGCGACCTTCGACCCCAAGAAGCTCGACTGGGTCAATGCCGAGTACATCAACGGCATGTCCGACGCGCAGTTTGCCGACGAGATCATGGTCCCCGAGTTGCACGAGGCAGGCCTCATCGAGGGTAATGTCGAGTACGGCGAGGACTGGATCGACGCGCTTGCCGCCATCGTTAAGCCGCGCACCAAGATGCCGTCCGACGCCGTGACCGTCGCCGCTCCCATCTTTGCCACGGCCGAGACGCTCGAGTATGACGAGAAGTCCGTCAACAAGGGCCTGGCCAAGGAAGGCATGGGCGCCATCCTGGATGCCGCCAAGGTCGCGCTCGAGGGTGTTACCGAGTGGACGGCTGCCAACATCGACGCCGCGCTTGAGCCGCTGCCCGAGCAGATGGACCTTAAGAAGCGCGTGGTGTTCCAGGCCGTGCGCGTCGCCGTCTGCGGCAACATGGTGAGCCCTCCGCTGGGCGAGACCATGGCGCTCGTCGGCCGCGACGACTGCTTGGCGCGCATCGACCGCGCCCGCACGATGGCGCTGTAGTAGCCGCGTAAACGTATGTATCCGAGCCCCGTTCACCCGAGCGGGGCTCTTGTTTCTGTAGACGTATGGGATGGGAGGTACAGGGACCATGGTCGAGCAACTTTCGCTGTTTGGTTCGCCGGAACCGGAGGAGGTTCCGGTGAAGCCAGTGCCTGCCGCTGCCTCGGCTCAGCCTAAGCCTGCGCGCGAGCCCATTGCCGCCTACGCGAGCGTGGTCCTCGACATCCCGACGCGTGCGCTGTCCGAGCCATTCGCCTACGGCATCCCCCGGTCCCTTGCCAACGAGGCTCAGATTGGGTCTACGGTCCTGGTCCACTTTGGTAACCGTGCCGCCGCGGGCTATATCGTCGATATCGCGCCCGAGCTGGGCGACCTGCAGGGCAACAACGCCCTCGACCCCGCGCGCATTAAAGCCATCGAGGCTATCCTCAGCAAACCGCTCTTTACCGCCGAGGCCGCTCGTATCGCACGCTGGATGAGCCGCGAGTACGTTGCAACGCTTTCCGAGTGCCTGCGCCTGTTCTTGCCCCCGGGCGGCAGCCCGCGCGTGGTCAAGGGCGATGACGGCGCATGGTCGGTTGAGCGCCCAGCCGTCAAGCCTATCCAAAACCGTTGGGTCATGCTTACGCCCGAGGGCTTCGACTATACGCCTCCCAAAACGGCGGTTCGTCAGCGTCAGCTCATCGAGGCGCTCCAGTGCGGACCGGTCACGACGCGCGACCTCAACCTGCTCTATAACAGCATGTCGGCGACTATCAAGGCGCTCGAAAAGCGCGGCGTCGTGGTGGTGGAGGAGCGCCGTGCGTGGCGTGGCTGCAGCGAGCAGACCACGCTGTCCTCGGCAAGCGGCAAGGCGCCGGTCGCACTCACCAACGGTCAGCAGCAGGCACTCGCGCAGATTGAGCGCGCTCGTCTGGACGCTCATGGCGACGTGGTGCTGGTCGACGGCGTCACCGGCTCCGGCAAAACCGAGGTTTACCTTTCGGCGATTGAGCGCGTGCTCGCGGCCGGCCGCTCGGCCTGCGTGCTGGTGCCCGAGATCTCGCTGACGGCCCAGACTGTCGGCCGCTTCCGCTCGCGCTTTGGCGAGACGGTCGCCGTGTTCCATTCGCGTCTTTCTGCGGGCGAGCGCCTGGACCAGTGGGATATGGTTGCCAGCGGTGCGGCCCGCGTGGTCGTCGGCGCCCGCTCGGCGCTCTTTTGCCCGCTCAGCGACTTGGGCCTTATCATCATCGACGAGGAGCACGAGACCAGTTACAAGCAGGGTTCCAGCCCGCGCTACCATGCGCGCGAAGTGGCGGCCGAGATGGCGCGTCGCTATCGCTGCCCGCTCGTGCTGGGCTCGGCCACGCCTTCTGCTGAGGCCCTCGACCACTGCCGCCGTGGCACGTATAACGGTGCCACCTGGACGCGCGTCGAGATGCCCGAGCGCCCGGGACACGCCGTGCTGCCCACGGTCCGTATTGCCGACCTGCGCCGGGAGTTCTCGCACGGCAGCCGCTCCATGTTCTCAAAACCCTTGATGGAGGGCTTGGAGCGTGTGGTCGAGCGCCGCGAGAAGGCCGTGCTGCTGCATAACCGCCGTGGCTTTGCGCCGTTCCTGATGTGCCGCGAGTGCGGCTGCGTCCCCACCTGCAACCACTGCTCCACCGCGCTTACGTATCACGAGCGCACGCACACGCTGCAGTGTCACACCTGCGGTTCGTCTTGGCGCGTGCAGCCCTATCCCGCGCCCACGAGCCGTTGCCCCAAATGTGGAAGTCGCTACCTGGCAAAAATGGGTCTGGGCACGCAGCAGATCGAGGACGCACTGCACCAGATGCTTCCCGAGGACGTCGCCATTATTCGCATGGATGCCGATTCCACGCGCGGCAAGGATGCGCACAAAAAGCTGCTCGAGCAGTTCGATGCGGCGGATTGTGCCGTGTTGCTGGGCACCCAAATGATCGCAAAGGGTCTCGACTTTCCCGAGGTCACGCTTGTGGGCGTGGTCAATGCCGACTTTGCCCTCAAGCTGCCGGACTTCCGCGCAGGGGAGCGCGCCTACGACCTGCTGGAACAGGTGGCGGGCCGTGCCGGTCGCGGCGATCGCCCCGGCGAGGTGATCATCCAGACCTACCTGCCCGAGGATCCGGTCATTCGCGCCGTCGCTGAGCACGACCGTTCGATCTTTACCGACTACGACCTGGACCAGCGCCGCGACGCGCTGTACCCGCCGTTTGTTCGCCTGGTCAACATTTTGGTGTGGTCGGCGAACCGAGACGACGCGCAAGACTACATCGGGCGTATTGCAAAGCTTCTTAAGCGTCGTTGGCATGCCGCCGCGCCCGACTTTTTGCGGGCGGGGAGTGCCGTGCCGCAGGTGCTGGGCCCGGCTTCGTGTGTAATCGAGAGAGCCAAGGACCGTTACCGCTTCCATCTGCTTGTGAAGTCGCCCGTGGGGTACCATGTCTCTGATGATATCGACGCCTGCCTCAAAGAGGTGGGCTCCGTGCGCGGCGTGAGCGTGAGCGTTGACGTCGACGCCTATGATTTGATGTAGCAACTCGAAAGGATGGCCATGGAAGCCAACGGAATCGTACTGTCGCCCGACCCTCGTCTGCGCCAGGAGTGCGCCGTCATCGAGGAGATCACCCCGGCGATCGAGGCGCTTGCCGAGAAGATGAAGAAGATGATGTTCGAGAACGGCGGTTGCGGCCTGGCTGCCCCGCAGATCGGCGAGCTCATTCAGCTTGTCACCATCGACTGCGACTACAGCGACAAGAACGACTACGATCCGTACGTGCTCATCAATCCCGTCATTGTTGAGCAGAGCGACCATCTGGTGCCCTTTAGCGAGGGTTGCCTTTCCATTCCTGGCATTAGCTGCGAGATCGAGCGTCCCGATCATGTCGTCGTCGAGGCGTACGACCTGGATGCCAACCTGATTCGCTACGAGGCCTCGGGTGACCTGTTCTGCGTGTGCCTGCAGCACGAGATCGATCACCTGCACGGCAATACCATGTTCGAGCGATTGAAGCCGATGCAGAGGATCAAAGCCGTCAAGGAGTACCAGGACGCCCTGGCCCGCGGCGCTCGACCGGGCGAGACGGAGTAGGTTTGTCCGTCCCCGGGGCACCCGCCTATATCATCCCGTGCTCAAACATTCTCGCTGCGCTGCGAAACTGCGCGCGGGACGATATAGGCGGGTGCCCCGGGGACTACGTTGACGCTGCTTGTCTCGCCCGGGTGCCGTGGGCCAGGGAGGGGCGTCTTCGCTGATAATTGCTTTGTTGGAAGAGCTGCTTTTATTGCGGCTCTTTCTTTGGTTTTGGGTATATTTGTTCTTGTTGAATTGTTATTGCGGATGGGCTGGGTACTTGGCTTTCCGCCGTTATTTGTAGCTATCTCGGCTTTGGTTGAGAGGAGACTAACTTTTATGCGTATTGTGTTTATGGGTACGCCTGATTTTGCTGTGCCTTCGTTGACTTCGCTTGTTGCGGCTGGGAATGAGATTGCGCTTGTTGTTACTCGTCCTGATGCTGTTCGTGGGCGTGGTAAGAAGCTGGAGCCGTCTCCTGTTAAGGCTAAGGCGCTTGAGCTTGGGTTGCCGGTTGTTGAGGCTAATCGTATGACGCCTGAGGTTGCTGAGGCGCTTCAGGCTGCCCAGGCTGACATTTTCTGTGTGGCTGCCTATGGCTGCATTTTGCCCGATGAGGTGCTGCATATGGCGCCGCTCGGCATTGTGAATGTTCATGCGTCCTTGCTGCCTCGTTGGCGTGGGGCTGCTCCTATTCAGCGTGCCATTCTTGCTGGTGATGAGGTTGCTGGCGTTTCCATTATGCGTATTGGGCATGGCGTGGATACCGGCGCTTATTGCGCGCAGGCCTCGACCTCGGTTGCCGGTAAGCATGCTGAGGCGCTGACCATGGAGCTTGGTGAGCTTGGCGGCAAGCTGCTTGCCGATATGCTTCCTTCTCTTGCCGATGGCACCGCCGTGTGGACTGAACAGGATGAGGCGCTCGTTACCCATGCTGCCAAGATTTCCAAGCTGGAGATGCGTCTGGATCCGCAGATGGCTGCGCTCGATTGCGTGCGTCATGTGCTCGCTTCGTCCGATACTGCGCCTGCTCGTTGCGTGATTGCCGGCAAGACCGTGCGCGTGCTCGATGCTGCTCCGGCTGATGTGTCGCTTGGCGAGGGCGCCGTTGACGTTAAGAACAAGCGTGTTTACCTTGGTCTTTCCGATGGTGCGGTTGAACTGCTCGAGGTTAAGCCCGATGGCAAGCGTGCTATGGCCGCTTCTGCTTGGGCTGCTGGCCTGCAGGGTGCCGATCTTATCTGGGGTGTTTTGTCATGAGCAAGCTGTCTCCCGCGCGCAAGCTTGCGCTCGATGTGCTAATGGAGGCCGATCGCCGCGGTATGTATGCGCGTGACGTGCTGTCCTCTCGCGCATCGGCCAAAGCTATTGACCAGCGCGATTCCGCCTTTGCCGCCCGCTTGGCGCTGGGTGTGGCCGCCACGCAAGGTATTTTGGACGAACTGCTCGATCAGTTTCTTGATAAGCCTAAAAAGGTTGCCCCGCGTGTTCGCATGGCGCTTCGCATCTCGGCCTTCGAGATGCTCTATCTGCATACGCCTGGCCGCGTTGCCGTAAGTCAAGGTGTTGAGCTGGTTCGCTGCGGTGCTAAGTCCGCCGCGGGCTTGGCCAATGCTGTACTGCATAAGGTTGCTGACAATGTTGAGGACTTTGCAACGGCGTCCGATGTGGATGAGTCTGAGCGACGCTTGGTTCGTCTGTCGCGCCTGATGGGTCTGCCGCGTTGGCTGTGCGCTCGCATTATGGCATCGTTCGACACGCCAGAGGGTGCGCTTAACTTTGCCGGCAATCTGGCCCCCGCGCCGCTGGCCCTGCATGAGAACGCCTTTGCGACCAAGCCCGATCCGTATATCTCGCAGCTCGTCGCGCCTGTCTTCCCGGGCTGCCATGCCCCGGTTGATGCCCAGGTTACCGTTGCTTCGGGTGTGTTTGAGCGTGCTGCCGCGGTGGCGTCTGATCTCAACGCGCAGCTTATCGCCACGGCTGCCACGCGCCCTGGTAGCTGCCTTGAGATTGGTGCCGGTCGTGGCACCAAGACCTATGTGATGATGTGCCAGGCCAAGCGTGCGGGCTATGAGCGTCAGCATACGGCGCTCGATCTGCATGATCGCAAGTGCGATCTGAATCTCGCTCGCCTGCATAAGGCCGGTATTCAGGGCGTTCGTACGGTTTCGGGTGATGCCTGCGAGCTTGATGAGGTGCTCACATCGTTTGATGCCATGCTAGGCGAGCCGGTTAAGTTCGACACGGTTTTTATCGATGCGCCGTGCTCGGGCACCGGCACCATGCGCCGTCATCCCGAGATCCCTTGGCGACTGACCGAAAAGGACGTGACGGTTGAGCTGCCCAAACTGCAGCTGACAATGCTCAAGGAAGCTGCCGCGCGCGTGGCTTCCGGCGGCGAGCTCATCTATGCGACGTGCTCGGTCTTCGACGAGGAGAACACACAGGTGGTGGACGCGTTCCTTGCTTCTCCAGAGGGTGCCGGCTTTAGCGTGGCGCCGCTTTCCGAAGCACAGATTCTGCAACTCCCCGAGTTCGATCAGGCCAAGAAGCTCGTTTCCGTACGCCAGAACGATCGAGGCCTCTTCCAAAGCGTACCGGTAAACGCCGATTCCTACGACGGCCACTTCTGCGCCAGACTGGTCCACAAGTAACTACTAAGTTGCGGTGAAATAGGGATTGAAAAGCCGCTTCTGTCCGCCAAACAGTCCTTATTTCACCGCAACTCACAAGGAAACCTGGGTAGCTTGATTAGCTACCCATAGAGCAAAGAAATAGCCCCACGATCGGCGTTGATCGCGGGGCCGTGTTGTTTCTAGTGGCTATGCGGGCAATTGGCGCAGCAGCCACTCGTGGCGTTGGTGCTGGAGCCGCCGCTTCGCTGGTCGGTGTTGTAGAAACCGCTGCCTTCGAACTTAATGCCGCTGGCCGAGAACGTCTTGGATGCCGGGGCGCCGCAGCTGGGGCATACGACCTCGGGCGTCTCGGACATGGGGTGCTCAACCTCAAACACGTTGCCGCAGCTCGTGCACTTGTAATCGTAGCGCGCCATAATACTTCCTTTTCAGCACAAAGCGGGCAGATCGCTCTGCCCGCAAAAATTCAAACAGCTGTAACTGTACCCTATATCGGGGGTTTTATCACGCTTCGCCCCAGAATCTATGAGTGTTGCGCAGGAGCTTCGCAGTTTTCTCCTCGGCTGCCGCAACGTCGGCCTCGTCAGCCTGCCATGTCCAGTTGCCCGTGGCCACGCCCGGTACGTTCATTCGTGCATCGTCGCCAAGCCCCAGCACGTCCTGCAACGGCATCATCACGAGCGGCGCATCGCTTGCCAGGGCATTGCCCATGAGCTCGCCTGCCAATGCAATGCCGCTCGGCTCGTCGCCGCCCGCAAAGGAGCGCGTGCACCAGCCAGCAAGCGTCGAGGTGTCGTGCGTCGAGGTGTACAGGATCTTGCCCGGCGTGGGATGAATTCCGCAGCGAACGTCGTAGTTGCTAAACTCCAGTACGTCCATGCCGGGGAAGCCACAGGTCGAAGCCATCGCGCGAACACCAGGCGTCAAATAGCCCAGGTCCTCGGCAATAAAGTTGAGCGGACCCAGCTCGTCGTAGGCCGTCTGGAACAGGTCCTTGCCCGGGCCAGCCAGCCAGCGGCCGTCGGCACAGGCCTTGCCGGCAGGGATGCTAAAGTAGCTGTGGAAACCCAGGAAGTGGTCCAGGCGCACACGGTCGTAGAGCGCGAACGCACGACGCAGGCGGTCGAGCCACCAGCGATAGCCGTTCTTCTTCATGTGATCCCAGCGGAAGGTGGGGTTGCCCCAGGCCTGGCCCTCGGGCGCAAAGTTGTCGGGCGGCGCGCCCGAAATCTCAATCGCCTTGCCGGTGTCGGACAGCCAGAAGTTTTCGGGCTCGCTCCACGCGTCGGCCGAATCGTCCGAGACATACATCGGGATATCGCCGATGACCTCGATGCCCTTCTTGTGTGCATAGTTCATAAGCTCGCACCAGGCAAGGTCAAAGCGATACTGCATGTACGCCTGCAGCTCGGCCTCGTCGTGGAATCGCTTGTCATCGATCAGGTACTCGTTGTAGCGCGCGACATCCGCCGGCCAATCGTGGCGCGACAGTCCCTCAAAGTGCTTCTTTACCGCCATGTAGACGCAGTACTTCTCGAGCCAGTCGGCGTTGCGATGTTTAAACGCCGTGTACAGCGGGTCGGCATCCTCGCCGCCGTGGGCCTTCCATGCAGCAAAGTCGGCGGCCAGCTCCTCGTGGCTCTCGGGCAGCAGGTCGATATTGCCTGCAAAGGCCGAGGGGCCGGCGTAGGGGGAGCGGAAGAAGTCCGTCGGGTTGACGGGCAGGACCTGCCAGTAGCGCATGCCCATGGCGGCCAGGTGGTCGATAAAACGACGCGTGGGCGCACCGATTGTGCCGGGCTTGCCGTCATCGGTCGGCACCGAGGTGATGTGGCACACGACGCCCGCGCCGTGATCGAGCGGCTCCTGCAGGCGCTTCTCGGCATGGTGATAGATGATCGAAGAGCCCAGCGGGTACAGGTCGAGCGTAACCGTGCCGTTATGGATTTCGCACTCATGGCCGCTGATCACATCGCTCGCGCATTCGCCGAGCGCCGGGATCGTCACGCAGTGCGAATTGCGCAGGCTGCGGTTTATGATAACCGTCGCGGCCTCGCCGTCTTTGCCCGTGCGGGTGTAGGCCAAGACGTCGTCGTTGAGCGCGAAGGCCTTGATCTCGCCGTCGACCATAAAGGGCAGCGCGCGGCGGACGGCAGACGCGTTCTTAACAATAGCCAGCGTATCGAAGTCGTGGAGTTGGTCCTTGATCGGCAGTGTGCGGCGGTTGCCCGGATCGGTGAGGCCCTCCAGGCCGTACTCATCGCCATAATAGATCGAGGGCACACCCGGGAAGGTCATCTGCATGAGCGTCGCCAACCAAAAGCGGCTCTTGGCCAGGCCCATGGAATTCTCGTCCAGGCGCCACTTGCTGCGCTCGCTCTCGGGCAGCTGTGACTCGTCGGGACCACCGCCGAGCACCGAGATAATGCGCGGGCGGTCGTGACTCGAAAGCAGATTGAGCGCGCAGGACAGGGCCTCGCGTGGGTAGTTCTCGCGTAGGGTCTCGATATCCTCGGCAGCCTGATAGGCGTTCTTGTAGCCCATCAAAAAGCCGATGACCATGTCGCGGAAGGGGTAATCCATAGCGGAGTCCAGCTCGGAGCCCTGCAGGTAGCGGCGCAGATGGCCGTAGCTAATCTTATTGGAGGCGTCTTCCCAGACCTCGCCGAGCAGCAGCGCGTCGGGCTTCTCGGCGAGCACGGCCTTTTTGATCTCTGCCAGGAAGTCATCGGAAAGCTCGTCGGCCACATCGAGTCGCCAGCCGTGGGCACCGGCGCGCAGCCATTTGCGAATCACGCCGTCCTTGCCCAGGAGCCGCTCGCGTACCAGCTCGGAGCTCTCGTTGATGGCGGGCATGTTGCCCACGCCCCACCAGCAGTCATACGAACCGTCCTCATGGAAGTAAAACGCATCGCGCCACGGCGAGTCCTTGCTCTGCCATGCGCCCACGCCGGGGTAGTTGCCGTAGCGGTTGAAGTAGATTGAGTCTTCGCCCGTATGGTTGAAGACGCCATCCAGGATGATGGAAATGCCGAGTTTCTCGGCCGCCTCGCACAGCTCCGTAAAGTCCTGCTCGGTGCCCAGAATCGGGTCGATCTTGGTGTAGTCGGCCGTGTCGTAGCGGTGGTTGCTCGCGGCCTCAAAGATCGGGTTGAGGTAGATGGCCGTAAAGCCTAGCTCGGCAATGCGGGGCAGGTCATTTTGGATACCCTTGAGCGAGCCGCCGTAAAAATCCCAGGTCTTGATGGAGCCGTCTTCGGCACGCTCGTACTCGGGCGGTTCGTTCCAGTCCTCGACCATGCGGCGCTGGATTCCGTTGCGCGGTTTTTCAACTTCGGCAAGCGTGCGCTCGCGCCAGTTTTCGTCGCGGGCATAGCGATCGGGGAAGATCTGGTAGACCATGCCGCGCTCGTACCACTCGGGACGCACTTCGCGGTGCTTATAAGCGGTGATCTGGAAGGACGGAACCTCGGCGTAGTCGTAGGTTACGCCCTCGCCGCCGGTGCGGCCCTGCGGTGCACCCAGGCGGACCTCGGGCTGGCCCTCGATGTTGCAGATAAAGCTGTACCAGATAAGACAGGGCTCGGTGCACTCAAGCTCTACGGTAAATATGCCGTCGCCCTCGTGCGTCATGGGATACAGAGACTCACCGATTTCATCGACCCAGGTACGCAGTGTAAGCGTTGCCTGGTTGGGGTCGGCATCCTCCAAAATCACCGATAGCGAAACGGAAGTTCCAGTGGTCACAGCGCCAAACGGAGTACGAAACTGCGGCAGACGGCTGTTGTGAATCAATCTCATAATACGGTCCAGTTCAATAGAATCACGGCCTGCGGGCCATGGGCTTTACGCACAGGATATAAGTATATCTGTTGTACACAGGCTGTATAAACAACATCCGTTTACCATCGGCGAACGGTTGTCCTAGAAAATCGTTTTACCATCCAAATTTTCGCGGTATTCGAAAACGCCCAGACGGATACTATTTGTAGTCAAACAAAAGTACTTCGGTTTACTACGACGATTTGAATGATCTCAACCACGGTCAATTTGGTGATATTAAAACCGCAGGTAGAAGCGTTGCCAATTTCATAGAATACTCTCCGTGGTCGGCCAGAGCTATTTTGTCGTAGTAAACCGGCCCTCTTTTTAATACAGAAGTTCAACGCAAAAGAGGGCGCCTAGTTGGGGCGCCCTCTTTTGCGTTGAGGATTAAGTTTTAATCGTCCGGATTAGTGGCGCTTGCGGGTAGCCATTGCCTTGCGGACGGAGGTCTTCTTGGTCGGAGCCTTTTCCTCGGTCGGAGTGGCGGGGGAGATCGGGGCCTCCTTGGCGGGCTCGGCCTTTGCCTTAGCCTTGGAAGCGGTCTTGACCTCGGCGACCTTCGGCGTCAGCTCGGCCTTTACTGCGGGCTTGTCCTCGTCCTTATCCTCTGCCTTGGGAGCTGCAGCCTTGGTCGTGGCCTTCTTGGCCGTCGTCGTAGAGCGCTTGCGCGTGGTGGTCTTGGCGGCCGGCTTGGCCTCGACAGCTGCCTTGGCTTTGGGCTCGGAGGGCGCCTCCTCGGCCTTTACCGCGGGCTTTGCAGCAGCCTTCGGGGTCGTCTTCGCGGCGGCCTTCGTCGTAGCAGCCTTGGTCGTCGTCGACTTCGTAGCCGTGGCCTTCTTGGCGGTCGTGGTCTTGGTCGCGGCCGTCTTCTTGGCAGCGGTCTTGGCCGGAGCCTTTGCCGCAGGCTTAGCCTCGGCGGTGGCAGTCTCTGCCTTTACCTCGGGAGCGGCCTCGGCCTCGGCGGTTTTCTTGGAAGCGGCAGTCGTGCGCTTTCGCGTGGTCGATGCCTTGGTAGTAGTTGCCTTGGCAGCGGTGGTCTTGCTGGCAGCGGCCTTCGTGGTCGTGGCCTTCTTAGCCGTCGTCTTGCGGGCCGTCGTCTTCTTGGCTGCAGGCTTCGCGGCGGGCTTAACTTCGGCCTTGGCCGCCGGCATCTCCTCGGCCTTGGGCTCCTCAGCGGCAGCGGGCTTCTTGCCGGGCGCCACAGTCTCGGCCTCAGCGGCAGCGGGCTCATCGACAACCGCAGCAGCCTCCACAGCCGCCGGGCGCTCAATCTCCGGGTGCATAAAGAAATACAGGTCCAGATACTTGTCGGCCGAGCGCGTCCAGCTAAAGTCCTGGCTCATGGCCTGCGTGACCAGCTGGTTCCAGGCGTCGCGGTTATCCCAGAACAGGCGCGCCGCGCGGAAGACCGCGTCGCCCATCTCGTCGCCGTTAAAGTTGGTAAACGAAAAGCCCGTTCCCTCGCCGGTAAACTCGTTATACGGGATCACGGTATCCTTCAGGCCACCGGTCTCGCGTACGATAGGCAGGGTGCCGTAGCGCATGGCGATGATCTGCGACAGGCCGCAAGGCTCAAACTTCGAAGGCATCAGGAACATATCGGCGGCGGCATACATACGCTGCGACAGCGCCGGGTCAAACTCGATGCGCGCTGCCATGGTGCCGGGGTACTTGTCCTGGAAGTAGCGCAGGCCGTCCTCGTAGTCGCGGTCGCCGGTGCCCAGTACGGCCACCTGAACGCCGCCGGACAGGATGCGGTCGAGCGCGTACATGACCAGGTCCATGCCCTTCTGGCGCGTCAGGCGCGTGACCATCACCATAAGCGGGCGGTCGTCGCGAACCTCGAGTCCCAGCTCTTCCTGCAGCTTGGCCTTGCACACGGCCTTGCCGGAACGGTCCTCCACGGTGTAGTTGGCGGCAATGCGCTTATCGGTCGCCGGGTCAAAGCCCGCCACATCAATGCCGTTGAGGATGCCCTGCAGCGCGTAGGAACGCTCGCGCAGCACACCGTCCAGACCCTCGCCAAACTCGGGCGTCTGGATCTCGTTGGCATAGGTGGGGCTCACCGTGGTGATGGCATCGGCATAGTGCAGCGCGCCCAGCATGTAGTTGATGCTGCAGGCGTCGCAGCGCAACTGCGAGGCGGCCGCCGGAATGTGCGCCACGCCCAGGATGTCCTCCATCACGGTATCGCTAAACTGGCCCTGGAACGCCACGTTGTGGATCGAGAAGACGGTCTTGACGCGGTCATACAGCGGCAGGCCCTGGTAGAACTCGCGCAAAAACACGGGCGCCAGTGCCGTTTGCCAGTCGTTGCAGTGCAGGATGTCGCACTCAAAGCCGGCCGGCAGGTGCTGCAGGCTCTCGGTGATGGCCTTGGAGAAGAACGCAAAACGCTCTCCGTCGTCAAAAAAGCCGTACGGATAGTTGCGCGCAAAGTAGCGCTCGTTGTCGATGAACATATAGGTGACGCCGTCGTGCTCGAGCTTCTCAAGTCCGCAGTACTCATTGCGCCAGCCCAGGCTCACGTAAAAGTCGGAGAAGTGCTCCATCTGCGCCTTGTACTCGTCCTTGATGGTGGCGTACTTGGGCACCATCACGATGACTTCGGCGCCGGCGCGCACAAGCGCCGCAGGCAGCGAGCCCGCCACGTCGCCCAGGCCACCGGTCTTCACAAACGGCGCGCACTCGGCCGAGGCAAACACGATCTGCATCTTTTTGCTGGAATCAGCCATATTGTCTCCCATGTTGTTATTCGAGAATAGCCGCCAGGCGCGAACCGGGCGGCTATTCTACATGTTAAGAGCGATGTTGTGGTGCCAACGTTAACGCACGATGGTGGTATCGGAAGTTAACGGAGCCTTGCCCAGCACCAGGATGTTCTCGGGCGTGCCGCGAAGCTCGGTGTTAGTGGGAACCACGTTGTTCTTGTCCAGGATGGCGTTCTCAACGCGGGCGCCACTCTTAATGATGCAGCTCTGGTTGATGATCGAGTTGGTCACCGAGGCGCCTTCCTCGACCACAACGCCGCGCGACAGGATCGAGTTGCGCACGGTGCCCTTTATGATGCAGCCGGCCGAGATGATCGAGTTGCACGCGTGGCTACCGGTCGCATAGCGCGAAGGCGGCACGTCATGAGCCTTGGTCAGGATCGGGCGCTCGGGGTCAAAGAGCTGGTCGGCCACGGTCTGGTCGAGCAGGTCCATGCTGCGGCGATACAGCGACTTCTCGCTGAACACGCCCACGACCTCGCCCTTGTACTCGTAGCTGCACACGTCGATGTTGCCAAAATCGCCCTGGAGTGCTTCGAGCAGGTCCAGATAGTCGGCGGCCTGGTAGTGGTCGATGATCTCGAGTAGCGTCTCGCGGTTGACGATGCAGCAGTCCATAGAGGCGTTGTCGCCGTACACGACGCCGGCGCTCACGCCCGTCAGGCGGCCGTTCTCGTTAATCTGCAGCTTGGTCTCGTCATCGACGTTGTGCGTGGCCTTGCAGTACACCACGGTCATCTGGGCACCGGAGTTCTCGTGCGCGTCGATGATGGTGTTGAGGTCCATATTGAAGATGATGTTGGTGCCCATCATCACAACATAGGGCTTGTCCGAGCGCTGGAACAGTGTCTTGTTGGAGATGATGTCGCGCAGCAGGAAGCGCATGCCGCCCTTGGTGGTGCCATACGCGTTGCCGGGCACCATGAACAGGCCGCCCTTCTTGCGGTCCAGGCCCCAGTCCTTGCCCGAGCCCACGTGGTCGATCAGCGAGCGGTAGTTACCCGGCATGACGACGCCGACGGTCTTAATGCCGGCATTCATCATGTTGGACAGCGGGAAGTCGATCAGGCGGTAGCGGCCCAAAAACGGAACGGACGCGATGGGGCGATCCTTGAGCAGCACGCTGCCGTAGGTCGAAGAGTAGTTAGCGGTGATATAACCGATGGCCTTGCGATTGATCATCGGATCATTCCCCCTTCCCGATAACGACGTCATTTCCAACGACGGCCGTATCCTTGGTGGTATCGACAGAGCCGAGCTTCACGCCCTCTTCGACCGTGGAGTTCTCGCCCAAAATAGCGCGGCAGATGTGCGCTCCGCTCTTAACGTGCGCACCCGGCAGCAGCACGGAGTCCTCGACCACGGCGCGCTCCTCGATGATGACATCGGTCGAAAGGATCGAGTGGCGAGCGGTACCGTAGATCTTGCAGCCGTTGGAGACCAGGCAGTCGTCCAGGCGACCATCCGGGCCAATGTAGTGCGGCGGACGCGTGGTGATGTTGGACATGATGGGGAAGTGCTTGTCGAACAGATCGAACTCGGGGTTGTTGCCCAGCAGGTCCATCGAGGTCTCGTGGAAGCTGGCGATGGTGCCGACGTCCTTCCAAAAGCCGTGGAACTCGTAGCTGTACAGGCGCTTGTTCTCGCCGAGCAGCTTGGGGATGATGTCCTTGCCAAAGTCGTGGCTCGAGCGCTGGTCCAGAGCGTCCTCCTCGAGCGCCTCGATCAGCACGTCGGCCGAGAAAATGTAGATGCCCATGGAGGCGAGGTTCGAATCGGGCTTATCGGGCTTCTCGGTGAACTTGGTGATGCGGCCGTCCTCGGGGTCGGTGGTCAGGATGCCAAAGCGGCTGGCCTCTTCCCACGGCACGGGCATAACGCTCACCGTGAGGTCGGCGTTGTTCTCAATGTGCGTCTTGAGCATCTTGCGGTAATCCATGCGATACAGGTGATCGCCCGAAAGAATCAGGACGTACTTGGGGTCGTTGGCCTTGATGTAGTCGAGGTTCTGCGTAATGGCGTCGGCCGTGCCCGCATACCAGGCGCCACCGGTCTGCGTCTCGTACGGCGGCAGGATCGAGACGCCGCCGTCGCGGCTGTCCAGATCCCAGGCCTCGCCGGAGCCCACATAGGCATGCAGCAGGTAGGGGCGATACTGCGTCAGAACGCCCACCGTGTCGATGCCCGAGTTGGAGCAGTTGGAGAGCGAAAAGTCGATAATGCGGAACTTGCCACCAAAGCTAACCGCCGGCTTAGCGATCTTTTGGGTGAGTGCCCCCAATCGGCTGCCCTGTCCTCCTGCGAGGAGCATCGCGATGCATTCTTTCTTACTCATCGATTTCTCCTTCTGTCATCGATGTTCCTAAACCCATTAGCGACGGGCGCGGCGCAACGTCACGCCCGTCGAATAATGCCGTGCTGGCATAGGGGAGTTCGCGCGCCTTTACGCGTGCCAGATCTCGTCGCGGTACTCGCGAATGGTGCGGTCGCTCGAGAACCAGCCCGAGGAGGCGGTGTTGAGCAGGGCCTTGCGGTTCCAGGTCTCCTGGTCGCCGTAGCTGTTCGTGAGCTTCTCCCAGGCGTCGACATAGCTGCGGAAATCGGCCATAACCAGGTCGGGGTCGTTGTTGTTCATGAGCTCGTTGTAGATGCTCTCGAAGTTGCCCGAAAGACCCGCAAAGGTGTTGTCCTTGAGCTCGTCCATCACGCGGCCCAGACGCTCGCGGTCACCGTTGAGGGTATCCCACGCAAAGTAGCTGTTGGATGCCCAGAGCTGCTCAACCTCGGGAGCGGTCAGGCCAAAGATGGCCTCGTTCTCGCGTCCGGCCAGGTCGGCGATCTCGATGTTGGCGCCGTCGAGGGTACCCAGCGTAATGGCACCGTTCATCATGAGCTTCATGTTGGACGTGCCCGAGGCCTCCTTGCCGGCCGTGGAGATCTGCTCCGAGATTTCGGCGGCGGGGTAGATGAGCTGGGCGTTGCTCACGCGGAAGTTGGGGATAAAGCAGACCTTCATGACCTCGTTGACGCGCGGGTCGTTGTTGATGACATCGGCCACGGAGTTAATAAGACGGATGGTCTCCTTGGCAAAGGTGTAGCTCGAGGCGGCCTTGCCGCTAAAGATGAAGGTCGTCGGCGTCACGTGGAAGTTAGGATCGGCGATGCGACGGTTGTAGATGTCCATCACCTTCATGATGTTCATGAGCTGGCGCTTATAGGCGTGGAAGCGCTTAACCTGAACATCGAAGACGGTGTTGGGGTCAATGACCAGACCGGTCTCAGCCTTGACGTAGGCGGCCAGACGCTCCTTATTGGCGCGCTTGGACGCGCCCACGGCCTTCAAGAACTCGGTGTCGTTTTGGAAACCTTTAAGCTTCTCCAGCTCAAAGGCGTCCTTCAGCCACCCGTCGCCAATGGCCTCGGTCACGAGCTTGGCATAGGTGGGGTTGGCCTCGGCAAAGAAGCGACGGTGCGAGATACCGTTGGTCTTGTTGTTGAACTTCTCGGGCGTCAGGGCGTAGAAGTCCTTGAGCACGATGTTCTTGATGATGTCGGAGTGGATCTTGGCCACGCCGTTGACGCTGTGGCTGCAGATCACAGACAGATTGGCCATGCGAATCTCGCCGTCCCACAGAATGGCGGTCTGGCGCAGACGCTCCTGCCAGCCCTCCTGCGTGGTGTCGAACGACTCGTGCCAACGACGGCTGATCTCGTCGATGATCTGGTACACGCGGGGGAGGAGCTTGGAGAACGTGCCGATGGGCCACTTCTCCAGAGCCTCGGGCAGGATGGTGTGGTTGGTGTAGCTCACGACCTGCGTCACGATGTTCCAGGCGTCATCCCACTCGAGCTTCTTCTCGTCGATGAGGATGCGCATGAGCTCGGGGCCGCACATGGCGGGGTGTGTGTCATTGGTATGGATGGCAACAAACTGCGGCAGCAGCTCCCAGTTCTCGCCGTGCTCCTTCTCAAAGGTGTCGAGCAGGCTGTAGATGCCGGCCGAGACAAACAGGTACTCCTGCTTCAGGCGCAGCAGACGGCCGTGTTCGCCGGCGTCGTTGGGGTAGAGGATGGCGCTGATGGCCTCGGCCTCGGCGCGCTCCGCATCTGCCAGGGCGTAGTCGCCGCGGTTGAAGGCCTCCAGATCGAAGTGCTCCTCGACCGGCTCGGCGGCCCAGACGCGCAGCTTGTTGACGGTCTCGCCGGCATAGCCCACGACGGGGATGTCATAAGGGACGGCCAGAATGTCCTGCGTGTCCACCGTGCGGTAGAACGTGCGGCCATTCTCCTCAAAGCCCTCAACGTGGCCACCAAACTTGATGGTCACGGCCTTGTCCTGACGACGGACCTCCCAGGGATAGCCGTGGGTGAGCCACTCGTCGGTGGCCTCGACCTGGCTGCCGTTGACGATCTCCTGCTTAAACAGGCCGTAACGGTAGCGCATGCCGTTGCCGTAGCCGGCAATGCCCTCGGCTGCCATGGAATCCAGGAAGCACGCGGCCAGACGGCCCAGGCCACCGTTGCCCAGTGCCGGATCGGGTTCCTGGTTTTCGATGACGGACAGGTCAAAGCCCATGTCGTCGAGTGCCTCGGCGACCATGTCACGCACGCCAAAGTTGAGCAGGTAGTTGTCGAGCAGGCGGCCGATCAAAAACTCGATCGAGAAGTAGTACACGCGCTTTTTGCCCTCGGCGGTGGCGCGGGCATCACTCTTGGTGGCAACGGTCCGGGCCTTCTCGGCCACGAGCTTGGCCAGGGCGTTAAAACGGTCGAGGTCGCTGGCGGCCTCGACGCTCTTGCCGCTGATGCTCATGACGGCATCGCGATAGAGCTCGGTAAACTCCTGCTTGTTGTCGAAGATCTTATTCATACGTTCCTTTCCCCCGGGGAAGTTTCTCCCGGAACGGTTATGACTTGTATCCTACGCCCCGGCGGGGCGGGTAATTACAGTGGTAACACCTTTGTTACGCTTTCTTGGCAGGATCCTTAACGGCAGCTGCCTTGGCCTTGGAAGCAGCCTTCTTGGCCGTGGTGGACTTGGCCGAAGCCTTGGCAGCGGGCTTGGCAGCCTTCGCCTTGGCCGGAGTCTTCTTGGCAGCCGCGGCCTTGGGCTTCACCGAGGACGCACGTTTGCGCGTCGCCTTCTTGGGCTCCTCAACCACGGGCGGCTTATAGCTGCTGGGACCGCGGCGCTTAAGGACCACGCCTGCCAGGCCAGGCACCTTGATCTCGATGGAGTCCATCTGCCCGTTCCAGGGATAGGGCTCGCTCGAGCAGGTGTAGGGCTCCTCGCCGGCGTATCCGCTGCCGCCAAACTCGGGACGGTCGGAATCGAAGATGACCTCCCAGTCACCCTCACGCGGCACGCCTACGCGGAAGCTCTCGTAGCTCGCCGGGTCAAAGTTAATCAGGATCACCAGGTCGTCATCGACGTCCTCGCCCTGACGCACAAAGCTCACGATGGACTGCTTGGAGTTGTCCGCGTCGATCCAGGTAAAGCCGTCGTCGGTGTAGCCGCGCTCGTACAGGGCAGGCTCGGCAGTGTACAGGTGGTTGAGCGCCTTGATGAACGCCTGATGATGACGGTGGGTCTCGTACTCCTCGGTCAGGAACCACTGAATGGACTCGTAGTAGCGCCACTCAATAAACTGGCCGATCTCGTTGCCCATAAAGTTGAGCTTGGCACCGGGGTGCGTCATCTGGTAGAAGGCCAGCGTGCGCAGGCCGGCAAACTGGCGCCACCAATCGCCCGGCATGCGGCCGATGAGCGAGCACTTGCCGTGCACGACCTCGTCGTGGCTCAGCGGGCAGATGAAGTTTTCGGTAAAGGCGTACATGATGGAGAACGTGAGCAGCCCGTGGTTGCCGGGGCGCCACGGATAATCGGTCTGCATGTAGTGCAGGGTGTCGTTCATCCAGCCCATGTCCCACTTGTAGTGGAAGCCCAGACCGCCGTCCTGCGGCGGGTAGGTCACGAGCGGCCACGCGGTGGACTCCTCGGCCATCATCATCACGTCAGGGAAGTGGGCCTCCACGGCGCAGTTGACCTGGCGGATAAACGCGCTGGCGTCCAGGTCCTCCTCGGTACCGTACTTGTTGAACTTCTTTTGGCCGGGATCGTCGATGCCAAAGTTGAGGTACAGCATGCTGGACACGCCGTCCATGCGAATGCCGTCCACGTGGAAGTTCTCGAGCCAGTACAGCACGTTGGAGACTAGGAAGGAGCGGACCTCGCCGCGGGCGAAATCGAACTTGTGCGTGCCCCAGTTGGGGTGAATCTCGTGCTCAAACAGCATGTGGCCGTTAAAGGTTGCAAGGCCGTGGGAGTCGGCGCAAAAACCGCCGGGCACCCAGTCCATGATCACGCCGATGCTCGCCTCGTGGCACGCATCGATAAAGTGCATGAGCTGCTGCGGGTTGCCGTAGCGCGACGTGGCGGCGTAGTAGCCGGTCGTCTGGTAGCCCCAGGAGCCATCGAAGGGATGCTCCATAAGCGGCATGACCTCGATATGCGTGTAGCCCATGTCGCGCACGTAGTCCACGAGCTCCACCGACAGGTCGTCGTAGGTGTAGAACTCGCCGCGCTGCGCGGGGAAGGGATCCATGGGTCCGGGGTAGTTGCCGTACTCGTCGGGCTCGCCCTGCGGCGCGTCGCCGTGGCGCTTCCACGAGCCAATATGCACCTCATAGATGTTGAGCGGCTGCGACATATGGTTGTGGCCGGCGCGGCGCTTGAGCCACGCGGCGTCGTTCCACTTGTAGCCATCGAGGGTCCACAGCACGCTCGCGGTACCCGGAGGGCACTCGGCCTTAAAGGCATACGGATCGGCCTTGTAGAGCTTTTCGCCCTCGTTGGTTTCGATGAGGTACTTATAGAGCTGGCCCTGCTCGGCGCCAGGAATAAAGCCTTCCCAAATAGCGCTCGTATGCACGGGCACCAGCGGGTTGGCTTCCTCATCCCAGTCGTTAAATTCGCCAATGACATGGACGCTCTTTACGTCGGGGGCCCAAACGCAAAAACGCCAGCCGCGCGTACGGTTCTGCGTGTCGGGGTGCGCGCCCATCTTTTCCCAGCTGCGCTCCCACATACCAATGCCAAACAGATAGACATCGTCCTTGGAGAGCTCCGGTGCGTGCGGAGCCGGTTTGCGGGTTGCGGGCTTTTTAGCCGTTGGCTTTAGCTTTGAATCGCTCACGTTTGATCCCATCATGACGCGGCAGCGTGTTGCCTTGGTGACTAGATGCGAAAGGTCCAAGGCTGCACGAATCGAAGGGACGGCGAAGTTCTGTGATTCGTTCCACCTCGCGTGCTCGGTGGAACTTTCGGCAGAAACTACGATAACACCTGTGCGTTAGTTTTATGGACGAAAGCGGATTTGCGGGGGCTTTTAATCGGTAAGCGACATGTTTATACCACTGGCAGAATTGCCGTGGTAAAACTCTTGACAGTTTTACCAATTTGGGTTTCAAAATTGTTTGGCTGACGTTTGGTAAAACGTTTTTAGCAGGATGTTTACCATTTGATATCGAAAGGTTCGTTTATGTCCCATACCGCCGCTTCCAAGGTTGCTTTTATTTTCGATTGCGACGGCACACTTGTTAATAGCACCCCCGTTTGGGCCTATGCCCAGCCCGAGTTATTGCACCGCCACGGTATTGACGTGACGGTCGACGATTTTGCCCAGTTTGAGCATTTGTCGTTGGAGGACGAGTGCCAGGCCTACCACGACACGTGGGGCATTGGCACGAATGGTGAGGAGCTCTACCGTGAGCTGGGCGACATCCTGATCGATGGCTACTCCAAGGTGTCGCCGCGCGAGGGGCTCCTGTCATTTTTGAAGCAGGCGCAGGAGTCCGGAATTGCCATGTGCGTTGCCACGTCCACGCCGGCCGAGCTGGTTAAGTCTGCGCTTGCGGGCGCTGGGCTCGACGCTTATATGGAGTTTGTTACCACGACGGGCGAGGCTGGACGCTCCAAACAGTTCCCCGATGTGTACGAGCTGGCGCAGCGCCGCCTGGAGGAGCGCCATGGGCACAAGTTTGAGCGCGCATGGGTGTTTGAGGACGCGGTCTTTGGCCTTAAGAGCTCTGGGGTAGCCGGCTTTAAGCGTGTGGGTATTTATGACCCGCACGGCCGCATGAAGCGCGACGACGTACGCGCCAACTGCGATATCTTTATCGACAGCTACGAAGAGCTTGACCTGGCTCGCGTGCTTTCGTTTGAGGGATAGGCGAGGGCTGTGGCTTGCAAGGTATTAGTGGTCTGCGGCTCACCCGTGGTGGCGAGTGCGGATCTGTTGCGTAGGCTAGCTGGGAAGTGCGATCACGTTGTCGCCGTGGACCGCGGACTCGACGCGCTGCTGGGCGCGGGACTGTGCTGTGACGTGTATGTGGGGGATGCCGACACGGTGAGTGATGCGGGCCGCGCATTAGTCGATGCCGCCACCGACTTTGAAGTTGAGCGCCACGACCCGTACAAGGACTATACCGATCTGGCACTGGCGCTCGATTCCGTCCGCCGTCGTTGGCCGGGTGCCGAAGTGGTTGCGACTTGCGCCACGGGCGGGCGTCCGGACATGGCACTTTCCGTACTGGGCCTGCTCGCGGGCTACGAGGACGCACCCATCTGGATCTTCGAGGACAAGGTGGTCGCCCGCATTCTTCACGCAGGCGAGTCGTGGACCATCGAAGGCGCCGAAGGCAAGACGTTCTCCATCATCGCCATAGCCCCCAACACCAAGGTAAGCGAACATGGCCTAGAGTGGGAACTAGATCACAGCCCCCTAGACCTCTTGGCCGACACGGGCATCAGCAACGTCGTCAGGTCAACAGCCACGATCCAAGTTCACGCTGGCACCGCCATCGCTTACGTATATCAATAGGCATTTAGAGTCTGACCAAAAAAGTTCTTGCACGTCGCGCCAACTTCCCCTATAGTATCTCCTCGTCACGGGGGCGTAGCTCAGCTGGGAGAGCGCTTGACTGGCAGTCAAGAGGTCAGGGGTTCGATCCCCCTCGTCTCCACCATCGTGAATGCAAAGGCCTTCGTTATTCCGAAGGCCTTTTTTCATGCCAAAATGCCTCGCGCCACAAACGCAATCCACACCAACAAAAAGTTGCACAAATTATTTCCCATGTCTGTACATAGTTTGTTAGACAAACGCGATTATCGGCGCAGCCCGCTGCTTCATTTAGGCTTCAGGAACGCCCCTGATCACTACCAATACCTCATTAACCTGCATCAATGTGAACAACATTCCAAAACAACACCCTTGAACACGCTAAATGAACGATATGTTGTCCACCACAAGCCAAATCAGTTTTGGTAACAGCTTGTGCTAGAATACCTAACGTTACATGAGTTCAACTGTGCTCGCGGCCCCAGCAAGCCATAAAGCACAAGGTCGAGCAGCGCGTCATGCGCAACCTTAAAAAGGCGATCGCCTAGTTGCAGGCGATCGCTACACAGAACAGGGAGGATCCCCGACCCGGGGACGAAGTCTTGGAAGAAAACGTGTCGGATAAAACTCAATTTGCAACGGATGCGCCCGTGGGGGCCGCACTGATTGCTCAGGCCATGGACCGACGTGAGGGTGCCAGCCGCTACAAGGCCATGCAATCCATCATGGACTGGGATCGCTCGCGCTTGGTCTACCGCGCTGTTAAGCGCGCCTTTGACGTCGTGTTCAGCGGCTGCGTGCTGGCCGTCATCGCCGTTCCCAGCCTTGCGCTTGCCGCGGCCATCCGCCTTGAGAGCGAGGGCAACCCCTTCTACAGCCAGATCCGCGTGGGACAGACCCGCCCCGACGGCAGCCTGACAACATTCCGCATGTGGAAGTTCCGTTCCATGTACAAGGACGCCGACGAGCGCCTCGTCGAGCTAATGGATCAAAACGAGATCGACGGCGCCATGTTCAAGATGAAGGAGGACCCGCGCATCACCAAGATCGGGAAATTCATCCGCAAACATTCCATCGACGAGTTCCCGCAGTTCCTGAATGTGTTCCTGGGCCAGATGTCCGTCGTGGGGCCCAGGCCGCCGCTTCCGAATGAGGTCGCGGAGTACACCGAGTACGACCTGCAGCGCCTGGCCGTGAAGCCCGGCATTACCGGATGGTGGCAGGTTACTGATCGAAACTCAACTGGTTTCGACGGTATGGTTCAGCGAGATCTTGAGTACATTGCGAGGCGTGGCATTCTCACCGACTTAAGGATTATCGCCCTCACCGTTATTGAAATAATCACGGGAAAGGGTGCGTTTTAGTGCTTAAGTCCTATCTTCATTATCCCGAATTAAACCGTGTGCCCGTGATCGATGTCCCGATCACGGGCACCAATATGTCTGAATGCGTCGATTTCATTACTCATAATATCGACAATCTGCATGGCGAGTATATCTGCGTCTCTAACGCCCATACGTCGGTCATGGCCCATGACGATCCCAGCTACTGGTCCTGTCAGGCTGAGTCCGTTATGTCCGTTCCCGATGGGAAGCCCCTATCGGTTGTCGGCCGAAAGACGGTCACGTCGATGAGGCGCGTGACTGGTCCGGATCTGATGCGCGAGATTTTCAGTATTTCCGCTCAGCACGGATGGAGCCATTACTTCTACGGCAACGAACAGAAAAACCTCGAGGCGCTCAAGGAATCGCTTCAGGAAGAGTATCCAGGCTTGGAAATTGCTGGCATGGAGCCTTCCGTCTTTCGTCCACTTTCCGATGGCGAGAAACGAGACCTTTCACGACGCATTGCCGATTCTGGAGCCGACTTTGCATGGATTGCACTTGGCGCTCCGCGCCAGGAAGTCCTCATGCATGAGCTTAAAGGCGGCCCTCAGCCACTGATGATCGGCGTAGGGGGAGCCTTCAACGTCCTCGCCGGCGTGGTGCCGGAGGCACCGATTTGGATGCAGAACCTAAGTCTCGAGTGGCTATACCGCCTGATGCAGGAGCCGAAGCGACTATTCAAACGATATCTCGTTACTAATACCAAATTTCTCTTTTACCAGATCACGGGCGCTAAACGCAAGGAAGGCAAGTAGATGAAACCCACCAACGCATTCAAAGACAAGACCCTCATGATCACGGGCGGCACCGGCTCGTTCGGCAACACCGTGCTCAAGCACTTCATGGACACCGACCTTGCCGAGATCCGCATCTTCTCGCGCGACGAGAAGAAGCAGGACGACATGCGCCACCGCCTGCAGGAGAAGTCGCCCGAGCTCGCCTCCAAGGTGCGCTTCTTCATCGGCGACGTCCGCAACGCCCAATCGGTGCGCGACGCCATGCACGGTGTGGACTACATCTTCCACGCCGCTGCCCTCAAGCAGGTGCCCTCCTGCGAGTTCTTCCCCATGGAGGCCGTGCGCACCAACGTCATCGGCACGGACAACGTCCTGCACGCCGCCATCGACGAGGGCGTCGACCGCGTCGTGTGCCTGTCAACCGACAAGGCCGCATACCCCATCAACGCCATGGGCAAGTCCAAGGCCATGATGGAGTCCATCATCTACGCCAACGCCCGCAACGGCGCCGGCCGCACCACCATCTGCTGCACCCGCTACGGCAACGTCATGTGCTCGCGCGGCAGCGTCATCCCGCTGTTCATCGACCGCATCCGCAAGGGCGAGCCGCTCACGGTCACCGACCCCAACATGACCCGCTTCCTCATGAACCTGGACGAGGCGGTCGACCTGGTGCAGTTCGCCTTCGAGCACGCCAACCCCGGCGACCTGTTCATCCAGAAGGCCCCTGCCTCCACCATCGGCGACCTCGCCGAGGCCGTCCAGGAGGTCTTCGGCCGCGTTGGCACCCAGGTGATCGGCACCCGCCACGGCGAGAAGCTCTTCGAGACCCTCATGACCCGCGAGGAGCGCCTGCGCGCCGAGGACATGGGCGGCTACTACCGCGTCGCCTGCGACTCGCGCGACCTGAACTACGACAAGTTCGTCGTGGACGGCGAGGTGGAGACCCAGGCCGACGAGTCCTATACCTCCCACAACACCGAGAGGCTCGACGTGGCGGGCACCATCGCCAAGATCAAGACCGCCGAGTACGTGCAGCTGGCGCTCGAGGGCCGCGAGCACGAGGCGGTGCAGTAGGGTGCGCATACTCGTCACCGGCGCCAGGGGCTTCGTCGGCAGGAACCTCTGCTGCGCCCTCAAGAACATAAGGGACGGCAAGGACCGCCGCGAGAAATACTCGGGCCTGCTCCCGCTCGAGGTCATGGAGTACGACGTCGACTCGACGCCCGGGGAGCTGGACGAGTACTGCTCCCGTGCCGACTTCGTCTTCAACCTGGCCGGCGTCAACCGCCCCAAGGACCAGTCCGAGTTCATGGAGGGCAACTTCGGGTTCGCCTCCACGCTGCTCGATACCCTGGAGCGCCACGGGAATAAGTGCCCCGTCATGCTCTCCAGCTCCGCGCAGGCGAGCCTGTCGGGCCGCTTCGAGGGCTCTGTCTACGGTGAGTCGAAGCTCGCGGGGGAGGGTCTCTTCCGCGAGTACTCCGAGAGGACCGGCGCCCCGGTGCTCATCTACCGCTTCCCGAACCTCTACGGCAAGTGGTGCCGCCCGCGCTACAACTCCGCCGTGGCCACCTTCTGCGACGCCATCGCCAACGACCGTCCCTACACCGTCAACGACCCCAGCGTGGAGCTGGAGCTCCTCTACATTGACGACCTCGTCGACGAGTTGCTGGGCGCCCTGCTTGGCGAGGAGCACCGCTGCGGCTACGAGGGTCTCGAACGCGTGGAGGGCGACGGGTTCTGCTTCATCCCGAAAACTGACGTCAAGTCCCTCGGCGAGATCGTGTACCTGCTCGGCAGCTTCCGCGACAGCCGCGAGACGCTATCGGTGCCCGACCTCACGGAGGGCTCCTTCTCCAAGAAGCTCTGGAGCACGTTCCTGTCCTACTACGAGCCGGGTCACTTCGCCTACGGCCTCAAGTCCAATGTCGACGGCCGCGGCTCTTTCACCGAGTTCCTGCGCACGCCGGAGCGCGGCCAGGTCTCGGTCAACGTGAGCAGGCCCGGCATCACCAAGGGCAATCACTGGCACATGAGCAAGTGGGAGAGGTTCCTGGTTGTCTCCGGCACCGCGAGCATCAAGCTGAGGAAGGTGGGGGAGGACGCCGAGGGGAACCCGTTCCCCATCGACGAGTACACCGTCTCGGGTTCCGAGATGCGCGCCGTGGAGATGATTCCCGGCTACACGCACTCCATCACTAACCTGTCCGACACCGAGGACCTCGTTACGGTCATGTGGGCCAACGAGCCCTTCGACCCAGAGAGCCCCGACACCTACTACGAGGAGGTCTAGCCACATGGGCAAGGACTATTCCGACATCGCATTCAAGGACGACGGCCGCCTGAAGCTACTCATCATCGTGGGCACCCGCCCCGAGGTCATCCGCCTGTCCGAGGTCATCAAGAAGTGCCGCCGCCACTTCGACTGCCTGCTGGCGCACACCGGGCAGAACTACGACTACACGCTCAACGGCATCTTCTTCCGCGACCTGTCGCTGGACGACCCGGACGTCTACCTGGACGCCGTGGGCGCGGACCTCGGCGAGACCGTGGGCAACATCATCGCGTCCTCCTATAAGCTGATGGTGGAGACGCGGCCTGATGCCCTCCTCATCCTGGGCGACACCAACAGCTGCCTGTCCGCCATCGCGGCCAAGAGGCTCCACATCCCCATCTTCCACATGGAGGCCGGCAACCGCTGCAAGGACGAGTGCCTGCCCGAGGAGACCAACCGCCGTATCGTCGACGTGATCTCCGACGTCAACCTGGCCTACTCCGAGCACGCGCGCCGCTACCTCAAGGACACCAGCTGCGCGCCCGAGCGCACCTACGTCACGGGCTCGCCCATGGCCGAGGTCCTGCGCGCAAATCTGGTTAAGATCGAGGCCTCCGACATCCTCACCGAGCTCGGCCTGGAGCCCAAGCGCTACATGCTGCTGTCCGCCCACCGCGAGGAGAACATCGACACCGAGGCGAACTTCACGAGCCTGTTCACCGCCATCAACGCGCTCGCGGACAAATACGACATGCCGATCCTGTACTCCTGCCATCCGCGTTCCCGCAAGCGCCTGGAGGCCACCGGCTTCAAGCTGGACCCGCGCGTTCGCATGCACGAGCCCATGGGCTTCCATGACTACAACTGCCTGCAGATGAACGCCTTCGCCGTGGTCTCCGACTCCGGCACCCTGCCCGAGGAGTCCAGCTTCTTCGCGAGCGTCGGCCGCCCGTTCCCGGCGGTGTGCATCCGCACCTCCACCGAGCGCCCCGAGGCGCTGGACAAGGCCTGTTTCACGCTGGCCGGCATCTCCGAGAGGGGCCTTCTGCAGGCCGTCCACACCGCCGTCGAGCTCGACGCTGAGGGGTCGCTACCCGAGGCGCCCGTCCCTGACTACGCCGACGAGACCGTGTCCACCAAGGTGGTCAAGATCATCCAGAGCTACACCGGCGTCGTTGACAAGATGGTGTGGAGGAAGGCTTAGCCATGGGTCTCGTTTACAAGATTCTCGACGGTGTTTCACGTGCCTATAACAAACTTCTTCTAATGCCCTCGTTGCGCCGCTCCTTTGCTGCATGCGGCGAGAATGTGACTCTCGGCCGTCGCAGCGAGATCGCCGGAGCGGGCAATATCTACATGGGCCATGACGTGTACCTAGGCCCTGGAACAACGCTGCTAACGACCCGAGCGAAAATTCGCATCGGCGATTATGTCATGAGTGGGCCCAACCTTACCGTTATCACCGGCGATCACCGCACCGACATCCTCGACCGCCCCATGATGGAACTAACCGATGAGGACAAGCTCTCCGATAACGACCAAGATGTCGTTATCGGTAATGACGTGTGGATGGGTAGCGGCGTAACGATTCTAAAAGGTGTCCACGTCTCCGATCACTGCGTAATTGCCGCTGGAGCCGTGGTGACCAAAGATGTGGAGCCTGAGTATTCAATCTGGGGGGGGGTTCCCGCTCGCTGCCTAGGTTCGCGGCTTAAAGGATAACGATGGTTTCATCTAAAAAAAGTGTACACGCGAAAGTTCTAATGGTCGGCCCCGACCTTTCTTTGCACGGCGGAATTGTTTCCGTTGTGCAGGGCTATCTCGATGGAGGTCTTCCTGAAGCATGTGATGCCTTCGAGTACTTGGGTACGGGTGTTGGTTCCTCAAAGCTCGGTAAGTCTCTCGCATTTACCCGGGCGTTGATTCGCTATGCGATGATCATGCCATCCTATGACATTATTCATTTGCACATTAGCGCCCGTGGGTCCTACAAACGTAAGTCAATTATGGCTCGTATGGCCCATAAAGCCGGCAAGTATGTAATACTGCACGACCACGATGGTGAGTTTAAGAAGGCCTTTGAAGAGGGTGGAGATTCCTACCGTCGTGACGTAAGAAAGACTTTTGGTCTCGCCGACCGAGTTGTGGTTCTGTCGGAAGAGTGGCTCGACTACTTTGCGGAAAACGTTTGCGACCTCGATAAGATTGAAGTTGTCCACAATGGTGTTAAAGTACCGGCGCAGCCGTGCTCACCTTGTTCGCGTCAAGATGTCCTATTTTTAGGACGTCTTGACGCGAACAAGAGCCCTGACGTGCTCTTGCGCGCGTCAAGAAAAATCCTGCCACGTTTCCCGGAGACTAAAATTGTCTTTGGCGGCGACGGTGAAATCGACAAGAACAAAGCGCTCGCCGAGGAACTTGGCATTGCCGACCGTTGCGAGTTTCACGGCTGGGTCATCGGCGACAAGCGTGAGGCCCTCTTTGAGCGTGCCGCGTTGTTCTGCCTTCCCTCCAAGAACGAGGGGCTGCCCATGAGCGTACTTGAAGCCATGGCGCACGGCATACCGGCTGTTGCCACCGCCGTAGGAGGGGTACCGCAGGTCATCGAGGACGGTGTTAGCGGATTCCTCATTGACGTGGATGACGAGGTAGCGCTTTCTGAGAGTTTGGCCTCGCTACTTGCGGAACCTAAGTTGCGAGAAGAGCTTGGGCGCAATGGCAGGGATCAGGTCATTCGTAAATTTGGGCTCGACGGGACCCTAGCCCAGGTTGAAGGCATCTACGGAGCGCTTATGCTCGGTAAGGGGACATTTTGTGAGTAACAGCAAACCTTGGCTATCGATCGTGGTGCCCGCATACAACGCAGAGCTCTTTCTCGAGGAATGTGTCTCGAGTTTCGGGCTCGACGAAAACCCCGATGTCGAGGCTATCGTTGTCGATGACGGCTCAACCGATGATACACCAGGGGTCTGCGACCGCCTTGCGTCCAGATCTGCGAATGTGAAGGTGATCCACCGTGACAACGGCGGATCACCTTCAGCGCGCAACGCAGGTTGCTTGCGCGCTGAAGGTAATTGGATCTGGTTCGTCGATTCCGATGACGTCATCGCACCCTACGCACTTGATGTTTTGAGGAAGTGTACCCTTGCGACGGAATGCGACGCCGTTCAGATCCAGTTCCTGAGGTTTCAGGACGGCGAGAAGCCGGCTTGGCCGGCTCCAATGTTGTCCGAAAACCCTGTTGCCCTCTCATCCGAGGAATATCTGCGCGAGATATACCGCGGCCGCGGACAGCACTATATGTGCTCATTCCTGCTGCGATCGGATGCGCTGCTCGAGAGGAATGACAACGCCGCAGCCGATCGCAGCAGGAATGAACTCGCGGGATGGCCTTTCCGCGAGGATTTCTCCCTTTATGAGGACGTTGTCTCGATGGAAGAAATACTCAGGCGCATCGACGGCGTCGAGGTCCTCAGGGGACAATACTACGGTTATAGGCAGTCTGCCGGCTCGATGACGCAGAAGCCGAGCAACAAGGCGGCAGACAGCGGCCTTCGCGCGGTTCTCGACCTCTCTGCGCATGACGACGCCGGTGACCCCAGGGGCAAGCTGTCCCTTGAGATTAGTCTCCTATTTAATGCCTATAAGCTCATCGAATGGCGTGGGACCGAATCCGAGACTCTGCGTATACGGTACAAGGCCGAGATCACCTCCCGTGTGAGGGAAGTCGGCGTTTCCCACCTGGGGCTCGACCGCTTCGGGAGGTTTGTACTTATGAGGACGGGGCTACTCGACTACATTTTCAAGAGGAGGTATTGCCGATGAGCGGATTTAACGCATCCGGGCGAGACGACGCATTATCGAGGCGCAGCGTCGGGCTAGACAGCCTTTCGTCCTCCCCCGTTCTACCGATGATTGCGGCGCTGTTCTTCGTCCTCACCTTTCTCATCAAGGCTCTCGTAGATGACGCCTTCACCAGGGGCGATATTTCCGCGGGTATTGCTTACACCAAGTATGTCACCGCGGCTATCGCCTGCTTGGCGGCGCTGGCATATGCTCTTAAGAACGGCGAGCGAGTGTTCATCAAAGAGTTCAACGCCCTTGCTTTCATCTTCATTATTTTCACGGCGGTGTCCACTTTTCTGCAGGTTAAGACTGGACACTTTTCCACCGGGGTTCTCCTTGAGCTCTTCAAGTTCGCCATCCCCATCATTCTTGCATACACCATGCTTAACGCTTTGACGCCTCATGCGCTTTACCGGTGCATGGTGGCCGTCCTGCTCGTTTCCATTCTCGGCTACCTGTTATCGCTATCCCATGAGGGGGTAGGCGTTTCCGAGATCCTCGAAGCTAGCTTCATGGATTCAAACAGTGCCTCAGAATCTTCGACCTTTTCTGGGATTTTTCTCGTGCTCACCTTCTACTTTGCCTTCTTCAGGCATAAGAAGGTATGGCTGGTTCTCTCCGCCCTATTCTGCATCCTTACTTTCAAGAGGCTTGCAATCTTCGCCGTTCTATTTGCTCTCGTTGTCAGCTTCATCGCGCCTAGGCTCATGAAGATCAAGGTCCCCCGTGGCGCTATAGTTGCCCTAAAGGTCTGCACAGTTCTGGGCGCCTTCCTTTGGACTTGGATGCTACTTCCTGAGCAGCAGTATCTTTTTATTCATCTGTTCGGTGACACGCAGTCGCACTTCTCCATGGGCAGAAGCGATGTGCTTGGTTATTTTTTAAGTTCGGGCTTCGAGAGTTATGGGTACGGCTCCGCCAATGAAATGGCTAAGGCGGTTTTCGCCGCTCCGTTTGAGATGGACCTAACAAAGATCGCTTTCGAGCTTACCCCGCTGGTCATGGTTCTGTTCGTGTGGCTTTTCTGGGATGTCGCGGGAGATTCCCTCTGGGGCGTCGTCATCATTGGCTACTTCATGATTAACATGATTACCTCGGATTCGTTGACATCAAACTTTTGTCTCACACTTGCTTACATGACCTGTGGGCTTGTCACGCAGACTTTTGAGCATACAGGGAAATACATGCTGGAGGTTTCTGATAATGCCTTCTAATGGAACGACTACAACGGTTGCGCCTTCCTCCGGCGTGACTATTACCGTCTGCGTGCCCGTCTACAACGTTGAGCGTTATCTTTGTGAGTGCCTAGACTCAATCTTCTCCCAGAATTACGCCGACTTCGACGTTGTCTTGGTCGATGACGGCTCTACCGACAGCAGCGGTGCTATTTGCGATGAATATGCCGCGCGCTATCCGCAGCAGGCCCTCGTTTTCCATAAGGACAACGAGGGCCTGCTGCTCGCGCGCCGCGACGGCTTTGCGCTTGCAGCAGGCGACTACGTTATGTGCGTGGATTCCGACGATGCGCTTGTCCCCGGGGCCCTCGCTTTAGTTGCCACTACGGTGGCAAAGACGAGTGCGGATGTTGTGCGCTTCGGTTTTACACGGGAGGAGAGCGAGGCCGTACCCGTTGAGTCATCTATCCCTTTCAAACTTTATTCCGCCGAGGAGAAGCCTTCGATATTAAGCGCCCTGTGCCGCTCGACCAGTGGTTCAGAGAACCCTATGTGGTTCAAGGCCATTCGTCGGTCGTGTGTCGGAGTCGATGTGGACTTCTCGAAATTCAAAGGTCTCACGTTTGCTGAGGACTTTCTGCAGACCCTTACCGTATATGATCGCGCTCAGACGTTCTGCTTCATCAATGCCTCTCTTTATTACTATCGCCCAGGTTCCGGAATTACTAGAGCATATGATCCGCATTTCTACTGCGATGTTTGCCGATGTCTCGACGTGGGCGAAGGCTACGCGCGTCGCTGGGAGCGTGAGTACGGCTGTAACGATCTCATGGTCGGTCTCGCCGCTTGCAGGCTTGACTCTGGCGCGCAATATGCGGAATGGATGGCGTCGCAGGGCGATACGGTGGGTCTTGATGACCTCCTCGCCTCTCGTGACTTTGCGCGTTGCCTGACGACATCAGGTGCGGGTAAGTTACTTCGATTTGACCGACGTCTGGTCCTATGGGCATTGAGATGGCGGGCATACCCAATTATAGCTAGCATCGCTATGGCCAGGGCGGCTAAAGCGAGAAGATAGACTGTGTCATGTCAGTTCATTTGAAGACATGCCGCGACATAAGCCTTTTGAATTGGATTTAAAATTGACAAACATTTTTTCAACCGAGGAGCGGGGAGGTATCGCCGGAAACCTGGCATACGCCGTTGTAGCTCAGGGAATAGGCCTGCTCTCGAGCATTCTGACGTCCCTGGTGCTTCCCAAGTTTTTGGGCGTGGAGGACTACGCGTACTGGCAGCTGTTCTTGCTGTACTCATCGTACTCTGGGTTTGCCCTGCTTGGACTCAATGACGGCATTTACCTGCGTCTCGGCGGAAAGCGCTACTCGGAGGTCAATCACGGGGAGTTGAAAGCGCAGCAGTGTGTCGTCGCAGCCTCGCAGCTGTTAGTTGCTGCCTGTTGCCTGGCCGCCGTCCTCGCCGCTGGTTTCGAACCATACCGGTCCCTCGTGCTCGCGCTGTGCGTTTTTTTCGGATTGCTCACAAACCTGACCCAGTGTCTGCGCTATGTGTTCCAATGCACGAACCTCACGCGTATCTCATCACTCGCCGACCTATTCTCCAAGGGACTTTTCGTCGCGTTCATGATGACGGTTCTCCTCGCGGGCGTTAACTCATCGCTGCCGTTTATCTTGGGCTACATAGCCTGCCAGGCGTTGGCGCTTCTGTATGTACTCATCTGCGCTAGGAGCACCCTACGCAGCAAGGCGGCGTTCAAGGGCGTGCTGCGCACATGCGCCGCCGACGTACGGGCAGGTCTCAAAGTCATGGTAGCCTACTACGCCGACTCGCTGATTGTTGGCTTCACTCGTATGTTGACAGACTGGCAACTGGGGCTTACGGCCTTTGGCAAGTTGTCACTGTCTTTCTCGTTGACGAACTTCGTTCTGGGTTTTATCGGGCAAGTGTCAATGGTGGCGTTCCCCGTGCTCAAGCGTTTGGACGCCGAGGGGCAGAGGGAGAAGTACCTTGCCATTAGGCTGCTGCTGCACACGGCTCTTCCCTGTGCGTACCTTCTCTATGTGCCTGCGAAACTGGTGCTGGGGCTGTGGCTTCCGGCATACAGTAAGAGCCTAGTTTACCTGGCTCTTACTATGCCTCTGTGTGTCTATAGCTGCAAGGCGAACCTGCTGTTCAATACCTACCTTAAGATGGGGCGACGCGAGGGAACACTGTGCACGGTGAACGTTGCTGCCATGATCTTGAACGCGGTGCTGGCCCTTGCGAGCATCGTTGGCTTGGCAAGTGTGGAGCTGGCGACATGCGGGATTGTGGCCTCGGTGGCGCTGCGCGACCTGGCTTTCGAGTTAATCATATCGCGCAGGTTTGGAAATCCCGTGGTGCACTTCTGTGTTTCGGAGGCCCTGATTACCGCAGGGTTCATGACGGCGTCGTGGTTTTTGGGCGCGTGGAGCTGGCCTGTGGTGCTGCTGATGCTGGTCGCATACCTATGGTGCGATAGAGACGGCGTAAGGCTGGTTGTAACGGGGGCGAGAAAGAGGCTCGGGCGTGGGTGAGTTTGCGATGACCAAGGAGCGGGAGCTTGAACTCACGGGACCCGTGAAGGCGCTGGCGATGCTCGTCATTGTCTTGTATCATGCATGCGCTATCTACGGCGGGGTCTGGTTCGGCGAGCCCGCTACGCCGTGCCCCGCGCTGGGCGTATTTGTTCAGTGGCTCTCCACCATGCATGTGCCGCTGTTTCTTCTTGTCTCCGGCTACATTTGGGCGTACATCAAAATGGAGACGGACAAATATGACGATGCGTGCGTAGTTCTCAAGAAGAAAGCCAAACGCCTGCTCGTGCCTTACCTCTTTGCGGGCGTCGTGTGGGCGGGTCCTGTCTACTGTTTCTTTTATGGTCCTGTCTCGACTGTCGAGTCGTTTGTTCTCGGCAATAACCCCTCGCAGCTGTGGTTCCTGCTGGCGTTGTTCTGGATGTTCGTGTTCGTCGAACTGATGTGGCGCATTAGGCCAGCCTTGTTGTGTAAACGGCCGACGCTGTTAGCATCGGCCGTTGTTGCTTACATCTTCGCACGCGCCGTGTACACGCTGCCTCTCGACCTGTTTCAAATGGCACGGGCCTTCGACTACTTCCCGTGTTTCCTACTTGGCGCGTTGCTGAGACAGACCGACACGTCTCGCTTCTGGCGAATAAAGCCCGCAGCGCTATTTGCGGCCGATGTCGCACTGTTCGTGGCGTGGTACGTCTGCAGCGCCTCGGGGGGGGCTCTCGGGGCGGCCTCGAAAGTCCTACTGTTTATTTTGAGGCTTGTGGGTCCGCTTGTACTCCTGTCGATCTTCGGACACGCCGAGTGGCTGATAGACAAGGTTCACGGAAGCCTATTCGAGAAACACAGCTTCGGAGTGTACCTGTTTCACCAGCAGGTTGACTGGATTCTGCTGAGCCTCATCAACGTACCTGGTGTTCCGCCTTTGGCGATAGTTGTGACGCTATTTTTCATATCCCTCACTGTGAGTTTGGCGATTAGCATCGTGCTCAAGCGATGGAAGGTAACGGCCAAACTGCTCTGAGACGTTGCGGTAGATAAGAGGCTCTCGTAACTAATTCGTTATTCGGTATAGACAGCATTCATTTTTGCGATAACCGCCTTAGTCTTGCCTCGTACTTTGGTCCCTTGGACGCGATCGGCATATCTCATAGGGCGTCGGTGATTTCGGGCATATAGGATTCGAGAACGCTAGCAATAAAATGCAGCTTACGTTTTTTCTGGTTCCTCGGATTCTATTTGCTTCAGCGCCTTTAGAAGGCAATTGCCAATGAGTCATGCGCATGATGCAGCAGGTCCTTCTGGGGCTTGCTGCATCATTCGGTTTACACCGGCGTCGAACTCGACGCCGAAGGCGCGCTGCCGATCGCGTCGGAAGTGTTGGTGTAAGGTGACGCCCTTGCGTCCGCTTAACGAAGATCGGCCCTCGTTCTAGATTCGGAAATCACCACAACAGCTGTTTCTAGGAAAGGAAGAATACCGCTACGCAAATCTTCTTTGACTCGACGCTGGACATGCTCGCCATGCCCTGGTTCGACGGCGGCGCCATCAACATGCGCGACCTGCTCAGGCGCCTTGCCGAGCAAGTAATGTACGATTGGCTGGTCGCCGTGGTCGACCAGCCGTGCGGAGGTGGGACGAACAGCCGCAACGGCAACCGTGAGAGGTTGCTCGCAACCTCAGTCGGCGCGCCGACGGAGCGCATCCCGAAGCTGCGCTCCGTCTAATTCCGCGCGAGCTCCATCAAGGGCGTCATGAAGCGCATGAAGGCCAAGGGCGTGCCCGTGGTGGCCTACGAGCCCACGCTGGACGCGCCGGAGTTCTTCGGCTCCGAGGTGACCCACGACCTGGAGGCCTTCAAGGCCGGCTACAACGTGATCGTCGCCAACCGCTGGAGCGACGAGCTCGCGGATGTGGCGGACAAGGTGTATACGATGGATCTGTTTAAGCGCTTCCAGTGCGACGGTGGCAAGTCGAGGTAAGCCGGTCCGTCGGATCCCGCGTCCTCCAGCACAGCCGCGTACGGTAGTTCGTTCGATTTATATTCAATTAGGCACACCATCCGAAATATCCGCTTACTGCGCCTCGGGCGCTCATATTGAATCGCGGATGAGCTTGCATCCTGGCGATGGCCGAACGCGGTGCCAAGCATTCTCCCGGTACCGTTCCTCTGATGTGCGGCATGAGGGTTCGTGTTGCTCGTTTGTACCGGGGCGGCAAAACGACTGCATGACATCGAGTTGCGCCGTTTGAGGTCACCATAATGGTTATCGAGGTGACTGACGGGAATTCGCCACGGAGAAACGGAAAGGCTTTCTGATCCTGATCAAGCAGGTTCGGAACTACCGTCATTGGAACTATTCTGACTCAGCATCACAGACAGTTTCATGCTTCTTTGCGATCAACTTCTTTGCAAGTTCGAAGACACTTTCGTCGTAATATGGCCAATCTACGAAGTTTTCGAGGTACCCGCGGCCCGTTTTGGCCGACAGCTCATCGTTTATCTTGAGTGTAATCGCGACGAGCAAGGTCAGCATGCGATAGTAATCGGATCTAATGTTCTCCGCATCAGGGTCGGCGATCGGTGAATGCGCATGGTCGTATCTGTTCCTGAGACCCTGTGAGTTGGGGAAAGAGGCGTCGTTGAACATGTAATCGAGATATGCAGCCTCGTCGGGTGTGAACAGCTTGCCGCAGTACGACAGCATTTCGTCTGAGACAAGGCCATCGATGAGCGCTAAATCACCGTCTCCGCATCCCCCAAGCGCAATTGCGCCATTATCCCAAACGGCTTTCAGACAAATTGAGCGAGGGGTTGGGGAGAGAGCGCCTGTTTCTTCGCACGCACTTACCAGCTGTCGGTCAACTAATTGCTGGAGTACCTCGGCGTACGCAGCATCAAAATCGTCGAAGGTGATCCTGGCATTCGTAATCAAATCGAAGAAGCAACGAGCATGGTCGTTATGGCCTCTTCTGTATGTCAGCATGCACTGGTCGGAGAACAGATAGAATCCCCACCTGTTAAAGCAAGCTCCGTCGATTGCATATTTTTTCTCAGAGAGTGCGTTGAGGGTTCCAAAAGTTTTAAAGCTTTCATAAGGGAAATAGTCTCCGTCGATTTTTCCAATCCTCGAATATATTGAATAGGACTTAACGGCGCGCTCGATCTCTGGCCCTATCGACTTGCATTTGTCGAGCCACGAAGCTCCGCTTGACGGCAGCGCCAAGCTGAAACCATTGATTGAGTACTCCTCTGCAAAATAAACGTTGTACGTCCATTCGAGTGCATCTTCGAGCCTTGTACCGCGGCTTTCGAGGAAATTCGCGTATGCGACAACTTCGACATTGGCGAGAGATTCCCGCATGTTGGAGATCGTATTCATTCGGTATTCCCCCAGCACGCGGGACCCCAGCGTCGCAAGCAGGCCGCTCTCCTCATGGGAGTGAGCAGGCGCGGACATGAGACCGCATGGGTCTACTACGTCCAGTAGGTACCTGCAATTGTTCATAACGCTTGCATGGTCGGTGTATTTTCCGAGCCATGTTTCGCTAAAGCTGCAGGTTATGGTTAGGCCATCGACCTTTATACCCTTGCAAGCAATCTGTTCAGGGTCGATTTGCACCTCGGCTCCGTACTTAAGCCTAGTACCTTGCCGGAATATCGCAACCATAGCCTCATCGTGGGCGCGCTTTGCTCGCACCTTGACGTCCGGCGAGGGAGAGAATCTACATTTCGTAGCGCCAGAAGGCCAATTGAAAAGGACCTCCATGCAATTCGGGTTGGCGCGCTGGTCGTCGAGGTAGCCGGTCATTATCGAATCGAAGTCGCCTTGGGAAAGGCATTTAGGGAGGTAGATTACGTTCTGGCTCCTTGATTCTGTCGCGTACTCGTGGATGATCAGCTCCGCGGAATAATACGGATTGTCGATCAGTGATTTTCCTAGCTCTGTATCAAATAATTTGACGAGTTTGTCGTTCTCCAAGATAGAAGCTAAGCATTCGACATGTCGCGAGAGAAGTTCGTCAATTTCCTCGCCGGAGATCAGCGTCTCTGCGCCGCAGGCGTGCAGCAGGCTCCAGAACTGAGTGGCGTACTGAATCTCGACTTCCTCGTAAATATCGAGGATTCCCGAAGACTTGAGTGCCTCACTCGTATACTTGCAGGCGTTCGCGAAGAGCGCAGCGACGGCACTTGCGGCGTCGCCGACTTCAGCTTCCTTAAACAGTTCGGGGACCGTTTCAAAAGTGAGCTTAAGCTGATGAGCCTCTATCGCGTCATTAATCGTCGCGATTTGAATGCGAGGACCCTCCTTCAGGATATGAAGACAACGGTCCATGAAAACTCCTGCAGCCCAGTCATTGCGGCCATAGGAAACAATCCTAGTGTGGTTGAAGTCTCGCAACGCTAGCCTTTCTCACGTAATGCTGACTGCATAAGAATAACTCGTGTTCGATCTCGTCGGTGGTCAACGAAGGAGCCTAGCGGGGTTCCGATGTAAAGCGGGTGGACCTTGAGGCCTCTGCGGCACCCCGCTTCTTCCCTTATGATGTCAGACTCGGTGAGTAAGCGGTGTTGGCCAAAGCGAGCCCTGCCGATAAGGTTGCTGCATTCAAAGGCACCGAGGTTCACGTCAGCGTACACTACTAGAAGTCCAACTCCGACAACTTCCGCGCGAGCTCCATCCAGGGCGTCATGAAGCGCGTGAAGGCCAAGGGCGTGCCCGTTGTGGCCTACGAGCCCACGCTGGACGCGCCGGAGTTTTTCGTCTCCGAGGTGACCCACGACCTGGAGGCCTTCAAGGCCGGCTGCGACGTGATCGTCGCCAACCGCTGGAGCGACGAGCTCGCGGATGTGGCGGACAAGGTGTATACGATGGATCTGTTTAAGCGCTTCCAGTGCGACGGTGGCAAGTCGAGGTAAGCCGGTCCGTCGGATCCCGCGTCCTCCAGCACAGCCGCGTACGGTAGTTCGTTCGATTTATATTCAATTAGGCACACCATCCGAAATATCCGCTTACTGCGCCTCGGGCGCTCATATTGAATCGCGGATGAGCTTGCATCCTGGCGATGGCCGAACGCGGTGCCAAGCATTCTCCCGGTACCGTTCCTCTGATGTGCGGCATGAGGGTTCGTGTTGCTCGTTTGTACCGGGGCGGCAAAACGACTGCATGACATCGAGTTGCGCCGTTTGAGGTCACCATAATGGTTATCGAGGTGACTGACGGGAATTCGCCACGGAGAAACGGAAAGGCTTTCTGATCCTGATCAAGCAGGTTCGGAACTACCGTCATTGGAACTATTCTGACTCAGCATCACAGACAGTTTCATGCTTCTTTGCGATCAACTTCTTTGCAAGTTCGAAGACACTTTCGTCGTAATATGGCCAATCTACGAAGTTTTCGAGGTACCCGCGGCCCGTTTTGGCCGACAGCTCATCGTTTATCTTGAGTGTAATCGCGACGAGCAAGGTCAGCATGCGATAGTAATCGGATCTAATGTTCTCCGCATCAGGGTCGGCGATCGGTGAATGCGCATGGTCGTATCTGTTCCTGAGACCCTGTGAGTTGGGGAAAGAGGCGTCGTTGAACATGTAATCGAGATATGCAGCCTCGTCGGGTGTGAACAGCTTGCCGCAGTACGACAGCATTTCGTCTGAGACAAGGCCATCGATGAGCGCTAAATCACCGTCTCCGCATCCCCCAAGCGCAATTGCGCCATTATCCCAAACGGCTTTCAGACAAATTGAGCGAGGGGTTGGGGAGAGAGCGCCTGTTTCTTCGCACGCACTTACCAGCTGTCGGTCAACTAATTGCTGGAGTACCTCGGCGTACGCAGCATCAAAATCGTCGAAGGTGATCCTGGCATTCGTAATCAAATCGAAGAAGCAACGAGCATGGTCGTTATGGCCTCTTCTGTATGTCAGCATGCACTGGTCGGAGAACAGATAGAATCCCCACCTGTTAAAGCAAGCTCCGTCGATTGCATATTTTTTCTCAGAGAGTGCGTTGAGGGTTCCAAAAGTTTTAAAGCTTTCATAAGGGAAATAGTCTCCGTCGATTTTTCCAATCCTCGAATATATTGAATAGGACTTAACGGCGCGCTCGATCTCTGGCCCTATCGACTTGCATTTGTCGAGCCACGAAGCTCCGCTTGACGGCAGCGCCAAGCTGAAACCATTGATTGAGTACTCCTCTGCAAAATAAACGTTGTACGTCCATTCGAGTGCATCTTCGAGCCTTGTACCGCGGCTTTCGAGGAAATTCGCGTATGCGACAACTTCGACATTGGCGAGAGATTCCCGCATGTTGGAGATCGTATTCATTCGGTATTCCCCCAGCACGCGGGACCCCAGCGTCGCAAGCAGGCCGCTCTCCTCATGGGAGTGAGCAGGCGCGGACATGAGACCGCATGGGTCTACTACGTCCAGTAGGTACCTGCAATTGTTCATAACGCTTGCATGGTCGGTGTATTTTCCGAGCCATGTTTCGCTAAAGCTGCAGGTTATGGTTAGGCCATCGACCTTTATACCCTTGCAAGCAATCTGTTCAGGGTCGATTTGCACCTCGGCTCCGTACTTAAGCCTAGTACCTTGCCGGAATATCGCAACCATAGCCTCATCGTGGGCGCGCTTTGCTCGCACCTTGACGTCCGGCGAGGGAGAGAATCTACATTTCGTAGCGCCAGAAGGCCAATTGAAAAGGACCTCCATGCAATTCGGGTTGGCGCGCTGGTCGTCGAGGTAGCCGGTCATTATCGAATCGAAGTCGCCTTGGGAAAGGCATTTAGGGAGGTAGATTACGTTCTGGCTCCTTGATTCTGTCGCGTACTCGTGGATGATCAGCTCCGCGGAATAATACGGATTGTCGATCAGTGATTTTCCTAGCTCTGTATCAAATAATTTGACGAGTTTGTCGTTCTCCAAGATAGAAGCTAAGCATTCGACATGTCGCGAGAGAAGTTCGTCAATTTCCTCGCCGGAGATCAGCGTCTCTGCGCCGCAGGCGTGCAGCAGGCTCCAGAACTGAGTGGCGTACTGAATCTCGACTTCCTCGTAAATATCGAGGATTCCCGAAGACTTGAGTGCCTCACTCGTATACTTGCAGGCGTTCGCGAAGAGCGCAGCGACGGCACTTGCGGCGTCGCCGACTTCAGCTTCCTTAAACAGTTCGGGGACCGTTTCAAAAGTGAGCTTAAGCTGATGAGCCTCTATCGCGTCATTAATCGTCGCGATTTGAATGCGAGGACCCTCCTTCAGGATATGAAGACAACGGTCCATGAAAACTCCTGCAGCCCAGTCATTGCGGCCATAGGAAACAATCCTAGTGTGGTTGAAGTCTCGCAACGCTAGCCTTTCTCACGTAATGCTGACTGCATAAGAATAACTCGTGTTCGATCTCGTCGGTGGTCAACGAAGGAGCCTAGCGGGGTTCCGATGTAAAGCGGGTGGACCTTGAGGCCTCTGCGGCACCCCGCTTCTTCCCTTATGATGTCAGACTCGGTGAGTAAGCGGTGTTGGCCAAAGCGAGCCCTGCCGATAAGGTTGCTGCATTCAAAGGCACCGAGGTTCACGTCAGCGTACACTACTAGAAGTCCAACTCCGACAACTTCCGCGCGAGCTCCATCCAGGGCGTCATGAAGCGCGTGAAGGCCAAGGGCGTGCCCGTTGTGGCCTACGAGCCCACGCTGGACGCGCCGGAGTTTTTCGTCTCCGAGGTGACCCACGACCTGGAGGCCTTCAAGGCCGGCTGCGACGTGATCGTCGCCAACCGCTGGAGCGACGAGCTCGCGGATGTGGTGGACAAGGTTTACACGAGGGATCTGTTTAAGAGGGACTAGGGGAGAGGGGACTCTGTTTGGTGGCGATTCTGCTGGACTGAAAAGAGGGACGCATCGGCTTGCGCCGGTGCGTCCCTCTTTTTGTTTGGTCGTGAGGTGAGTTTTGGGCTTGGCTTGGGCGGCGCGCTGCCGAGGCTGGGTGACGCGCTGAAGCGCTACATGGACGAGCAGAAGCGCATTGCCGTCGGCAAGGTCGACGAGTGCGGCGGGTCGTTGACGCGCGCATAATCGTGCGAGTTGAGGTTTGCATACTCGCTAGAAGTTCCGTGAGCGCTTTCCTCGAGCACTCAGACGGCGATATCGACCAAAAGGGCCTACTTTTATCCTCTAATGACTGCATCCTGTACAATCAACATCAGAGCGTTTGTCTGCGTCTGTGCGGCGCAGATTTAGATAAGGTACATCGGGGGGCAAAATGCAGGTTCTCTTTCTCCATCTCAGCGATATTCACCTTCAGGTGAACCGCGACTACTCATCGGAAAAGATTCGTCGAATCGTTGATGCTGTTCCATGCGAATTACCGTTCGACTGCGCATTCCTCATAATTTCTGGCGATCTTGCGAATTCAGGAAGTGCAGACGAGTATCACGTCGCAAAACGCCTGATCGATGATTTGATTTGCGGGTTTCGTTCAAAAGGAATAAAACCAGAGATTCTCTTCGTTCCAGGAAATCACGATATCTCGATACCGCAAGACTCCCCGACTGCAGAAATGCTAATCGAAAGTAAACGCACTTCCTTGGGTGACGCATACGCGCATGAACTCGAGAAAATGGACCCATTTTTCGAGTTCGCAAACGAGTATCGCCTCTTTCGCGGTGAATACTCGGATTCCACTGAGCAATTCGACATCGGGGGTCAAGCTTGCAGCATCAAAGCGACGATGCTTAATAGTGCTCCGTTTTCAACCAGAGAGCGAACAGACAAAGAGATACATTACCTTCCCGAAAGAGCGATATGCTCAATTGAGAAAAGCGGCAATACGAATCTCAATATTGTAATAATGCACCATGGCTGTGAATGGTTCGACGATGAATCGAAAAGACATCTCGAGCAGCGACTGTATGAGCATTGCGACATTTTGTTTATAGGACATGAGCACGATGGCTTCGCCGAATCGTATACAAATAGCAATAGACAGCACTTAACCGTTTCAAGGGGCGGTGTTATAAGTACCTCATCATACGACGAGTCGTCATTCTCGCTGCTACATTACGACTCCGAGACGATGCTGCTCACAACAATTTACTTCATTTGGGACAGGCAATGTTCCATATACACCGAACACAACCGTGAAACAATGACTTTGAGACCGAAAACACCTGGTCAAGCCATTCCCAATACGGAATTCATAGACGCGCTGAAACCAAACTTTAACCTCATCAACGCCCCATTGGAAAGCTATTTCGTTTTTCCAGTCCTTGAAACCAGCATTCATGTTGACGATGACCCCTTTCCCGTCATCGCGTCAGACAGCGAGTTCTTTGATTTCATCAGCACAAACCCATGCGTTAATATCGTTGGCTCAAAAAGTTCGGGTAAAACGGCGCTCTTAATGCATCTGTACAATTCAAGTATCGCCCAAGGCTACAGCCCGCTGTTTCTCGGCGAAAGCAATAGTAGACCGTCAATTAAGTATCTTTTTGACGACTTGATTGGAGAGCAATACGGCCGTAATGAGTCAGCCTCAGCGAGATTTAAACAATCTTCCATCCAGAAGAAAGTCCTATTTATCGATGATTTCGACAGACTTAAACGCAACGGATCAGATGCGGCGTTCATTCGAGAGGCCCTGAACAATGTCGGTTGCGTCGTCCTTACTTCATCTAAAAAAATCGACACAGGCATCATCGAAGATGTTCGGAGAGAATTGGGGGACGACGATGTCGTAGTCACCTATAGCATCAAAAACTTCTTTAAAGGGAAAAGGGACGAGCTGGTATACAACACATGTCGAGAACTACAAGTTGCACCCAATAATATCCAGGGGGTTATTGGAGCAATCGATAGGGCTGTCCATTCGCATAGCGACATCTTCTCCCTCAACCCGGAGTTCATCCTTCAAAGTGTCATCTACTATGCCGATAAAAACCCTACAGGCAGGGAAAAGACAATTCCCTTTAACGAAATCTTTGAAGCTAATATTGTAAACCGGGTAAGACAAGCATGGAGTAAATCGAAATACGGAGCGACAAAAGAGGGTGGGATCCGCGAAGCCCTCGCGCTTCTTGGCGAGATCGCGTACCACATGCATAAAGCCAAAAACGCCACAATTGAAGCCGGCACCCTTTTCGATATAATCCAACAATACGCTGATGAGTATGCCCTCGAAAGCCGCCCAAGGGATTTCGTTGAGCTCGCATGCGAAGCAGACATAATACGCATGGGGGAGACGGCACCATACTACTATTTTGTCTCTAACACTGTCTTCGCTTACTTTGTCGCAAAGCGAATTAACCTTATGGGAGATAAGGGCGATGATATACGCGGTGACGTAGGCTACCTGGTCGAGAACATCTGCTTCAACATCAATGAGAATATCCTCCTCTTCTTATCATATCTGCGAAATAATTCTAGCTTTGCAGGAAAGCTTCTCTCTTGCGCTGAAGAAGCACTCTCCCCGTTCGATGAGTTCTCCGTTGAAGCGAAAAACATTCGCTTTTTGACTACCGGTCAATATGCAAAAATAAATATGGCAAACGAGGGCGATCGACACGCTGCAGACAATATGGTTTCGCAGCGCGAGGAAGAGATATCCAATAAGCGCCAGAAAGAAGGCCTACTGGAATATGCCGGCCTTTACGACTACGACGAAAAGGACCGGCTCACCAACAGTAATAGGATACTGCGCGCGCTAAAGTATCTCGAAATCGCTGGAAAATCATTCGTCATGCATTTTGCAACAACACCCAAAAATGAAAAATACCAGACAATTAAGGCTCTTTATGAATTGCCCAACAGAATTATTTTCGGAATGCTGCACGAATCAGATGAAAACTACGACGAAATAATCGACCAATTGCTTGAGATTTTTTCCGAGGATGGCGGCCTATCGAATATCACAAAAGACGAGCTGAAAGATATCCTATACAAAATTGGAATTGCCACCTGTCTCAGCGTTTACGACCAAGCTTCATATTATTGTTCTACAGGAGATACCGTTAAGCTACTCAGCACACGCGAACAAGAGTGCTCGACGCATCGAATTCAGCGTCTCTTGATGATGGAAAACTCCACATCCTCTTCAGAGGATTACATAGACCAAGCAGTAGCGTTAATGGAAAAAGCGCAGAAGGAGAATAGGCGTTTCGAGATTCTTTGCATTCAGGTAATAACGAACAAACACATCATCAATACGCCAAACATCAAGCCAAGCACGCTGCAAAAAGCAAGCAAAAAGATCTTCTTTCGTGATTCGCCAAAATCACTTATCACGAGAAATAGACAGGGAACAAAGGAAAACCGAAACGGCGATTGCGGAGCCTCATGAGCAAGGCATTTGCATATATATGGTGGGTAGTGTCGAGAATGTCGGTGTAAGCCTTTCTCGCTAGGCGCTGCGAAGACTCGTGTCTATGGCAACGGAGGTATCTGATCGCCCTGACAACAATGTCGATAAAAACGACACGACTTCTGAAAGCTCCGACGCATGAGGAGACTCAACTTACTATCTGACTCAACATCTAATAACGCCGGCCTGCTGAGCAGACACGTTAGAATTGCCTTCCATACAATCGAAAAGTAAAATTGAGCCATGATTACTCTTGTCGACATATCCGCTGCTGTTTCTCGCGTACTCTCTCGTTATGACGTCCGCGAGGCATACCTATTTGGATCATTCGCCCGCGGCGAGCAAACGCCAGATAGCGATATCGATTTGCGTCTAGTCTGCGGCGAAACAATGACATTCGGCACACTGTACGAACTCTCCCTTGAACTTGAAGAGGAGCTCGGGCGAGAGGTTGAGATTGTGACTAACCCGCCTGAGCACATGCGTCCGGCTTTCCGCAAAAACATTGAACAGGATGAGGTGCGTCTTTATGAAGCGGCGTAAGCGTGACGCTGAGCTCATCGATGTCATTCTGTCTGATTGCGAGACGCTGACTAAACGTATCGACCATTTTGGCTCTACGGAGAGTTCCTTCGTTTGCGATAGAAGCGAGGAAGGCGAACTTGCCTACGACGCAATCATGAGCCCTGTTTACAGAATCGCTGAGGATGCGCTCCATCTTTCTGAAGAAGTCCAATCAGCTTTTCCGGAGTATCCCTGGAATGATATTAGGGGTTTTCGCAACTTCGTAGCGCACGGTTATCGAGAGGTTGATCGATCCCTGGCTTGGAAAGTAATCGTTGATGATATTCCCGAGTTAGAGAAGGCATTGCGAAGCTTCAAACAACGCCAGAGCTAATGCGTCGTTGGTTGGCGCTGTACCTTGGTAGCCTGCACCCCATGCCGGGCTCGGCCCCTCCTTTCACCGACTGGCAAAACGATTTACGCCTAATTTCCGGGTTCGTTTACAGGTAATTCGTTTGCCACTCGTCCGTTCTCGCTAAACTAATAACTGCTGCTACCAGGGCATTTTCTGGTGCACATTCTATTGGCTCCTGCGAAGATCGGAGCGGGTATGTTTGCTGCCGAGTCCTACACCAGCCGTCATTACATTGCGATTGTTGCCATGGCCTGCCTATGCGTTTTGCTGGGCGGGCCTTCTTATGCCGTGGGCGCGGATCGCGTCGAAAATGTTGGTGTAAGGGTGACGCCCTAGCGCCCGTTTAACGAAGAACGGCCTTCGTCCTAGAATCTGAAATCACCAC
>CABVAO010000006.1 GCA_902496335.1 uncultured Collinsella sp.
GCGTGCTCCTCGGCGGGGTTGGTCTGATTGTTTTTGTTGAAGCTCTGCCTTTGGCTCAAATGGAAACGGGGGACGCATTTGCATCCCCCGTTTTTGTTGTGGTTACTCTAGATCAATAAATTTGGTGCTTATGATCTTGCCGTCTTTTACTAGCATTCTGGCCATGGTGGGGCCTCGGGTGCCTCTGGGGTAGCTGGCGCTGCCCGGGTTGAGGACTAAGCAACGGCCCACTTGGGCTTCTTTGGTTACGTGGGTGTGGCCGTTGATGGCTACGTCTACGGATCCCACCGGAAGGTCTTCGCGGTAGTGGGCTACGGCGAATTTGAGGCCTTCGTAGGTAAAGAGCGCAAGACGGTCTACATCGGGACCGTAGTCGCGGTAGTAATCGTTGTTGCCCAGTACGGCCCGCACGGGGGCGATGGTGCATAGGTGCTCGTAGTCCATCTCTGACGTGAGGTCGCCGGCGTGGATAATCAGATCCGCGCCTTCAAGCTCATCCAGGAGCGCAGGCGAAAGATAGCCGTGGGTGTCCGAGATGATGTCGATGCGCTTGGCGCTTGCACTGTTCATGGGATCCCTTCCGCAAAAAACGATTCGGCAGATACATATAAAAAGGCCCCATGGCTCCGCAGACGATGGGTCTACAGGGCTGCGGGGCCAGTGTGCTAGAGACTCAGAGCCTTCTTGAGCGGCACGACGCGGCGGCGCGAAACCGGCACGCGTTCGTCGACGCCCGTAATGCCCAGCTGGATGGCACCCGAGGGCACCGTCTCGACGTCCGTGACGCACGCCAAGTTGACGATATAGCGGCGGTGAACACGGAAGAAGCCAAAGTCGCAGAGCTTGGCCTCAAACTGCGCCAGCGAGGTCGTCGACAAAAAGCGATCATCGACGGTATAGATGCAGGAGTAATCGTCCTTGGCCATGATAAAGCGAATGTCGTCCACGGGAATGAGCACCTTGCGGCCGCCCTTTTCCACCGGGATACGCTCGATGGTCACCTTGCTGTCCGTAACCGGCTTGGTGCGTTGCATGACCTTCTCGATCGCGCGATCCAAGCGAGCTTCCTCGACCGGCTTCATCAGATAATCGACGGCATCCACGTCGAATGCCTCGACCGCATGGTCACTATACGCAGTCACAAACACGATCGCCGGCGGATTTTTGAGCTTATGCAGCGCCTCGGCAAGTTGCAAGCCCGAGGCACCGGGCATCGAGATATCGAGAAACACGACATCCACGCGACTTTCCATAAGCATCTCGATGGCGGAGCGGACGCTCGACGCCTCCGTGATCGTGCCGATCTTGCCCGTTTGCTCGAGCAGGAAGCGAAGCTCCGAGCGAGCCGGCGCCTCATCATCCACAATCATCGCACGCAGCATAGGGATAAAACCTTTCGTCAACTAACTACGCCGGGCATCCGTCGCATGACGCTGAGCCCGTAGCCTTTCATTTTACTCTTGAATGTCAAAGATGCTCTCTGACAAATCAAGATGAAGGAGCACTTTGGTGCCCTTGCCCGGCGCCGATTCGACACGCGTATAGGAGTGCGGCCCATAAAAGCGATGGATGCGCTCCGAAATATTGTGCATGGCCACACCGGCGCCGCCACCCTGGGGAGAGCTGGCGTCGGGACGGGCAGAGCGCTCGTCAAACAGTCTGGCGGCGGTACCCTCATCCATGCCCACGCCATTATCGGCCACGGCAATCAAGATTGCATCCTCGCCGTCTTGGTGAACGGTCACGTCGATCCTCAGGGCGTCGTCATCGCCCATACCATGACGCACGGCGTTCTCGACAATCGGCTGGATCACGAACGCCGGCACCAGCGTATCTTCCACGTCCTCGGACACATCGAACGTCGCAAGCACGCGGTCCTCGCCAAAGCGGGCCTTCTCAAAGGTAAGGTAGCGCTTGGTCTGTGCGACCTCGCGCGAGACCGGAATAAGCGATCCCGAGTTGTCGAGCGTGGCACGATAGAACGATGAGAACTCACGAAGCAGTTCGCGGGCCCGCAGCGGGTCGGTGCGCGTAAACGATGCAATGGTGTTCAGCGTGTTGAACAGGAAGTGCGGGTTAATCTGCGCCTGCAGCGCACGCACCTCGGCGCGCGCTGTGAGTTCCTTTTGCACCTCGAGCTCGTGGATGGCGAGCTGCGTGGACAAGATCTCGGCAAAGCCCGAGGCAAGCGCATACTGGGTACGGTCGACGGCGCGCGGGGTCTTGTAGTAGAACTTGAGCGTGCCGACGGTACGATCGCCCACCTTGATGGGGGCGATAATGCCGGCGGGGACTTGGTTGTGCGAGCCGTCCGAGCCCACGACATCCACCATACGGTTGAACGACTGCACGATGCCATGTTCGATAACGTAGCGTGTGGCAAGCGTGTGGATGGGAGTATCGGGCAGCAGTTTTTCCTCAAACTCGCCCGCGCAGGCAAGCACGTTGTCCTCGTCGGTGATGGCCACCGTCATGGCGCGCGTCTCGGGCAAAATGCGCCGGCACACCAAACGCGCTGACTCCTGCGTCAGACCGCCCTTAATGTCCTCGAGCATGGCCGAGGCCACCGAGAGCGTCTCCTCGGTGTACTGGGAGCGCACCGAATCGGGATTGAGCGTCAAAAAGATAAAGATGCACAGAAAGATGCACAGCAGCGCGCAGGCAATCACCGTGGCGATCGGCTCGATACCGGTCACCAAGGCAAAAATAAAGTACACCAGCACGCAAATGGCGCAGGCAACGGCAATGATGCGAAAGATTGATATTGAACTATCGCGCTGGGCGCGGCGGTCGATCATTCGACCCCCTCCAGGATACTGATCAGTTGTGCGTCACGCCAAAGCCCGTCCATGATCTTGGGCCAAAAGCTCTGGAAACGCAGGTAGCTTACAGCGTTTTGGCGCGCATAGGCCTTTGCCTCGTCGATACCATGGCGCCAGATGCGCAGGTAGCCCTCATGCTCGCGGGTAAACACGCTGCGGACCATAGCGGTCTTGCGCACGCGGTCGTCGAGCTCGCGCGAAATCCACGGGCCCGGGTAGGGCATGAGCGATGCCGCCGTAACGGGAATGAGCTCCTTTTGATGCGCGGCGAATGTCAACTTGGCCCGTTCGTAGTACCAACGGTATACATCCTGCATAAAGCGCGGTGAGCGCTTTTCGGACTCCGGAGGCAGATGGCGCACGGTCCACTCGTTATCGAACCACACGTCGTAGCCAAACATGCGCATGTTAAAGAGGTAATCCAAGTCCTCGCCGCGGGTGATAAACGGGTCAAAGGCCACACGCGTAAAGGCGCGGGCGTGCAGGGCCATCAGGCCGCCGCACACGTAGTTGGAACGCGAGATGCGGGTGCCCGAGAGCGCCTTTTTCATCCAACGGTTGAACTCGATGCGCTTGGTCCACCAACGATGGCAGATGCCCGCTTTGTCCGTGGGAGCCAGCGGCGAGCCGTCGCGATCGTAGAAATAACCGCTCTTGACCAAGATCGGCAAGCCCTGACGCGTCTGCTGCCCCAACGCATAGGTCGCGCGCTTCATAAAGTCGGCGTCGATGACAGTCTCATCGTCATCCAAGAAGATAACCGCGTCATGCCCCAGCACAGCGGCACAGGCTAGCCCCATATTGCGGATGGCACCGTAGCCTCGCAGGCTCACGCACTCGCCCGAACCCTTGGGCGCGATCTGAGCAACCCGGTCTGCGATATGCGAGGCCTGGGTGTTGGTGACAACGGTGACCTTGAGCGTGGGATGCGCGTCGACAATCTCGTGCACGCGCAGCGACACATCGGCTGTGGCAGAAACGGGACAGACCACCAAAAGGATGATGCGCGGGATGTCGCGCACCTGCTCAAGCGAGGCCAGACAGCGGTCGAGTTCGGGATTGTCGGCGTTGAGTCGTGTCGAATGGTCATAGGTGCCAGGGGCGTTTGCGCAAGCGTCATCGCCCGCCCAATACGTTGGAATCACGACTGTGGCGTTCATGCCTTACCCTCCCTGCAACACAAAAACGGGACGCCGCCAAACACAGGCGACGCCCCGCGACCTAGCTGATTCCATCATACCCACTTGGGCAAATCATTGCTCGCAAGTCGCAATGTTTATTGCGGATAACCCCAAAAGAGTACCGTGGACAGGCACAATAGCCGCTCGCTCCTATGCGGCATGCTCTGCCGCCCGAGTCATGCGGGACAGGCGGACCAGCAGCATAAAGCCAACGATCAGCAACACGCCAATGGAAAGGACGCCCAGTGACGGGTTGCCGGTCAACGAGGTGACGACCGACACCAGGAAGGTGCCCATGACGCTTGCATAACGACCAAAGATGTCAAAGAAGCCGTAGTACTCGTTGGATTTTTCCTTAGGGATAATGCGGCCAAAGTAGCTACGGCTGAGCGCCTGCACGCCGCCCTGGAACAGGCCGACCATAATGGCAAGCACCCAGAATTCGAAGGCGGTCTTTAGGAAGAACGCGGCAAACAGCACAATGCCCATGTAGGCGGCGACGGCCACCAGAATCATGTTGAGCGTGCCCACGCGTCCGGCGAGCTTGCCGTAGATGATGGCAGACGGAAAAGCAACAAACTGCGTAACGAGCAGCGCCAGCACCAACTGCGTCGAATCGATGCCCAAAGCCGAGCCGTAGCTGGTTGCCATGGAAATGACCGTGTGCACGCCGTCGATGTAGAAGAAGAACGCGACCATGTAGACCAGCACGGTCTTGTTGTGGGCGATCTCGCGCATGGTGTGTCCGACCTCGGAGAACACACCGCCCACGATGTGGCCGATGGTGTCCTCGGGACCGCGCTCGCGACCGTACTTTTGCTTATAGGTGCGAATGAGCGGCAGGGTAAAGATGAGCCACCAGGCACCAGTGATGATAAACGACAGACGCGTTGCCAGCATGGTAGGGACGCCAAGAGCGGGGCCACCCATGATGAGCGCCAGGCAGATGACGAACGGCACGGTGGAACCGATGTAGCCCCAGGCATAACCCGAGCTGGACACGGCGTCCATGCGCTCGTCGGTGGTAATGTCGGGCAGCATGGCGTCGTAGAACGTCATAGAAGAGTTAAGGCCGATGGTGCACAGCACGTACACGGTCAAAAATGCCATGGCGGACATTGGGATAGCCTGCGCCAGGCAAAGCACCAGGCCCGTGAGGAAGAAGCCCAAGAAGAACTTGATCTTGTTGCCAGCGTAGTCGGCAAGCGCGCCCAGAATGGGCATGAGCATGGCGATGACCAGCGAGGCGATCGTCTGCGCATTGCCCCAGGCGACCACCAGGTCGGCCGAGGAAGCGCCGGTATTGATGGCGTTAAAGTAAATGGGCACCACCGAGGTATTGAGCAGCACAAGGGCCGAATTGCCCACATCATACATAACCCAGTTACGCTCGAGCTTGGTGTATTTCATGGACAGGGACCCTTCGTATTCGCCCGATATGCAGTTAGTTCATCGTACCCCAATTGTCCAGAAGCACCGGTAAGGATTCGGCAAAGGGGCACGCACAGGCCCTATTCCTCGCGGTCGAACTCCTCATCGGCTTCGAGCACGCGACCGCTGTAGTTGATGTGGCCGGTCACGGCATCCATGTCACCGGTCTCGATAAAACGTGCGACCGTGCACTCGTAATCGACCAGCGCGCGATCAAAGACCTCGGGGAAACTCTCGTTCGAGACCTCGTCGGTAAAGGGGTTCTTCCATGTCAGGTGGCCCAGGTTACCGGTGCGCTCGGGCAGCTCCGTCGTCACGCGATGAGCAAGGCCGTCGAGCAGCGAGTAGTCGTGCACCAAGCCCTCGACCAGGGCAATCGCGCGCGTCTTTACCGAGCCGGCAGGCTCAATGGTGCGATAGAGCAGCTGCATGTCCGAAACGGCGCCGGCGTACTCCCCCGCCGGGATGTCGATACCGTACACGCGCCCGGCGACGTAGCTCATCAGCACACCGGCCACGCGATTGATGCGGTCGGTGGCGACGATCTCGCCCGCCGGCGGATAATCCTCGACCGTTGCCCCGCCGCGCTTGAGCTGCAGCATCAGCACGTCCAAGTCGCTTTCGAGCACGGCATGAACTTGACTGCCCGAAGCCTCGAGCTCGGGATCGGACTCGACAATGCCAAACTGCTGCTCGTAGACAAAGGGATGGGCATTGCGATCGAGCACATAGTGCGACAGCAGGCCCAGCGCAAACGCACGACCCAGGTTGGCATCGCGCGGCAGCAGGTGCGACACGCCATCGCGCAGACACGAGAACTGACGCGACATGCGCGAGCGGTGCATGACCTGAGCAAGCGACGTGCAGTCGGAGACGCGCGGCGTCAGGATGTGGAAGAAAAACGGGTCGGGACCTTGATTTCCCAGGATAAAGGCAATGCGCTCCTCGTCGGACGTGATAACGCCCTGCGGAAGACGGTCGATGCTTTCCTCGCCAAACAGATGATGCGTAATGAGCGCGGGCATAATGATCCTTTCGATTTCATTCGATGTCACCCATTATGCCCACCGCACGGTCACGCCAAACCTGCGGCGGCAAACGATGGCATGCAGACTGCCTACGCAAGCCCCAAGTGCGCCTTGACCTCGGCAGCGCGACGACGGGACACAGGCACCGTCGAGGTTACGCGATCGAGCCTGAGCTCCATAAGACCCGTGGAACCGATCTCGACATTATGCACGTCTTCCAAATTGACCAGATAACTGCGGTGGACACGGATAAAGCCCTCGGAGGCCAAGCGCCGCTCGAGCGAGGAAATCGACTCATTGATCAGGTATGTTCCCTCGGCGCAGACGGCGTTGCAAAAATCGGCACGTGCCTCAAAGTAGCAGACATCCGCCACGGGAATGAACACCCTTTTGCCCCCACGATCCACCGTCAGGCGCAAAGGCTGGCGCGGAGCATGGACGACACGGCGAGCGCCCAGGGCAGTCTCGATCTTATCGAGTGCCTTTGACAAGCGGGCATCCTCGACCGGTTTGACGATGTAATCGACAGCATCGAGGTTATAGGCATCAGCCGCATACTCGGCAAATGCCGTCACAAACACCACGATCGGCGGCGTCTTTAGGTTCTGCAGCGTCTCGGCAAGCTCAATTCCCGAGCGACCGGGCATGGTAATGTCTAAAAACAGCACGTCGGGCTTGTTCGACAGAATCGACTCCACGGCTTCGGTGACATTGCCCGCCTCGGCAATCTGACCCACACGCATATCCTTTTCCAACAGATAGCGTAGCTCAGCCCTAATGGGAGGCTCGTCATCAACCACCAGGATGTTCCAGCCTTCGGACATATGCGCTTCCCCTCTTTTTCTCTCAATCCAACCGCGTGCTACACCGTTAGCGGCGCCGGCTCATGCGGCTCGCCGTTCAACTCTACGATGACCTGCGTCCCCACGCCCTCCTGGGACTTCACGCGCATGCCAGAATCTTCTCCGTAAAAGAAATGGATGCGCTGAAGCACGTTGAAGAGCGCCAGACCGCAACCTCGCTTGATGGAGCCGTCGGCGGTAATGCTCTCGGGCTCCTCTCGGCGATGCTGCTCAAACAGATGCGCGCAGACTTCTTCGCTCATACCGATGCCGTCATCTTCGACGATGATCTCCAGGCCGTCATCGGTCTCAAAAGCCCTAACACGAATAGAAAGCGGCTCGATCTCGCGCTGCGCATGCTTGATGCAGTTTTCGAGCAGCGGCTGCAAGATAAACGGCGGTACTAGGCTGTCGCGCACCTCAAAGTCGATGTCGACCGAAACGCGCAGACGGCCGTCGCCATACCGGGCCTGCATAAGATTGATATAACGAGTGCCCTGCTCCACCTCGTGCTCGAGCGTGGTGAGCGTATCGGAGTCAGAAAGCGTCTGACGGTAATAATTGGAAAAATCGATGAGTAACGATCGCGCCTTGTCGGGCTCGGTTCGAACGAGCGACACGATCGTGCTAATGGTATTGAACAGAAAATGCGGGTCAACCTGCGACTGCAGGGCACGAAGCTCAACGCGGGCTGTGAGCTCGTCCTGGCGCTCGAGCTCAAAGCTGGCGAGCTGCGTGGAAATGAGATCGGCAAAACCCGAGGCAAGGGCCGTCTGGCGCATATCAATGCTGCTCAGGCGGGGATAGTACAGCTCGAGTGTGCCCACGCAATGCCCGCGCACGGTAAGCGGCGCGACAATGCCAGCGCGCAGGCGGGGAAAATAACCGCCCGTCTCATTGGAGGTGTCGCGCGAAAACACGCTCTGCTCGCCCGTCTCAATCACGCTGAGCGTGGTCTTGAGCACGACCGGGGTGCCGGCGGGACACCTTGTCGAATCCTCGCCCCAACTTGCCAACACCTGCTTGCCGTCGGTAAAGCAGATGGCAGAGGCGATGGTCTCGGACAGGATGATTTTAGAGGCGCCCAGGGCCGCTTCGGGCGTAAGGCCACGCGATGTATAGGCGAATATTTTTGATGCGATGGCGAGCGTACGGTCGGTTGCGCTCGATGTGAGGTCGTCGGGGACCACAAAGACATACGAGAAAAAGAAGCACAGCATGACCATGCCGGCAATAACGACAACGCCCGGAACGGGATTGGGATTATCGGTTAAATCCCAGATAAGCAGCAAGATAAGCGCCGGAACGACAATACCGAGCAGGATGGCCTGGACCACATGCTGGGCCGTGCGAAAGACCTTGGTAGAGTTGTAGCTCTTGCCCAGAATCAGCCTGTTTAAATCCACCGTCATCCCCTTTTTTCTATCGCACCCATAGCAATAAAGAGGGCCGCAAGCGACCCTCTCCATTGCATTATGCAATCAAAAACTGTGTTTTACATCCAGCCATCGACAAACGGTATCTTAGGCGCTGTATTTGTTGGCCTCGCCAAAGGTGCCAGCCTCGACGATCCAGCCATCCTTCATGATGACGTCCATGTTGTCGGTGTTGAGCACGTGGATGTCGGCGGCGACGTCACCGTTGACGACCAGCAGGTCGGCGCACTTGCCGGCCTCGATGGAACCGGTCTCGTCCTCGATGTGGCACATCTTGGCACCGTTGAGGGTGGCGCAGGTGATGGTCTCGACCGGGGTGAAGCCGATCTTGTCGACGAACTCGTACATCTCCTCGATGGAGCAGGTGCCGTACGGGGTGACGAAGGAGAAGGAGTCGGAGCCGATCGTCATGACAACGCCGCGCTTCTTGGCCTCGCGCAGGCAGTCGTAGTTGCGCTGCAGCTCCTTCTCGACCAGGGTGCCCTCGTACTTGTCGTGCAGCTCGGGGACGTAGACGGGCGGATAGGTGGCGTACCAGGTGGGCAGGAAGGCGATCGTCGGGGTGAAGAAGGTGCCCTGCTCGGCCATGAGGTCCATGGTGCGCTCATCGATATCGAAACCGTGAATCAGCTGCTCGCAGCCAAAACGAACGGAATCGTAGGCAGCGGCGTGGTTGTTGTAGCAGTGGCTCCACACGGGGATGCCGACCATCTTTGCCTCGTCGACCACGGCCTGGATCTCCTCGGAGCAGTAGTGCTGGTCGCGACCGGAGTCCCAGCGCCAGATGCCGCCACCGGTAGCCCAGATCTTGATGGCATCGGGGTTCTCGCGCAGGCGACGACGGACGGCCTTGCGCAGATCCCAAGGACCGTCGACCTGGTCGCCCCAGGGATGGGATTCCTTGTTGAGCTCCTGGGTGCAGTGGTGGGAGTCACCGTGGCCGGCAACGCGGCAGAAGCCGAGGCCGGTGGCCAGAACGCGCGGGCCCTTGAAGACGCCCTTGTCGATGCAGTCACGGATCTGGATACCAAAGCGACCGATCTCGCAGACGGTGGTGAGGCCATGGGTGAGGCAGTCGTAGGCCTGCTTGACGGCGACGGCCTGCTTCTCGAGGAGCGGCTGCATGACCCAATCGGTGTCATCGTCGGTCAGGTTGCCCGAGAAGTGCAGGTGGGTGTCGATCAGGCCGGGAAGGACGGTCTTGCCGGCGGCGTCGATGACCTCAACGCCCTCGGGAAGATCCTGCATAGCGCCGGCGTACTCGATCTTGCCGTTGTCGTCGACGAGAACGAGGGAGTTCTCGACCGGCTCGGCACCGGTACCGTCGATGAGCTTGCCGCCAACGATTGCATACTTAGTGGACATGGTTCCTCCTTATGGATCCATATAGTGGGCGAGGCCGTGTTGGGTTAAGGCCTCACAAAGCTACCCAAGTGGTGCCGGGTTCGGTGCGCGGGAGAGAGGATTCCGCGCACCCGATCCGCCCCGGCTAGGCGTTACTTTTTGCGAGAATTGGTGAAAGCCATGAGGGCCAGGCCAATAGCCAACCAACCGATCACGATGCTCCACTCCACCATGTTGAGGGAGGCGGGAGAGAACGGAATCACGAGCAGGCCGATGATGATGGCGCAGGCAGCGATAGCGAGGCCGATGCCAAACTTGCCGCCGGGCACCTCGTAGGGACGAGGCAGGTCGGGCTCGGTGAAGCGCATGCGCAGGCAGGCGAGGGCGACCATACCGCAGGAGAAGATGAAGGCGAGAGCCGACACGTTGGTCAGAGGGATGAGCATGTTCTTGCCCAGGAACGGACCGATGACGGTGATGACGCCCAGAACGACGCAGGCGAGCTTGGGAGCGCCGGACTTGGGGTCGACCTCGGCGAACTTCTCGGGCAGCTGGCCCTTGCGGCCCATGGCAAGCATGATGCGGCTCGTGGCGCCGTAGAAGGAGTTCATCGGGCCCATGGGTCCAAGCGTGGCGATGACGAGCATGGCCAGGTACAGAAGCATGTTGATGCCCTTGAGGCAGGCAAGCGCGGGAACCGGGCTCTTAACAAACTCATGCCAGTCGAGAATGGTGCCGAACGAGTAGATGCAGACCATGTAGAAGCCGCCGGCGGCCAGCAGAGCCAGGGAGATGATCTTGCCGAACTTGTTCCAGTTGAGGCCCTCGGCTGCTTCCTCAGCCTGCTGAGGAATGGTGTCGAAACCGGCGTAGAAGAACGGGGTCAGAACCAGGACCGACACGATGCCGGCGAACAGGCTGGTGCCCTCGGTAGCGGCCTTACCGCCGCCAGCGCCGGTGACCTGGGAGAACACGGGCATGGCGTTGTCCGGCGAGCCGGTGAACAGCGAGACGCCCATGGCGAGCAGCATGCCGCAGAGCAGAGCCTTGGTCAGGAAGGCCTGGAGCTTGGCGGCCGAGCTGGCACCGCGGAAGTTGAGGAAGATGACGTAGGCTGCGAAGCCGAGCGCGATCAGCGTCGGGAACAGGTAAACGTCGGCGCCCAGGATGGTGTAGAGCTTAACGGCACGCAGCCACTCAAGACCGGGCAGGCTGCCGAACATCTCGGACACGAGGGTCGAAATGGCGATGGCCTCCCACGGGCACAGGATGCCGTTGCCCAGGGCCAAAAGCCAACCGGTGATGTAGCTCAGCGTACGGCCAAAGCTACGATCGACGTACTCGACGATGCCGCCCGAGATGGGGATAGCAGCCGTGAGCTCACCGAAAACAGCTCCGACGGGCACGAGGAAGATTGCACCCAAGAGGAATGCGATCATAGCGGGAACGGGACCGCCGCCCACGACCATCCAGTCGCCGACCTGCAGAACCCAACCGGTACCGATGATGGCACCGAAACCGATGGTGAAGAAGTTCCAGAGCGAAAGCGTTTTCTTCATGCCGCCGTTATCCTCGACTGCAACTTCTGCGTTCTTGTCCGCCATTGTTCCCCTCCTTTCCTTTTTGACGCCCTTGGCGTCACCCCTTGCGCGGTCCGTTTTGCCGCGCGCTTTTATTCCGTGGCTTTAAGATACGGCCTTGGCACAGCAGCTCCGCTTGTAGCTCGACCGATGGCAGAACTGCAAAACGAGCGGCGCCGTTTTTGGGACGAACGGCACGGTTTGCCGCTCATTGTTGCCGCCCGTCCGACGGGCGTACGCTCATCGGACGCATATAGAGATGTTTTTGAGGCCGTGTGTTTTGCGCCTTTCGTACCGTTTACCGAGCTTTTGACGCGCGGACCCATTTGTTGCACATCTTTTTTGTAGGATAGACAGGTTATATATGAGACAAGGCGGTACGAATGGCATACGGATACAACGACGGTGATCAACGGCGACAAAGCGTTCGCCTTGCTGGCCGTACCACGCCGACGCCCAGAAGTGCCACGAGCAGCAATCCGCAACGCCCTCAAGAGCAACCCAGACCTTCGTCTCGGCAGCAGACAAGCAGAACACGGCAGAGCGGCCGTCCGAGTACGGCCACAAGCGCGCAGCAAGATAGCCGCTTGGGCGCGCGCACTCGACAGCGTCAGGCCGAGGTTCCGCAACTGCGCCGCAACGGCGCACGTCAGCCCGGCATCCATATCAACCGCTTCTTTTCGCATCCCCAAGGCGGACGCGACGGCAAGCCTTACCGCTCGACATCGTACGTGAATGCCCCCGCCCTGTCAGCTCGTCGACTTCGCCTCGCACTGTGCTCTATCCTCACCTGTCTGGTCTTTGTGCTTATGAGCTCCTGTATCTCCCACGGCTCGGCCGGCCTCGATCCAACCGCCGAGGATAAGCTGCTCAAGGCCCCGGTCGCGCCCGGCTATTCGTTTGCGTTTTCGACCCCGCGTGCGCAGTGGCAAGCCGGCACCATGCCCCACATCTATCAGATTGACCCGGCATGGTCAGAGCTGCCCTACGCTGGCGGTACCATCCGCCAAAATGCCTGCGGCCCTACCTGTCTTACCATGGTCTACATCTATAAGACCGGCCACACCAATATGACGCCGGTCGATATGTGCGCTCTTTCCGAGGCGGGCAACTATGCGCCCACCGGCGCCACCGAGTGGTCGTTTATGACGAGCGGCGCATGGCAGCTGGGCCTTGACGGAACGGAACTCCATATCGATCGCAGCTCCATCACCCAGGCGCTGCGCTCGGGCGCGCCCATCATCGCATCGGTTCGTCCCGGCACCTTTACCAGCGTTGGACACTATATCGTGCTCTGGGGCATCGACGATGCCGATCAAGTGGGAGTCTACGACCCCAACTCGCAAAGCCGCAGTGCCCGCCGCTGGGGCGTCGTAGAAGTCCTCAATGAAATCGAAGCCATGTGGGCCTACTACTAGTCATTGGGGACAGACTTAAATGAGTGGTCGTTGGGGACAGCCTTTAAGGACTGTCCCATGCTGCCGGCAGGAAAGGAACGTCCCTAAGTGCCGGGTTGAAACAAAAGCCCCGCAGTCGGAGCGGACTGCGGGGCTCATGAAGAGAGGCTAGCTTGTGGGCGCTTTGCCTGGCGCCCACGAGAGATGCAACAGAGTAGAGACTACTCGTGGATGCGGGTACCGGAGAGGCCGGCCATGGTCTCGGCGGCCTTGTCCAGAGCACCGATGATGCAGGTGCGGCCCTTGCGGGAACGGGCGAACTTGATGGCAGCGCGGACCTTGGGCTCCATGGAACCCTTGCCGAACTGACCCTCGTCGGCCAGGCGCTCGGCCTCGTCGGCGGTGAGCTCCTCGAGTTCCTCCTGGTTGGGCTTGCCAAAGTTGATGGCGACATGCTCAACGGCGGTCAGCAGGAACAGAACGTCAGCATCGCAGTCCTCGGCCAGCAGCTCGCCGCCCAGGTCCTTGTCGATGACGGCGGGAACGCCCTTGTAGCAGCCCTTGTTCTCGTAGTCGCGGACGACGGGGATGCCGCCGCCACCGCAGGCGATGACGATGAACTCGTTGTCGAGCAGGTTGAGGATGGAGTCAGCCTCGACGATCTTCTTGGGATCGGGGGAAGCGACGACGCGACGCCAGCCGCGGCCGGAATCCTCGACGAAGACCTTGGAGGGATCCTCGGCCATGAACTCCTTGGCCTGCTCCTCGGTATAGAAGGGGCCGATCGGCTTGGTCGGGTTCTTGAACGCGGGATCGTCGGGGTCGCACTCAATCTGGGTGACGACGGTGGCGGCGTGCCAACGCTTATAGCGCTTGTGCATCTCGCGGCCGATGCCCTGCTGCAGGTGATAACCAATGTAGCCCTGGGACATGGCGCCGCACTCGGGCAGCGGCATCTCGGGGGTGCCGATGGCGTCGTGGGCAGCGGCGAAGGCGTTCTGGATCATGCCGACCTGCGGGCCGTTGCCGTGGGTGATGATGATCTCGTTACCCTGCTCGATCAGGCCGAGAAGAGCGTGAGCGGTGTTGCTCACGGCCTCGATCTGCTCAACGGGGTTGTTGCCGAGGGCGTTGCCGCCAAGGGCGACGACAATACGATCGGGCTTGCCAAGAGGCTTAGACATTGCTGGAATCCTTTCTGTAAAAGGTCTACAACCCATTAATAACCCGTGTCCGTGCGATACACGAGTTTATTAAGGTTTATATTCTCTTTATCGCTCATTTTATTCATTTTGAAAATAGTTGAACGGTGAACGGTCGTTTTTATCCGCTCAGCGTACAGAACCCCAGCTCAGATATGTTTACGCCATTTACGTGCGACTTTATTTTAATGGAGCAAGAATTAGGCTAGATTATGCAAACTATATCTTTGCTAAACACCAAACAGAAAGCGCTAAATCTTACTCGCACTATACGAGATTCTATGCACTTATAGGACGAGTATGCATCCCTGCAAAAACAAGGGGCTTTTCATCCAGCAATAGGAATAAAGAGGGGCTCCGAAAGGGCACCCAGCCCCCAAAGCACGGGGATAGAAGGCGACAACAGCCAAATCCTCCATCCATCCCCAAAGTGGCGCGAGGTTTCGCGGCAAAGCCGCGAAACAGCGAAGGGGACGGAATACCCGACCAACTACGTCCTTCATCCGCCCCACAATCCGAGGACGTAGTCGTAGCAGGATCTGAGGGCTAACCTTCGCGGACACTCCGCAGGACGAAAGAACCCCCGCCGCACGTAGTGCGCAGCGGGGGTTCTTTCATGTCCGAGGACGTCCGCGAAGGTCAGCCCTCAGATCCTGCGGTGGGAGACCTAGGCCTCGTTGTACACCGTCTTGAGCTTCAGCAGGTGAGCGTAGCGGTCCATGGCAGCCTGCTCGTTCTCCTTGAAGAGCTCCTCGGCGCGCTCGGGGAAGGAACGCGTCAGCGATGCGTAACGGGCCTCGTTCATCAGGAACTCCTGATAACCGCCCGCGGGCTCCTTGGAATCGAGCGAGAACTTCTTGCCGGCAGCAGCCTCGGGGTTGAAGCGGAAGAGGTTCCAGTAACCGCACTCGACAGCCTTCTTCATCTCGGCCTGGCAGTTCTGCATGCCGCCCTTCTTGATGGAGTGCATCTCGCAGGGGCTGTAGCCGATGATGAGGGACGGGCCGTCGTAGGCCTCGGCCTCGTGGATGGCCTTGAGGGTCTGAGCCGGGTTGGCGCCCATGGCGACCTGCGCCACGTAGACGTAGCCGTAGCTCATGGCAATCTCGGCCAGGGACTTCTTCTTGGTCACCTTACCGGCAGCGGCGAACTGAGCGACCTGGCCCAGGTTCGAGGCCTTGGAGGCCTGACCACCGGTGTTGGAGTAAACCTCGGTGTCGAAGACGAAGACGTTGATATTGTGGCCGGAAGCCAGGACGTGGTCCAGGCCACCGAAGCCGATGTCGTAGGCCCAACCGTCGCCACCGAAGACCCAGAAGGACTTCTTGGTGAGGTAGGCCTTGTCGGCGAGGATCGCCTTGGAAGCATCGCAGCCGCACTTCTCGAGCTCGGCAACGTAGGCAGCGGCAGCGGTCTTGGAGGCCTCGGCGTCGTTGACGGAGTCGATCCAAGCCTGACCGGCGGCCTTGAGCTCGTCGGACGGACCGTCAGCGGCGATGATCTCCTGCGTAGCAGCGATCAGCTTCTTCTGAACGGCCTCATAGCCAACGGCCATGCCCAGACCGTGCTCGGCATTGTCCTCGAACAGGGAGTTGTTCCATGCCGGACCGTGACCGTCCTTGTCCTTGCAGTAAGGAGCGGTGGCAGCGGGGTTGCCCCAAATGGAGGAGCAGCCGGTGGCGTTGGAGATGAACATACGGTCGCCGGCGACCTGGGTCACCAGACGTGCATAGGCGGTCTCGGCGCAGCCGGCGCAGGAGCCGGAGAACTCCAGGTAGGGCTGCTTAAACTGGCTGCCCTTGACGTTGGCCGCGATGAGCTCCTTCTTCTCGGAGACGTTCTCGACCATGTAGTCCCAAACGGGCTGCTGGTCCATCTCCTGCTCGGTGGGAACCATCTCGAGGGCGCCCTTGGGGCAGACCTTGACGCAGTTGGTGCAGCCCATGCAGTCAAGCGGGGACACGGCCATGGTGAACTTCATGCCCTTGGCCTTGGGGCCCATGGCGTCGAGCGTGCGGGTAGCCTCGGGCGCGGCGGCAGCCTCGTCCTCGGTCATCGCGAACGGACGGATAGTGGCATGCGGGCACACATAGGCGCACTGGTTGCACTGGATGCACTTGGTCTCGTCCCAGTGAGGAACGACCACGGCGACGCCGCGCTTCTCGTATGCGGAGGCACCCAGCTCAAACTGGCCGTCGGCGCAATCGACAAAGGCGGAAACGGGCAGGCTGTCGCCATCCATGCGATCGATGGGCTCGAGCAGGTTCTTGACCTGCTGGGCGATGGCGGACTTGGTCTCCTCGGAGAGCTCGACGGGGGCGGCATCCTCGGCAGTTGCCCAGTCGGCCGGAACCTCGAACTTGCGGAAGGCGGTAGCGCCGGCATCGATAGCCTTGTGGTTGGCGTCGACGATGGCCTGGCCCTTCTTCATGTAGGACTTGGTGGCCGCGTCCTTCATGTACTGCAGGGCGTCCTCGGCGGGCAGGACCTTGGCCAGTGCGAAGAAGGCGGACTGGAGCACCGTGTTGGTGCGCTTGCCCATGCCGACCTTGGCAGCCAGGTCGATAGCGTCGATCAGGTAGACGTTGACGTTGTTGTTCGCGATGTAGCGCTTGGCCACGGCGGGCATGTGCTCGGCGAACTCCTCGTCGCTCCACTGGCAGTTGACCAGGAAGGTGCCGCCCGGCTTGACGTCGCGGACCATCTTGAAGCCCTTGACGATGTAGCTGGGGTTGTGGCAGGCGACAAAGTCGGCCTTGGTCACGTAGTACGGCGAGCGAATCGGGGAATCACCAAAGCGCAGGTGCGAGACGGTGACGCCGCCGGTCTTCTTGGAGTCGTACTGGAAGTAGGCCTGAACGTACTTGTCGGTGTGGTCGCCGATGATCTTGATCGAGTTCTTGTTGGCGCCGACGGTACCGTCGCCACCCAGACCCCAGAACTTGCACTCGATGGTGCCGGGGGCTGCGGTGTTGGGCGCATCCTCGGCCTCGGGCAGGCTCAGGTTGGTCACGTCATCGACAATGCCGATGGTGAACTCGCGCTTGGGCTCGTCCTTCTTAAGCTCCTCGAAGACAGCAAACGCGGACGCGGGAGGCGTGTCCTTGCTGCCCAGGCCGTAACGGCCGCCGACGACCTTGATGCCCGTCTTGCCGGCCTCGTAGAGAGCGGAGACGACGTCCTGGTAGAGCGGCTCGCCGATGGAACCCGGCTCCTTGGTGCGGTCCATGACGGCGATCTTTTTGACGGTCTCGGGGAGAACGTCGACAAAGTGCTTGATGGAGAACGGACGGAACAGGCGAACCTTGACCAGGCCGACCTTCTCGCCGTGAGCGTTGAGGTAGTCGATGACTTCCTCGAGCACGTCGCAGAAGGAGCCCATGCACACGACGACACGATCGGCATCGGGAGCACCGTAGTAGTTGAACAGGCCGTAATCGGTGCCGAGCTTTTCGTTGATCTTCTTCATGTAGCCCTCGACGACGGCGGGAAGCTCGTCGTAGACCTTGTTGCAGGCCTCGCGGTTCTGGAAGAAGATGTCGCCGTTCTCGTGGCTGCCGCGGGTATGCGGGTGCTCAGGGTTGAGCGCGTGATCGCGGAAAGCCTGGACGGCGTCCATGTCGCACATCTCGGCCAGATCCTTGTAGTCCCACATGGCGACCTTCTGGATCTCGTGGCTGGTGCGGAAGCCATCGAAGAAGTTAAGGAACGGGGTCTTGCCCTCGATGGCGGCAAGGTGAGCCACCGGCGAAAGGTCCATGACCTCCTGGACGTTGCCCTCGGCGAGCATGGCGAAACCGGTCTGACGGCAGGCCATGACGTCGGAGTGATCACCGAAGATGTTCAGGGCGTGGGAAGCGACGCAACGCGCGGAGACGTGGAAGACGCCCGGGAGCTGCTCGCCCGCGATCTTGTACATGTTCGGGATCATCAGGAGCAGGCCCTGAGAAGCCGTGTAGGTGGTGGTCAGAGCACCGGCGCCCAGCGAACCGTGAACGGTACCGGCTGCACCTGCCTCGGACTCCATCTCGACGACCTTGACCGGGGTGCCAAAGATGTTCTTGCGACCCTGGGCCGCCCACTGGTCGACATGGTCGGCCATCGGGCTGGACGGCGTAATGGGATAAATTCCCGCTACCTCGGTGTACGCATACGAAACATATGCGGCCGCCTCGTTGCCGTCCATAGACTTAAACTTACGCGCCATATACCCCTCTCCTCTCATATAGGTATACAGGCCCCGGCGATTGCCGGGATGCTGGCGTGATGGGATTTTCGCTGTTGCTTCCAATCATCTGGCAGGCAGACTGAGCAGCAGGCACATGGCGTGGAGAGAAGGCATGCCAAGGCGAGGAGGGCTGCACGCGCTCCACAGGCCCAGCTACCCGTCTTGCACATGACCGAGCGCCGCAAAGGCCGCATGCCGGATGCTCCCGGGCACGCCCCGGCGATGGGAAGCGCCCGCAACGGAAATCCGCATGCGGGTTTATTGTACCCCGCCGCCAAGCCATATTTCGACAAATATAGGTGGGCGGTAAAGGTTTACCTTAGGTGACTGCCAAGGGGCGAGATGGCCCCTCGGATGGAAAAGTCGCAGCCTGCATCGAGAGTGGATAATCTCCCACTTTTTGCCTGTATCTTGACCAAAAGTGGGAGATTATCCACTCTCATGGGTTGTGCGTCCGAAAATCCTCTCTCGTGCGTCCGGAAATCCACTCTCGTTTCTCTATCGCCGACCACACGGCAGTTGCGGTGAAATGGGGACTGTTTTTGCCGGTCGCGGCCTTAAACAGTCCCTATTTCACCGCAACTTATTTAGGAGATGAGTTAGAGAGCGCCGAGGAGGATGGCGTAGGTGGTGGATTCGCCGAGCCTGAGCTCGTCACCGGGGTTGAGCTGAGCGGAGCGGCCAGGCTCGACCTGGGTGCAGACGTTCGTCGCGCCGTTTACCACCACGGTTCCGTTGGTGGACGACAGATCCTCGACGTACCAGGTATTTTGGTCATCGCACCACACGTGGGCATGGCGAGCCGAAACGTCATCGCCCACATCGGTGATATCGCCCTCCCCCGTCGCCAGCGCACCGATCTCGACGCCTTCCTCACTCGGCTGAATCCAGCGCGGGGCGCTCACCACGTAGCCGTTTTGCACGCGCAGCAGTCCCAGCGGATGCGCCGGCGCCGCCTCGTGCTCGCCCGTGACCGTCGAGGTGCTCAGCGAGCGCGGGGTCGATGTGGCGCCGCCACAGGTCGCATGAGCGTAGTCGATGGCATAGGTCACCGAGGATCGAACATCTGCCGAGCAACCGACGGCGACAAACAGCACCAGCACGGCCTCGGCACGTTCGGCGGGCATAAGCTCCGCCGCCTGCGACAGGCGCTCGACCGCATTGCGGTAGAGGCTCGTATCCTGATGGCATTCCTCGAGCGCCCGCACCATGGGCTCGCCAGCGGGCCCGCACACCATGTTGATCACCGCCGTGGCATTCATGGGATTGCGGCGGCGCAGGGCCAGATGCGACATGATGCGCGCGGCCGAGGTGCCGTAATCGGCAAAATAGCGCTCCTGCAGCGTGCCGACCGGAGCGCGCACGATAAAACGCGAGACCCAGGAGCGATCGGCGGCGCGGCTCTGTGGACTACGGCCGTCGGCGAGCGGGCGGCTCGAGAGCACCAGGCCGCACAGTTCGATATGGCTCAGGTGCGCTGCGCGCTTAAAGATGTCAAACATTGCCCCGCACGGGGTGAGCTCAGCTTGAGAAGCCATGGCTTAGCCCTCCTTGGTCGCAGAGATAGTGTCGGATACTTCGGCCGGCCCGCCAAAGGCGCGAACAGCCGCGGCTCCGCCGGCAAGCGGCGTCGCCATGGGAATTTTCGCACGTCGTGCTGACACGACGGGAAGCTCAAAGGCAAACCCCATCGCCAGCAAAAACCACGTGAGCGCATAGGTTGCAATTAAGGCGGCAACGAAACCGCTCGCCACGGCGCGCTGGGAAAACACGGCGCATGCGAGTGCGGCCAGAGCCGGAACCTCACAGGCGGAAAGGGCCAACACGCCCTGCAGGAACCCCGCGCGGCGATTGCGCGCCAAGGCTCCGACGGCAATGCCCGCCACGCTCGGCAGCGCCAACGCCAGCACGGCGACGATGCTCGGCAGCTTCCCGGACCACACAAGCGGTCCCACGACGAGCGTCACATGGGCGCCCGACGCCAACAGCGCCACTGATACCACAACCGCAGCCCAAAGCACGCCGCACGCCGCCGTCGCACCAACCATCGCCGCACGCCGGGCCGCGTGCCCCGATACCTCCATCGGGCACGGCATGAGCGGCTCGGCGCGAAGCGAGCGGGCGACATTTTGCGCATAGTGGTCGCAAAATGCCGAGAGCGCCGCCTCCACCGCAGCCGGCTCGGGACGATCTTCCTGATGGCAGGACAGGCAGGCCATCACCACATCGAACAGCTGGGCGTCGACAAACGCCAGCGCATCGCGCAGATCCTCGGAATTTGGATCGAGCCCCAGCTGCTGAGCCTGTTCGGCCGCGGCAAGTGCCACATCGGGCTCGCGTCGCAGCAGTTGCGTCAAGTCGCAGCCGGGCGCGTGGGCGCCGACGGGATAATCGGGCAGCGTATCCATCTTGAGACGATAAGGGCTGGCGATATCGCGCGTCTTTTTGCGCGAGCCCGAAGTACCCGACGTGCCCGGCGCTACTTCGTACGGCGCGACACCGGCGATGAGCTCATAGACCGTGCTCGCCGCGGCATACACGTCGATTGCCGGCGACATGCGCAAAACGCGCAGGTCGGCAATATCGTCGGTGAGCATCTCGGGCGGAGCGTAGGCAACCGTCGCGCGACGCAACGTGGCGTAGCGCTCTGTAAAGGACTCCCTGCCGCCGGTTCCCGCCACCGCAGAGGCAGGCTCGAGCGCCAGCGACGAGCCAAAATCGATGAGGCACAAATCGAACGTGCCTTCGGCAAGCTGTCGGTCGAGCGGTAGGCGCGCCGTGCGCACCATAATATTGGCCGGCGAGATGTCGCGATGGACGAACCCCTCCCCCACCAAGCTCATGCGGCAGAGCAGATCGAACAGGTCGCGACCCAGGCGCGCCGCCACGAGCGGCGACAGACGCCCGGCATCGTCCACGGCAAAGCGCGGGCGCAGGCGAGCGAGCGTCTCGCCCTCGACCCACTCCATGACAATCGCGGGCACGCCGTCGACCTCGCCCCACCCGTACAAGCGGGGAAAGCCCTTAAGGCCCGAAAGGGCACGATGGCATTTATATTCCTCGCGAAACGCCGCCTTGAACTTGGTGACCAGCGCCTCGTGGGCGACATCGTCATCAAACTCATCGCGCGTCGGCAAGATGAGCTGCTTGAGTGCCACTGCCTCGCCTTGGGCGTTGACGGCACGCGTCACGCGGCCGATACCGCCACGGCGCATGGTGGCATCGTCGGCAAACAGCATCGTAAAACGACGCAGATAGGTAGGCAGTTCGTCCTGACCGAGCGCAATGGCCGGCTCAAACCCGTCGACACGCGCCAGGCGCAGGCCGACCATGGGATCGCGACCGAGCGATTGTGGTGTGGTAGATGCAAGATCGGTCATCATAGGGCAAGCGCCGCCACGTTATTGTTGAAGTTACCGAGCGCGACGTCATCATCGCCGTAATGGCCGACCCATTGACATAGGTTGGTGTAACAGCCCCACAGATTGGCATACTGCTGATACCACTTTGACCGGGGCGAGAATGTCTGACGACCGAACTCGGCTCGAATGACAAACATCTCCCCGACCAGGCTGTCACACGGCCTGGGATCTCCCGTAGAGTTATAGGTCGAGACCACGTCATTGGCACGAGAAACATAGCCGTCGAGCATGTTGTACTTGGTCACAAGCCAGCTGTGAATGCTCTCTTCTTCAGCAGCGGAAAGGCCACCGGAGTTTGCATCGTTGTCAGTGTTGCCGCCCGTCGAACCGCCGTTTCCAGACCCTCCGGTAGAGGAACCCGACCCAGAGCCGCCGCCCGAACTCGACGAATCCGAGCCGGAGCCAGAAGTATCCGAGCTACCGGGCTTTCCGGACTGCTGGGCGTCCTGCTCCTTCTGCTGCTCGACCTTATTCACCGTTGCCGCCACGCTATTGTTGGACAACCGATCGATGATCTTGGTGTTGGTGAGCACGATGGTTTTGCCATTGGCAAGCGTGACTTCGTTGTCCGGGGCCTCGGCGCCGTCCGCATCGTCGGTGCCAAACACAATATGCCCGACCACACTTGCCCAAGCATATCCAGTCGTGGTGCCCAGATCGCTTTTGACCTCATGCCCCACGCGCGGTTCGCGTGCGGCATGCGCCTGCATCATGGACGGCACGGTCATGCCATAGGCAGAAACGCCAGCTATGACCAGCACCAGCGAGCACGATAGCAGTGCGTACGCCCGCGGCGCCAAGCCCAGTCGGCGTCGTATGCGCACCGCGGCGCCGCGCTTTGTCTGAGTGCCACCGGGCCGCATGCGTTCTCCTCCAACAAAAACACGCCGCTCGGGAGCGGCGCATTCATTCGAATCCATATTTGAGTGTATCAGCGAACCAAAAAGGTTGCGCAACGAATGGACAAATTAAGGATGCGAGCGGAAGCATCCATGCGATAAGCGGATACGAAGCATCTTTGTTGCACAACAAACTCACAGTCGCACGGGGAAATTATGACTACCCCGTGCGTCGCGAGGAAAACATACGGCAGGAGCAGGCTCGCCACCTAAATCGTGCGGCGGGCCTCGATGGCGCGGCCAAGCGTAAGCTCGTCGGCATACTCCAAGTCGCCGCCCACGGGAAGGCCGCTTGCCAGACGCGACACCTCGACGCCCAACGGCTTGATGGTACGGGCCAGATAGCTCGCCGTAGTCTCGCCCTCAATATTGGGGTTGGTGGCGATGATGACCTCATGGATATCCTCGTGGCCCAGACGCGCCAGCAGCTCGCGGATGTGCAACTGCTCGGGACCAATCTTGTCCATGGGGCTGATCACACCGCCCAATACGTGGTAGAGGCCGTGGTAGCTGCCCGTGCGCTCAATCGCCTGGACATCGCGCGGCTCGCCCACCACGCAAATGCGAGTGGTATCGCGCATCGGGTCCTGGCAGATGGAGCACTCGTCGGCCGTGGCGTAGTTAAAGCAACGGCTGCAAAAGTGGACCTCCTGCTTGACCTCCAGGATGGCCTCGGCCAGGCGACGGGCCTCCTCGGCATCGGCCTCGAGCAGGTAATAGGCGATGCGCTGGGCCGACTTGGGACCAATGCCCGGCAGACGGCCCAGCTCATCGAGCAGTTTTTGCAGACTGTGATTCGCACTCATATATATGCGTGTCTTAGAACGGCATGCCCGGGATGTTGAGGCCGCCGGTGATGGCGCCCATCTGCTTGTTGGCGAGCTCGTTGACGCCGCGGACGGCCTCGTTGACGGCAGCCATGATCATATCCTGCAGCATATCGACGTCCTCGGGATCGAGGGCATCGGGATCGATGGTGAGGTTGACGAGTTCCATCTCACCGTTAACGGTCACCTTGACCATGCCGCCGCCGGCAGAGGCGTCGACGGTCTGGGACTTGAGGTTCTCCTGCGCGGCGGCAAGCTGCTCCTGCATCTTGCGAGCCTGCTTCATCATCTGCTGCATGTTCATACCGGCCATGATGGCTCCTTTACGTGCGGCCGCACGCCGAGCTGCAAGGGCAGCCGGAGCACGGCGGGACTTTCAAACTCAAAAATCGTACCACGGCGCGAGGCCAGCGAGCGGGGCGGACGTGTTACCTCAGTCGATATACATGTCCTCCAATACAAACCGCACTCAAAGATTATGCAAGGTCGAATTATGCAAGGTTGCATAATATCGCACACTCAATCTAGTAGAGCCGAATCCGGCATTTCATGTGCGCCACTAAATAGCTAAATGCCGAACCGCTGCTCGAGGCGGCGCACATGGCGGCAGGGTATAATTTGATTGCCATAGATAGTAATTTGGAGGTGCCCCATGAATGCCCCCAACGCGCTCCAAAACATCCGCTCAAAACACCCCGTTGCATATGTGGTTCTCTATCTCTTTGTCGGCTGGACATTGCTGGTTGTCATCACCCATGCCATAGCTTTTGGAGCAGAACTGCTGATAGCCAGCTCGGACCAGCCCGTCGTCAAATGGGAGACGACCGATGAGTGCACCGACGGAACCCGAACCGTCTACTACAACAGCCCGTCCCTCTATCAAGAGTTCAAGGTCAAGATAAAGGACCTCAAGATTGTCGATGCCGAGCTAGGCGTTTATTTGGCAATCGGAGCAACCATTAACGCCGAGCAAGTCGAGTACACGGACAGCCATGCGACGTATCGTATCGACCTCAGCATCCTAGGCCGACCGTCACGCACCTGTCTGCTCAAATGCGACATACGCGGCACCACACTACACATGTCCGAAATACAGATGCGCCCGGACAAGGGGGCCTCTTCTTGAGCAGTATACCCGCCTGCGCAGCTACTCCACCGGCTTGAAGATGGTGGCCTGGCCAAAGACGCTGCGGATGAGGGCCTTGGCCTCGTCCTCGGTCTGCGGGATGCTCGGGGCTGCGCCCTGATGGCCGAAGGGGCTGCCAGCACCGGGATTGGATTCCCAGGGAGCGGCGGGGACGTCGTCGTTTGCAGAGGCTGCGGGTGCCACAGCAGCGGCCTTGGTCGCGGACGCCGCACCCGGCACGTCGAACGGGGGCAGATCGTCCCCGCCGGCATCGGCAGCAAAACCACCGACCATAGCATCGTCGTAGGGCACCTGCTCGGATTCCCATGGCGCAGCCTGCGCAGGCGGCTGGGCCATGGGGACGGACGCGCGCTCGGGCGCTCGGGGCGCGGGCTCGGTCGGGAGCTTGCCCGTGGCAGGAGCACCGGCAGGGTTGTCGGAGCGCAGCCAAGGGGCCTTGGCCAGGTCGGATGACTTGGGCGCAGGCGCGGCAGCGGACTTGGGCGCGGGGATCGGAGCAGCCGGTTTGGGCGCCGCGGGCTTAGGCGCCGACGGGGTCGATGCCGCTACCGGTGCCGTTTGCTGCTGCGACGCGCTGGCGCTCGAGGATGCAGGGGCCGCCGAGAACACGGGTTGCGGGTCCGCAGATGCCGCAGCCCGTGCAGATGGAGAATGCTCCTCATGTTGAGGAGCCGGCGTGCCACCCCCATCCAGGACATAGTCGACGGTGCGACGACCGAAAACCGCGCAGACCGTCGGCAGGACCACCGACTGCGTATCGGCGCGACCGAGCATCTTAATGGCAAAAGTCGAACCCGCGGGGAACGAGACCGTAAGCTTGGAGCCGTCGTCGGCCGTGGCGCGGGCGTTGAGCAAAAGCCCTGCGTAGGAAGCCTGACGCGCCTTGACACGCTCGACGACCTCGGCCCATTTGCGCTGCAGCTCTCCGGCATCCTCGACCGCGGGCGTCTCGGCAGCACCGGCGGCGGCAACCTGGGCGGCATTGTTGGGCTGGGGCTTAGGTGCCGGAGCGGTGGCAGGCGCGGGGGCCGCAACGGGCTGAGGCGCAGGCGCTGCAGGCTTGGAGGCTGACACGGACGCAGAACGGGGCGCAGGCTGGGCAGTCGGAACAGCAGCGCCGCGGTCCCAAGGCATGCCACCCTGGCGCGCGGACGTAGCAGCAGGGGCAGCGGATGCCGCCGGAGCAGCAGCACGAGCGCCCGAAATGAGCGTCGGCTGCTGGGCAGCAGCGGGTACGGATGCTGCAGGCGCGGCGGCCTGAGCAGCAGCCACGCTCGCCGGCACGGCGCCGTTGGCAACCATGGCCTCCAGACGCGCCACGCGCTCGGCCAATGCCTCAATCGTTAAATCAGCCTCGGGACGCGCCAGACGCGTGCAGGCAATCTCGAGCACCAGGCGCACGTCGCTCGCGCCCCTCATCTCCAGTGCGGCATCGTCGAGCACCGTCAGCACGCGGGCCAGGCGGTCGGCAGGATGCTCGCCAAAGGCAGCGGCCTCGGCAGCAAGCGCCTCGGCCTGCTCCGAGCCGCCCTCAAACAGCTCGGCACGGGCACCGGCAACGCAGGCAACGTACACGTCACGCACATGCGCCACCAGGTCGCGCGTCAGCTCAAGCAGGTCATTGCCCTCCTCGACCTGCACACGAATCAGTCCATAGAGCTCGGCAACATCGCGATCGGCAATGGCGCGGGAAAACTCGCCCAGGATCTGGTCCGAAACCTCGCCCAAAAGCGAGCGGGCGTCGTCCGCATGCACAGAACCGTTGCCAAAGACGCTCAGCTGCTCCAGCGTGGACAGCGCGTCGCGCATGCCGCCCTTGGCATGGCGCGCCACGATAGCCAGCGCCTCGTCGTCGTAATCGAAGCCCTCCTGCTCGCACACGTATGCCAGGCGATACTCGATATCCTCGTTGCCGATGCGATGGAAATCGAAACGCTGGCAGCGCGAGAGGATGGTCTCCAGAATCTTTTGCGGGTCGGTGGTGCACAGCACAAAGATCACGTGTGCCGGCGGCTCCTCAAGCGTCTTGAGCAGCGCGTTGAACGCCGCCGTCGTGAGCATGTGGACCTCGTCGATGATATAAATCTTGTACTTGCCGCGCACTGGGGCAAAGTTGACGGAGTTGATGATCTCCTCGCGCACGTTGTCCACGCCGGTACGGCTTGCGGCATCGAGCTCGTAGACATCCGGGTGGTTGCCCTCGGCGATGAGCTCGCACTCCTCGCAAGTACCGTCGGGCATGCAGCCGCTTGCACCCTCGACGCGCGCCGCCTCGGCATTGCGGCACAGCAGCGCCTTGGCCAGAATGCGCGCCATAGTGGTCTTGCCCGTGCCGCGCGGTCCGCAGAATAGGTACGCGTGGGACAGGCGCCCCTCGGTGATGGCGTGTTCGAGCGTCGAGACGATATGCTGCTGGCCCACCACGGAGTCGAAGGTGAGCGGGCGATACTTTCGGTACAACGATTCCATGGGTGCTCCCCCGGGTATACTGAGACTTGTTGCCGCGACGGCCATGCGGTCGCACGGCATACTGCATTCATAATAACCCGTACGGCGAGCCCGCCGCGATAGGAGTCTAAAGAGCATGGCAGACGCAGAGAGCAACCTCGTTCCCTCCGAAGCAGCCGACCAGGTCGAGGTCGCGCTCGAGGAGCAGGCCGCAGCCGACGACGGCATCCTGTACCTCAACGAGTACCAGTACGAAAACGACCTGGTCACCGACTTCGCCCGCCTGGTCGCCTCGCCCAGGCGCCGTGGCTCCCTGTACGTCGCCGCCGCGATTGCCGCGCTCATCGGCATCGGCATGCTGGTGGCCGGCGGCAGCTGGATCAAGTTTGGCGTCGTGCTGATCGTGTTCGGCGCCTTTTTGGCCTGGTGGAGCAAGAACCTGCACCACACGCTAGCCCGCGACTTTATCGACGCCGTCGAGGCCGACGAGTCCATGGGTGGCCGCTATCGCCGCGTCGCCGCCAACGAGGACGGCCTGATGGTTTGGGGCAAGAGCGGCAAGTCACAGTTCTTCCCGTTTGAAAAACTCGACCACGTACTCGACGGCGAGCGCATCTTTGTGGCCATGTTCGCCGACCAGGGCGTGACGATCCCCAAGGACACCTTCGTCCGTGGCGATGCCGAGCAGTTCGGTCCCTTCCTCAAGGCCCGCATCAACAAAAAACTCCGCATCGAGACCAAGCGCAAGAAGATGAAGGCAGAAAAGGCCGCTGCCGAAGCCAAACAGGGCGACAAGCCCCAGGAGACCAAGCGCAAGCAGAAGAAGAACAAGAAAAAGCGCTAAGGCCAAGCCAGGCAGGTAGCCTCGCATCCCGCTATCCTCCCCATGCACCCGAGCGTGCTACACTAGCAGCATCTATGCCACCGCGAACGGCTCGGCTCCGCGCCCGCCACTCGCAAACGAACTTTAAACGCACGAGGGTTGGCCATGCCGCTTTTCTCGCAACATACCGCCCGGTTCTCGCCGGACGTTCCTTTGGAGGGCACCAGCTCTCGCGAGCTGCTCAAGCGGTACCAGCCGCTCGAGACACTTGCGACCGGCGGTTTTGGCTCCATCGAGATCTGCCGCGACACGCATCTGCGCCGCCGCGTCGCCATTAAGCGCATCCCCCTTATCAACGGTGCCGGCATGCCCGCCAGCGACATCATGGATGTCCTGCGCGAGGCGCACACTGCCGCTATGCTTCAACATCCCAACATCGTGCAGGTCATCGACTTTACGCACGACACAGCCTATGCCTACCTGGTTATGGAATATGTCGATGGCATGTCGCTGGCCGAGTTTTTGCATCGCGTGGACGGCCACTCACTTACCTTTGACGAGGCCGCGGCCATTGCCGATGCCCTGGGCCAGGCGCTCACCTTCGCCCACAGTAATGGCGTACTCCACCTGGACATTAAGCCCGCCAACGTGCTCATCGACCACTCGGGCAATGTAAAGCTCACCGACTTTGGCATGGCGCGACTGTCGTCCGCCGGTGGCTTTGGCGGTTCGCGCGGCGGCACCATCGGCTACATGCCGCCCGAGCAGCTCGATATCGAGACCGGCACGGTCGACGAACGCGCTGATGTCTTTGCCCTTGCCTGTGTGATCTACGAGGGCCTGTGCGGCAGCGCTCCCTTTATGGCGGCCACGCCCGCCGACTCGCTCGGCCGCATCATCGGCGGCGCCACCTATCCCAGCGAGCTGATACCACACTTTCCCCCGGGAGCCGAGGCCGCGCTCATGAGCGCGCTCTCCCCCATGCCGCAGGACCGCCCCAACAGCATCGAGGCATTTTGCGACCAGCTCCTTGCCAGTCTGGGCAGCGTGCGCGAAGGCCGTCGCAGCCTGGAGCAAATGGTTGGCGAGCTTTCGGATGACGAGCAGGAGCTCGACGATATCGAGCCGTCGCACTACGAGGACGACGCCATCGAGATCGACCCCGCACTCGGCTGGGCGGGCACGCGCTGGAGCCATGCGCGCGACTACACCATGCGCGCTATCTCGGCGCTAACGTGCGGTACCTTTAGCTTTTTGCTGATGCAAACGGCCGGGGTCGCGGCGCTTCCCGGCCTGGTCATTGCGGCCATCGCGATCGGAGCGGCGGCCGGCCTGGCCCCCCAGATCGGCTCGGCCATCTCGGCTGTGGGCTTTTTGGTGCTCATGGCCAACACCACCATGCAGGCGCAGGGCATCCTGTCGATACTGCCCGTCGCGGTGATCTTTGCCGCCGCCATGTCCGGTTGGTGGATCGCTTGGGGTCGTACCGAGGCTGCCGCGAGCTCCGCGCTCACCTGTGCACTCGCGCTTGGCTGTCTGACCGGCAATACCTTCCTGGCAGCTGGGGTCGCCGCCGGCGTCGCTTCATTTTGGCTCGGCCCGGCAAGCGCCGCCGCGGCAACGGGCATGGGCGCGCTTTTTGCCCGTCTGGCCACGGTCGCGCTTTCAGCCGGAGGCGTGCTGGGGCTCGGTAACGTTGCCGCAGCGCTGGGAGATCCGCTCCTTTGGACTGCCTTTGTGCTGGTCGCGGCAACTGCCGCAGCATCATCCGCGCTGCTCAATGCCCATGCCAAGCGTGCCGACCAGGGCTCAAACCTTGCCGCAATCGCCGCCATCGCTGTCACCGGCATCGGCTGCGCAGCGGCGTCCTGTCTTGCACACCATATGGAAATTGCCAGCCTTGCAGCCGCGGTCGTCGCCAAGGCGGCGGTTGCGGGAACCCTATCCTCTATAATCGTTGGGATATGCCTATATTTGCTCGGATACCAAAGAACCTATACGGAGAGTGATCTTTCGTGAACTTCCTGAACATCTTCGAGGACCACGTGGCCGGCATCTTCGGTGCCACCCGTGCCCCGTTCTCCTTTAAGAAGCTTGCTAAGCAGGCCGCTCGCGACATGGAGGATCAGACTCTGGTGATTAACGGCGTCAACACGGCGCCGGCACTCTATACCATCCTTATCGCCGCCGACGACGATCCCATGCTCGCCCCGTTCTACCCCGAGCTTTCGCGCGAGGTCCGCGAGTTCGTGAAGGCGCAGGCCGAAAAGCGCCGCTATGTCTTTGTCGGCGAGCCCCTCGTGCGCTTTATGATCGATCCGCAGCTGCGCGCCGGCAAGTTCTCGGTCTTTGCCGAGAACGTCGATGCCCCCACGCTCGGCCGCCTGTACGAAGAAGAGCGCGCCTATCAAAACGGCCTGGGCCAGAACAACTCCGCGGCAAGCCGTGCCGCCAGCGCCCCGCGCGCCGGCCAGCAGCAGTTTGCTGCCCCGCAGCAGCAGCGCCCCGCCGCCATGCCCCAGCAGCAGCCGACGCCTCGCGCCGCCGCTCCCGACCCGCTTGCCGTGGCAGACCCCTTCGCGCCTAGCGTCCCCGACCCCGCCGCCGCACCCATCCCGGTGCCGCAGACCGTCTCGCGCGACTCGCTTGCCGGCATGGGCGGAGCCGCCGCGACCGGTGCCGCCGTGGGCCTAGGCGCCGCAGCCGGCATCGCCTCCAACATGGCGAGCACTCGCGCCCCGCAGCGCCCGCTCGCCCAGCTCGTCGACGTCGTGAGCGGCGAGAGCCATAGCATCACCTCCGCACAGGTGACCATCGGTCGCGAGCGCTCAGTTTCCGACATTGCCCTGCGCGACCCCAACGTGTCGCGCCGCCACGCCCAGCTCACCTTTACGGGCTCGGATTGGTCGATCGAGGACCTCAATTCCACCAACGGCACGCTCGTCAACAACCGCCGCATTACGCGCTGCCCGCTGCGCAACGGCGATCTGCTGACGTTTGGCCTGAGCACCTTTGAATTTAGGGGATAGTCGCTTATGAACATCGATATCGTCCTTTTTGCAGGCCGCATCGTCCTGGTCGCCCTGCTCTATATCTTCCTGTTCGCCGTCATGAAGACCGGCGTGGGACTTGTGCGCGGGCAGCGCCGCGACTCGGCTATCTGGACGATTGATGTGGACAAGGGTCCGCGCGGTATCCGCGGCATCCACGTAGACATGCTCGGCCCCGTCATCGTCGGTCGCTCGCCATCTTCGGACATCTGCATCAATGAACCGTTCGTCTCGGCCTCGCATGCGCGCTTTTCGCTGCAGGGCCCGGCGCTCATCATCGAGGACCTCAACTCGCTTAACGGCACGCTCGTCAACGGCCGCCAGCTCGTGGAGCCCGCGACGCTGCGCGAGGGCGACGAAGTCCAGATTGGCGATGTGGTCATGAAGGTGAACCGTCGATGATCGACGAGGAGAACAAGTCCGCAACTATGACCGAGGCACCGGCTGCCGCCACAGCTGCGCCGGCCCACGCCGCTCCGGCGGGCTCCGCACCCGTGGAACCCGAGGACACTGTGTTCTCCCTGCCTCTTTCGCATGTAACGCATGATATTTCGGATCTCGCCGATAACGAGGACGAAGAGGATGCCGTAGCGGCGCCCATCGGCGCACATGCTGCGGAACAGCCCACAGCGCCCGAAGCAACCCCGGTGCCGGCTCACTTTGCAGAGCCCGTCGCCGCGGCAATCAACGAGAGCGCTGCGGTGTTTGCGGCACCCGAGCCCGCCGCGCCGGCGTTTCCCATAGCCCCGGTATCCGAGGTTGCGCCCGCGTCTGCGCCGGCGCCCGAGCCTATAGACGTCAGCCCGCAAGACGACGAGTCGACCGCCCGCGTTTCCGAGGAGCCCGACTCCCCGGACACCGGTGATTCCGAATCAAACGCCGAGACCGACACCGTCTCTCCCGGTGACACCGCCGAGATCGACGTTGCTGCCGTTGAGGCCAAGCTCAAAGACCCCGGCTCGACCATGAGCTTTGAGCCCCTGACCGAGGAGCGCATCGAGACCGACTCGACCTATGATGCCGGTACCACCACGCAACTCATGTGGGGCGCCCGCTCCGACGTTGGCTGTGTGCGCCCGCACAATGAGGATTCCTACCTGGTGCAGTCGCCGCTCTTTTGCGTATGCGACGGCATGGGTGGTCACGCCGCCGGCGAGGTGGCCTCTTCTATCGCTGTCGAGACTATAGCCAAGACGGCCCCACAGTCCGCCGACGCAGCACGCCTGGCCGCAGCCGTCGAGGCAGCCAACGCCGCCGTAATCGAGGCGGCCCTGAACGGCCTGGGCAAGCCTGGCATGGGCTGCACAGCCACCTGCGCCTATATCGAAAACGACACGCTCGCCATCGCCCACGTGGGCGACTCGCGCGCCTACCTGCTCCACGAGGGCACGCTCATCCGCGTGACCCGCGACCACTCCTATGTGGAAGAACTCGTGGACGCCGGCGAGATTACGGCAGACGAGGCTCGCGTCCACCCCAACCGTTCGGTCATCACCCGTGCGCTGGGCTCGGACCCCGCCATGTATGCCGACCACTTCACTCTGCATATCGAGGAAGGCGACCGTCTGATCCTGTGCTCTGACGGCCTCTCGAGCATGATTCCCGATAGCGATATCGAGAACATCGCCACGCAGTCCTCAACCGCGCAAATCTGCGTCGACAACCTAGTGGACGCGGCGCTTGCCGCCGGCGGCCACGACAACGTGACCGTAGTAGTCGTTGACCTGGTTGACGATGGCGTCATGCGCGAGGCGCAACGCGTGCGTCGCCGCAACGTTACTATCGCCGCCATCCTGGCCCTCGTCTTTGTGCTGGCAGCTGGCATCTGGGCCTACACGGGTGTCACCGGCTCGTACTACCTGGGTACCTACCAGGGCAATGTCGCCGTCTGGCGCGGCCTGCCCGGCAAGCCACTCGGACTCAAGCTCCACTGGCTCGAGAGCGAAACCAGCATTAAGCTGTCCGACCTGCCCGAAGACACGCAAAACCGCCTCAAGGCGGGCATTCCGCAAACAAGTGTCGACGATGCGCAGGACACGATATCCAAGTACCGCCACCAGATCGACGAGGAGCAGACCCGCCAGGTGATCGACGCGCAAACGATTCGCGACAACACCAATCAGGGATCGACCTCCGAATCAGATTCCGAGAAAACCGCCGAACAGTCCGCCGAGGCCGAAGCCTCCGATAAGAACTAGAAAGGGAGTGCCGCTTATGAGTCGCCGCAACACCGAGCTGCTATTGCTCATCGCCTCGGCGTTCCCCGTCATCCTGCTGTATGCGATGTACGTGCTCACTGCGGGCGCCGCTATCTCCTTTGAGACGCTCGCCGTACCGATCGGCCTCTTTGCCGCCTTTGCCGCGGCCCACATTGCCGTGCGCATCTTGGCGCCCGGTGCCGACCCCGCCATCCTGCCCATCGTATTTATACTTTCGGGCATCGGCATCACGTTCGTGACGCGTCTCGCCCCCGCTCTCGCCATCTCACAGCTCATCATCCTGTTTGTCTCGGTGGCGCTCATGGTGGGAACGCTTGCACTAGTCAAAAACCTCGACGTGGTCATGCGCTACAAGTACACCTTTGGCATCATCGGCATCATCCTGCTGATGCTGCCTATCTTTATCGGCACCACGATCTCGGGCTCCAAGCTGTGGATTCGCATCGCGGGCTTTACCATCCAGCCCGGCGAGTTCTCCAAGGTCTTTATCGTGCTGTTCCTGGCCGGGTACCTGGCCGAGAACCGCGAGCTGCTCTCCATCTCCAACCGCAAGATCTTGGGCTTTAAGATCCCTCGCCTGCGACTGCTACTGCCGTTGTTTGCCGTGTGGGGTGTGTGCCTGCTCGTCGTCGTCTTCGAACGCGACCTGGGTTCGGCCGTGCTGTTCTACACCATCTTCTTGCTGATGCTCTACGTTGCCACGGGGCGCTTTTCGTATGTCGTTATCGGCCTTGCGCTCTTAGCCGTTGGAGCCGTGGGCGCCTACAAGTTCCTGTCGCACGTTCAGGTGCGTTTCCAGGTTTGGGTCGATCCGTTTAAGGACGCCCAGGGCCAGGGCTACCAGATCGTCCAGTCGCTCTTCTCGCTTGCCGACGGCGGTCTGGTCGGCGTTGGCATCGGCAACGGGATGGCCAACAACATCCCCGTCGTCGAGTCCGACTTTATCTTCTCGGCCATCGGCGAGGAGATGGGTCTTTTGGGCGGCGGCGCCGTGCTCATCCTGTTTATGCTCTTTGCCGTGCGTGGCCTCACCACAGCTGCCCGCGCTAAATCCGACCTCGCCGCCTTTAGCGCCACCGGTCTTACGGCAGCCATCAGCTTCCAGGCCTTTTTGATCGTGGGCGGCGTCACCCGCCTGATCCCGCTGACCGGCGTCACTCTGCCCTTTATGAGCCAGGGCGGCTCCTCGCTGCTGGCAAGCTTTATCATCGTCGCGCTCCTGCTACGCGCCGGTGACGAGGCGACCGGACGCGAGGCAGAGCTTACCGGCACCGGCACCATGGCCGCCATCACCGATGATCAGGTCGCATCGGCCGCTGCCCCGACGGGCACACGCTTTGCCACCTCGTCTTCCTACGGCAGCGGTAGCCATTCCGTCGGCTCGCGCATGCGCCGTCGCCTGCTCGACACGCCTGAATCCGGTGTGCTCGGCCGCGTTGCGCTCGCCAACCGTCTAACCCGCGCGGTGCTCGCCTTTACGGCGCTGTTCGCCATCCTTATCGGGAACCTCACCTATGTCCAGGTCATTAAGGCCAAGGACTATCAGGACATGCCGACCAACAACCACACCATCGCCCGCTCCAAGTACATCCAGCGCGGCTCCATCATCACGTCCGACGGCGTGACGCTGGCCGAGTCGCTGCAGCAGGAGGACGGCACCTACGTACGCTCCTACCCCAACGGTAACCTGGCAGCGCACGTGGTTGGCTACGTGAGCCAGCAGTATGGTACCACCGCCATCGAGAGCGTCATGAACGACACGCTCACCGGTTCTAAGGACTACTCTAGCTGGAACAACGCCATCGCGTCGCTCGCGGGCCAGACCCAGCCGGGCAACACCGCCAAGCTCACCATCGACTCGCGTATCCAGACGGCGGCCGAGCAGGCACTCAAGGGCTTTAAGGGCGCTGTAGTGGTCATCGACCCGCGTACCGGCGCGGTGCTCGCATGTGCCAGCTCGCCCACCTACGACAACACCAACATCGATGCCCTGCTGCAGACGGGCGGCGGCGAGGACGGCTCCATGTACAATCGCGCCATGGACGCGCTGTACACGCCGGGCTCAACGTTTAAGGTCGTTACGCTTTCCGCGGCACTCGAGACCGGTACCGCCAGCCTTACCAGCACCTACCAGGCGCCCGGCTCCATGGACATCGGCAACGCACCGGTCACCAACTATGCCAACGAGAGCTACGGCACCATCAGCCTGCAGCAGGCCTTTGCCGTGTCCTCCAACGTCGTCTTTGGCCAGGTGGCAAACGAAGTTGGCGCAAACACGCTCGTACAGTTTGCCAACGCCTTTGGCTACGGCCAAAAGCTCGGCCAGGACCTGACCTCCGCGGCCTCCATCATGGCCGACCCGTCGCTCATGACCGAGTGGGAGACCGCCTGGGCCGGCGCCGGCCAGCCTGTCGGCATGGACCACACGCCCGGCCCGCAGACCACCGTCATGCAAAACGCCGTGATTGCCGCCGCCATCGCCAACAGTGGCGTGGTCATGGACCCGTACTTTGTAGCCCAGGTACTTGCCCCGGACGGAACCGTGGTCAAGACCACGCAGTCCCGCTCGCTGGGGCAGGCCGTCAGCTCCGCCACGGCCGACCAGGTCAAGCAGGCCATGCTTGCCGTCGTCCAGTCCGGCACCGGCACCGATGCCCAGATCCCCGGCGTCAAGGTCGCCGGCAAGACCGGCTCGGCCGAGACCGGCGGCACCAACGTCAACTCTATGTTCGTTGGCTTTGCACCTTACGATTCACCCACGGTCGCCATCTCGGTGGCCTTGGAGGATTTCGACAAGCATGACGTCAAGGCCGCCAAGATCGCCGGTATCGTCCTGACCGCGGCGCTTGCCGCACAGGGAGCGTGATGCCCATGATCGAATCGGACACCCGAGGCGCGCCGCGGCCGAAGAGTTAGCGGCAACGCGCCACACGGCCCCAGCGGCCACATCGTAGGTACTACACACATCGTTGAGCGAATAGTTATGTTAGGAGCAGGAATGGAACAGAGGGTCCTCGGGGGAAGATACCTCCTCAAGGATAAGGTGGGAACGGGCGGCATGGCGACCGTCTACCGTGCACAGGACCAGGTCCTCGACCGCACGGTCGCCGTCAAGATCATGCTGCCGCAGTATGCCGGCGACGCAACCTTCGCCGCACGCTTTAAGCAGGAGGCCCAGGCAGCAGCCGGTCTCTCCTCCCCCTATATCGTGGGCGTCTACGATTGGGGCAAGGACGGCGACACCTATTACATCGTCATGGAGTACCTGCGCGGCACCGACCTTAAGAGCGGCATCAAGAGCCACGGCGCCCTCGACCCCAAGAAGGTCGCCCAGATCGGCTCGCAGATCAGCTCTGCGCTTTCGGTCGCCCACAAGCACGAGATCATCCACCGCGACATTAAGCCGCAGAACATCATGGTGCTGCCCGACGGCAACATCAAGGTGATGGACTTTGGCATCGCGCGTGCCAAGAACAGCCACCTCACGCAAGACAACAACGTGCTGGGAACCGCCCACTACGTCAGCCCCGAGCAGACCCGCGGTCAGGACCTCGGCCCCACCTCGGATATCTACTCGCTGGGCGTCGTGATGTACGAGTGCGCCACCGGCCGCGTTCCCTTTGACGGTGACGACGCCATCTCGGTCGCACTCAAGCAGGTCAACGAGCTGCCTATTCCGCCGAGCCAGATCAACTCCGGTGTCGACGCCGACCTTGAGCGCATCATCCTCAAGTGCATGGAGAAAGACCCGGCAAACCGCTTCCAGACCGCCGACGAGCTGCGTCAGGTGCTCAACAGCTACCTGTCGGGCCGTGCCGTCAACGTCTCGGAGCCCACGCGCATCATCGGTGCCCCCGGTGAGCTGGGCGCCACCAAGACTCGCGAGCTTTCCGATCAGACGCGCGCCATGGTGCGTCCCGTCTCGGGCGTGAGCGGCCAGAATACCACCCGTAGCTCGGTTTCGGGCTCCACCGGCTCCTACGAGGTCGAAAAGCCCAAATCCAACAAGAACAAGATCATCGCCGCCGTGGTGGCAGCCGTTGCCGTCATCTGCATCGTGGTGGCCTTTGCCACAGGACTCTTTGGCGGCGAGCAGGTCACCGTGCCCGATGTGCTGGGCAAGGACCAGCAGACTGCCGTCGAGCTGATCAAGGAAGCCGGCCTCGAGGTCGGCACCATCGACCAAAGCTACAACGACGATGTCGACGAGGGCAAGGTCGCCGAGCAGACGCCCAACGGCAACACCAAGAAGGCCAAGGGCACCAAGGTGAACCTGGTAATCTCCAAGGGTCCCAAGCCCTCCGAGAAGGTTGAGGTTCCCCGGCTTGTCGGCCTGACCAAGGACCAGGCCGAGGCCGCGCTGGCAAGCGTTGGCCTGAAGGGCAACGCCTCCGAGGAGGCCAACGAGGCCGATGAGGGCCAGGTCTTTGAGCAGGGCACCGAAGCCGGTAAGGAAGTCGCGAAGGGCACGACCATCTCGTACAAGGTCTCGAGCGGCCCGGATACCACGTCCGTCCCCGATCTGACCGACATGACCGAGGCCCAGGCGCGCAACGCCCTCGATATGGCAGGCTTTGGCGTCGACGTTAGCTACCAGGAGAACGACTCGGTTACCGAGGGCACCGTGATCAGCTGGAACCCCAGTGGCAAGCAGAAGCCCGGCGCCACGATTACCGTCGTCATTGCCAAGAAGTCCGGCAAGGCCAGTGTTCCGGGCAACCTTTACGGCAAGAGCATCTCCGCCGCCGTCACCGCGCTCAACAACGCCGGTTTCTATAACATCGGCTTCTGTGACCAGAACGGCAATCCCGTAAGCGGTAACGAGGATGCCACCGTTACGGGCGTCTCCCCCACCGGCAAGCAGTCCACCGACAGCACGATCACGCTAACAGTCGCACTTTCTGGCTCGGGCTCTGACTCTGGCTCGGGCACGGGTGACGATTCCGGTACGAACAACTAGTCGCCACCCCACCGCTCATCACGGCTTTCGCCGCAAACATATTCGCTCACAGGCGCCCGCTTGCTCCCCCAGCAAGCGGGCGCCTCGTTTTTGACATGGCATGAACCAGAAGAGCCCGGCACCGTAGCGGTACCGGGCTCGATATTCCTCTGGTGCCCCCGGGCGGATTCGAACCGTCGACACCCGCTTTAGGAGATATGATTTAATGCTACCCCCTACCATTCATCAAGCATCATTGAACATCATATAACCGCAGATAAACATAGCAGTTTGTGTCTTCTGCCTCCGATAGCTGCGCCTACGCTTTTACAAACATATTACTAACAGCTTTAGCTAAACTGCACTCATTGAATTGTTGAAAACTATTCAAAGAAACGGAGTGCAAAGATGTCAGAACAGCCACTCATTAGCGGAAGAGGCACGTGTTGGAAAGACAAGAGATCACCTAACACCTATCGCTATTATTTTTCCCTTGGGGTCAAGGACCCTAAGACAGGGCGTTACAAACGATCCCCAACTTATACGATTCGCTGCAAGACTAAAACAGAAGCTAAGGCTGCAATGCAGGCCAAGCTGGCTGAAATCAACTCCTCTGGCACGATCACTAAAACTAAAAAGCCCACTTTGCTTGCGTCCTACTGCTGGGCCTTTCATGAAAATAGGGACACCGAGCTTGCGCCAACAAGCTATGAAAGAGAAGCGTACGATTGCAGGCATATCGAAGACCTATTCGGTGCGTTTCAGACAATTGAGGGGCTAACTCCCGATCTAATCGAAGAAACATATGCCGAAGCTCGTCGTACGGGAAAATACAAACCATCAGAGCTTGTACGAATCAATGCGAAACTGCGTCAGATTCTGTCGAATGCAGTCGCAAAGAGAATAATTGACCGAAACCCCTGCGCTACCGTTCATGTTCGCAGACCACGCAACAAAAGAGAATCACTTACAATCGACCAAGTTGCTACCCTATGCACACATCTTCAACACATTGAGCTCACCGCCGAAGCTGTTGGTACGCTAGTACTAGTGTATACGGGTATGCGAAAAGGCGAGATGCTGGGCCTCGAATGGCGCGATTGGGACCCTGCCAATAAAACCTTGAAAATTGACAGGCAGTACACCAACGATCATGAACTGAGAGCACCCAAGTCACAAGAAAGCCAACGCAAAATCCCCGTTGGAGAAACCTTGGCCGAACGTCTTCAATCATGGTCAGCCATACAAAAAGAGCTCCTGGCCTCTCTGGGGCTGTCCCAGACTGGCAGCACTCCCATCATTAGCGATATTGCTGTCGAGCAAGGGGTCCCTACTGTCTGTCACATGAAAAACTACATCTTCAACCATTGGTTTCGCGATTTCGCAGTTAGCTGTAATCTTGGAATCTATGAGCCGAACAATTCGACTGGCGGAAAACTATATAAGGGCATCTGCCCGCATCAGCTCAGGCATTGTGTAAGCACTTTTATGCTGGCGAACGGATCGGACGTTAGAAGCGTGCAAGGTATTCTTGGCCACGCGGACCCCAATATCACGCTCAAAACGTATACAAGCCTCGTTCAACAATCAGAAATAAAAGCAGTTAAAGGCTACGAAGACTTCATCAACGCCTATATACAGAGAAGCAAGAAATAGCATGTTTTTCATTCATCGTTTTTTTCATAATATTACGGTACTATAATACCGTTTCCGCAGGTAGATGCTTTATTTGATTGACATCTAATGAGTTTTAATACATGCTAAAGCTGTCAGATGACTACGCATGTAGTCATAGAAACCGGCCCCCCAAGTGCTTATGAACCTGGTACGTCTTACAAGCACAGGGAGGGCCCTCATTGAAAGGATAGCTCATCATGGCCACTCCAAAGATTAGCACCCAGGCGTCCACACCGACTTTCCCTACTGGTGCCGCTCAGTGCGATCGGTTGCTCCGCGTTAACGATATCCGCGAAATCACTGGCTGGAGCGAGAACACTGCACGCAAATTCATGCGCGAGTCCGGCAAGCTCATCCAGGTCCATCGCTCTAATTACATGTTTGAAAGCTCGTTCTACGAACTTTTCAAGCAGCTTGAAGGTCGTACCGCCCACCTTGACTAGGCGGTAAACATGAGCGAGCTACCGTCAATTTTCGACAAATATCGCGATGATGTTAATGAGCAACGAGAGATTAGAAGGAAAATGGATAACGCGAATTTTATTTCGGTGCCCGACTGGGCGTGTTGTGCCACCACTGTCGCTGCCGAGCGCCTCATCCTCGGCCTAGTATGGAAGCTTGGAAATCCTTCCAAAAACAAACGAGCCATGGGCTTTTACGCAAAAAGCAAATGGATTGAGGAGCGCTACCACCTAAGTAAGAACACGATCTCCCGGGCCTATACCTCTTTGACGGATAAGGGGTTTATTCAAAAAGCGGGCGATGGCAGCTGGATGCTTAATTACGCCGCAGTCTACCCCGCCGCAATCGAAAACGGCTGGGAGCCCAAGAAATCTTAAGTCCATAGCCCGACTATCGAGGTCGTGAAGGTCGGTAATCGCCGGGCGTCTATAAGAGCATGCCGCGGATGTAAAATGAAACACGGTCGAATCGAAACAGTTCCCGGACAATTGGCGTCCGGCCAGACACTTCGATTCGACCCTTTTTCATGCCCGCATCTAAAACAATCCTATAATCATTCTCGACATCTTTAACGCCATCACTCTCCCGCCACCAACACGTCGTTGGTGCCATTTTCAACGAATCGATATGGCCGTCCATTCATGGTCTTTAAGGCACGTGATATCATGAAAACGTGCGGTATTTCTCCAATCGAAAACCTGCGTGAACGCATGACTTGAGACGCCTTTTTAGAACTCACCGATCGCAGGACGACTACAAATCAACAGCGACCGCGTATTTGTTCCCAGCCGTACGGCATGGCGGAGCCATGCCCATTGTTGATTGGAATGTCGCACGATGACAGACGAGAGAAAAATCAGGGAGATCTACGGTTACGGCATGAAGTCCGTCCTCGATGAGGCCGCCGAGCGAATCGAGGCGAGGTGGCGGGAGAAGCTGCTGCGCGAGACCGCCGACCTCAGGACCGAGAACGCACTGCTCATGGCCCAGGTGGATGAATTCAGCCGCAAGCTCGCCGAGGCGACGGATCGGAATGAAAAGATTGAGGCCGACTGCAATGAGCGGATTGCCTTTATAGAGGAGAAGTTCGAACTCGATACCGCGAACCTCGAACTCGAGAACAACGAGCTCCACGCCGCAAGCATCAGGTACCTCTCCCGTGCTAAGGGCCTCGGCAGGCAGGTTGTCCAACTCCATGCCGAGGCTGAGGCCATGGTCGATGAGATCGAGCGGCTGCGCGGCGAGCGTGACACTGCACTGAAAGCCCAAGCCGACACACTCCTGGCCCAGCGCGACCTGATGGCCGAGATCGCCGCCCTCAAGGACCGTCTCGCCGCCTCCGAGCAGCGGGCGGCCGTGGCCGAGGCCAAGGTCGAGGTCATGACCCAGATGAAGGGCGAGTAGCCCCGCGCTTCTCCTATCAGGCGGCTGATTTCTAGGAATCTTCTAGAGCGCTTCCAGAAGGTTCCTAGAACCGGGCGCAGCATCTTCGATCGGCACGATGTCTCGGTAGATCAGGCGATGCTTGGCGTCGCGCCATTCGTCGCCGTGGTAATGCCCGAAGAACCAGGTTCGGTAGCCGAGCCGTCCGTCGAGCTCGCCAAGGAATCGTTGCAGCCGGTCGCCCCGATACTCGCGTCCGCACTCGCGGCACAGTCCCTCAGCAAGGACGGCCGGCGCCTCGTGACTCACCACGTAGTCGACCCTCCAGCCCACGCGGGCGAGTGCGGCGCGGCATTGGCCCATCTCCTCCTCGCTCGGCATCTCCTCGGGCCACCAGCTCCTCCCCTCCCTGCGATACTGCCTGTCGTTGCTCGTGGCGCCGCCCATGGCAAGGACCGTGAGCCCGTCGATGTCGAACACCTCACCGCGCATCAGGTGCAGCACGCGCGGTCGCGCCTCATGGACGAGCCCGCCGTTCCACTCCCGCACCGGCAGCCCAGCCAGGGCGTGGTGGTTCTCATGGTTGCCGTCTACGAAACACGTGGTCCAGGGCTTCGACTCGAACCAGTCGAGCCAATACCTCTCAGTATTCGAGCCATCCCAGACAAAGCCGAAGTCGCCGGCCACGATCACCACGTCATCGCGCGTCAGCGCGCGCCCCAGCGGCCAGTTTTTGAAGGCAAACCGGCTGGACCCGTACTCGGCCCTGCCGTGCACGTCGCCCGTCACATAGATAGCCATCAGTACGCACCCCACGGCAGGAGTTTGTCCCCGAGCCTCACGATCCGGTCATACAGAACCGTGTGCCGTTCGTCCGGGTTGCCGTCTCGGTGAAAATGGCCGTAATACCAATGTTTATAGTCCAGGCGGTCCTCGAGCTCGTCGAGGAATCCGGTCAGCCGGTCCACATCGGGGCGTTCCCAGCCTGGGTCCGGGTAGAGCGTCGGCGAGAGCATGCGCGTCGGGCAGGTATGGGTGATGACGCAGTCGACCTTCCAGCCGACCTCGTCGAGCTTTGTCCGCGCGGTATCGAAATCGCGCTCGTCCGGGAGCTCCTGAGGCCACCAGCTGGAATACGGCACGCGGTATTCCCTGTCCACGCTCGTGGCACCGCCCATGGTGAAGACCGTCGAGCCGTCGAGCTCGAAGACCTCGCCGCGCGTCAGGCGCCGAATGGGCGAGGTGTCCGACAGGCGCTGCGTCAGCCCGCCATGCCACATCTCCATGGGGCGCTCCGCCCAGTGATCGAAGCGCTCGTGGTTGCCGTCGACGAACAGCACCGTGTAGGGGCGCGACTCCAGCCAAGCGATATCGGCGCATTCCTCGGCAGAGAAGTCCCACGGAAAGCCAAAGTCGCCGGCGATGATCAGATAGTCGTCGCTGCCAAGGCTATCCCCAAGCTCCCAGTCGCGGAGCTTTTGCATGTCGAGCCCACCGTGGATGTCGCCTGTCACATAGACCGTCATCGGATCGCCTCTTTCCGCTTGTAAGCCGCCAGCTCGCGCTCGACCTGCCTGTCGCCGGTCTCGTTGACCCACCAGGGCCATTTCACCCGGCCGCACGGCTCGTCGACTCCGGCGAACCATTCCCTCAGCTCGTCGAGGCTCACCGGGGAGTGCCCGTTGGCATCGCAACCGACGTCGTAGCGCAGAAGGCCCTGCTTGCGGTTGAACTCGTTGTACGCGCCGCCGCTGCTGTGGATGTGCCCGTGGAGGTGCCACGATCCATGGTTCATGCCCTGCCAGTCGGCCATGGGGTAATGGCTCAGGACGATCTTCTGCCCGTCGATCTTGAGCACGCAGATCGGCGGCTCCACGGTGAAGGCGCCCGCGACCGCCGGCTGGGTCCAGTCCTTGTCGTGGTTTCCCGGGACTAGGTGGATGCGCCTGCAGGCGATCCGCTTGCGCAGCCCGTAGGCGTCCTGGGCGGTCATCTTGAATGAGAAATCCCCCAGGATGTAGAGCTCGTCGTCCACGGCAACCCTGCCGTTGATGTTGTCGACGATGGCGTCGTTCATCTGCCAAATCGTCTCCCACGGGCGGTCGGTGAACTTCAGCACGTTCTCATGCCCGAAGTGGGTGTCGCTGGTAAACCAGATCATATTTACGTCTCCTTCTGTCGCTAAAAAACGTTCTCCTTCGAGGTCAGGAGACGTTTTATGAGCGACATGAGGTGCATATCCCTCATGTTCCAAGCTCCAATCTGCCGGATTTGCCCAACTAAAAGTTTACGCTCACGCGCGAACAGGATTTGATTTTTGAAATATGGACGAATTCCTCGTCAGGAGGGTAAAATGGTGCCGACGGCAGCCCAAGTTGTAGAGAGCTGGGCAGAGCCGTTGCTTAATGAAGTTGGGTCATCGTCTTAGCGACGGTGGCCTTTCTTTTTGGGCTTCGAGCCCTGCTTGAGTGCCTTGGAAAGGCCGACAAGGGCCGTGAGGAGCGAGACCATAGCGGTCAGGAGCTTCACGAGCTCGGTGAAATCGGTCATGGGCATCACCTCCCATCAAATGGAGGGCTCTGCCCGGCACGAGGGCTGCCGACAGCAAGGATGATTCTATCAGAGCGGCTGACTCCCGCCGATCAATTCATACTCCTCACCCTCGCCGAATTGCGAGCATGAAAGAATCGGCACTGGATGGCAGTGCGCTAGGGCACCGACGATAGGCTTTCCAAAACTAGCGAGGCGTGTCTCCGCGAGCGTAATCGCCTCGGTCGACCGCGCGATCGACCTGCGGCGAGATGTCGACGTTGCCACCATGGGCTCGACCTGCGGCGCGAACGCGATCATCGCCAGCATCGAGAACGGCGCCGGCGTAACGGTTGCGAATCTCCCTTGCGTAACCGCGCCGGGCAAGAAGCTCATCACGAACCGCCGGATCATCGAGCAGATCTTCATCGCACTTCGGTGCGATGAACTTAGGGAAGAGATTGTAGGCGACGCCCTTGCTCGCCTTTGCCTGCTCGACCCACGCCGAATACGCTTTCTTGAGTCGTTGGATATAGATTTCACAACGAGTCTCATAAGGAAGGGAACGCTCTGCTTCCAGCACGTTATCTTTGAAGGACGCCTCAAGTTGCTTAATCGCAAACCGACCGTCAAGACGGGTCAGGTTGAAAGTGCACTTCGGATTGCCGGCCTCTTTGATATCGAGATCTGTCGCATAGACTCGATTGTTCTTGATGAAAATGTCTACGCCCCATGAGGCAAGTAATTTCTTGAACTGCTCCATATTCTTTACGCGACCTTCGTCAATCGCAATATGGATCAGCTCGCGCAGATTGTTTTTATAACTGTACTCACCGCGACCGATAATCTCCTTTTCTGTGTCGCGCGGCTGGCGATCGCGAATCTTCGAATTCTTCTTTCCCTTTTCAAGTTGAGTAAGATTCCAGTTCTTATCGAGTTCACGGACCCACGCGGCACGTTCGAATTTTCCGTGACGCCCGCCCGTCTCGCAACGCTTACCCGTCAAAAGATCCGTGCGGTTAATCGCCATATGAACCGCGTAGCGTTTTCCCGCCTTATCGCTTTCCTCATGCAACGCGACAATCACTTGTTGATGCGGGTAGTGTTTCGCAAGCCATTGCTCCGCGTAGGCCATACACGCATCGGGAGTCATCTTGCCTCCGTTGCAGCTGCACTCCTCGGGCAGAAACGCGAGAATCTGATGAAGCATCGTTATGTTCTTCGCGCCGGCACGCGCGGGCCTGTCGTGATGGAACATCTTCCGCGTCATAGCCATTTCGGAAAACCAGTGCTTTCCGTTCGCGAGGTTCCAGCCGCCGCGGGCCAAAGCATTCTTTCCGTTAATGTACTTGCGCAGGTGCTTCGCGTAGCGCTCGGACGAAACACCTTTCTGCTTAACGACGGTCATCGAGCTCACCGCCATCGGTGAAATAGCGCTGTTCAAGCTCTTCGATGAAGAGGGTGACTCTACGGGCGTTCTGGTAAACCTTTTCGAGCGTGCGAAAAACTGCCTTCTCGTTGTAGGCCGGAAGACCTTGCGCATTCACAAAATACATCAGCTGGTTGAGGTTCGTCCCCTCGCGATACAGCTCGTGATAGATTTTTGCGACCTGGCTCATATCGAAATCGATCATCTCGATTTTCCCGGCCAGCATCACGTGGCGGGCATACGCACTGACGGTCGTGCCGAGCGCATCCGCCTGCTTGCGAATCGCCTCGTGCTCGCCATCGGTGACTTTGACGTAAATAACCGCCGAGCGTTTTTCGTTCGAATCCTCTGAAACGGTTTGCAGCTTTTTACTGCGGCCGCCGTCATCATTTTTGGAAATGACTAGGTCATCACTCCGATGAACCAATGCATAGCGAATGAGTTCGGCCTTCGTCATGCCTGCCTTGTCCGCCAAAGCGGAAAGCGTTTCATATTCTTCGGAAGTGAGTGTCGCCTTGACGGTGTGCGGACGTTTGCAACTCATCATTCATGCCCCCAGGAAAGCAGAGCGAATCGGTGAGGCCACCGATTCAAAACCGATATGAGATTGCTTTCCTTTTTAGGAGCGACTGACGTCGCGCCGATTTTTGAAGTGACGCCGTCGCTTCCCTTAGAGAAATGAAGGCGAACTTCATTTCTAACTTTATCGCCGCGGGAGGCGATAAACAAGATGTGTTGGCAGATAAATGGGGCGAGTATGGCCCCATTTATCTAGCCCAACACCAATCTTGCAATCACCGGGACGGCGATTGGGCGGAGCGGAACGTAGACACGAAATGAGAGGCCTCGTTTCGAGCGAAAGGCTTCGCGGTGTCGTAGTGTCAGCGGAGACCGTGAGCGGAAGCGAATTTTTAACGCGAAGAATGCTGAGTGTTAGAAATTCGCTGTAGCGAGAGCGGAGCGGTAATGCGAATGCGAGGGATGCCGAGTTTTTGCATTACCGCGCAGCGGACTCCGGGCGAGGGCTGGAGCAAGTTGATGGAAGGCCTTACCGATTTGCGGAAGGTTTTGCCCGAAGCATCCGGCACCGCCGGATTCTTTTGGAACGGCCTCTCGTTTGATTGCTTTCCTATCGCTTGCTCCCAGACTGGGCGTCTAAAAAGGCGGCCGAACCGGCCGCCCACAAATAAATAAACATTTACCGAATGTAAGAGAAGGGGAACGAATGTCCATTACTCCCAGTGACCGGCGACGTCGACAACCCAATGCTGTCCCGTAGCCTGCTGTTCATAATGTCCCTGGTCCTCAGAGGTGGTATACGAATCATTGATTGCAGAAGCTCCATTAGGGTGTTGTGCATCACCGTAGGTAGAGAAAACATGATTGTCCATTTCGGCTGCTGAGTTAAACGTTGCATGGCATACAGAGCACATCCAACGTTCATGGCGCGTATACACTACATTCGGTACCCAGACCTGGCTGTAATCTGTCTCCCAGTGGCCCTGCTCGGCAACCCACTTCTTCTGGCTGCCGCCGTTGGAAGAGGAATTGTTGCTGCCGGAACTCTGCGAATTGCCGGAATTCTGCTTGGACTGGGAGGAATCGCCCTTGTTGTCCGACTTCGAGGAATCGGAAGACTTGTTATCCTCCTTCTTGGAGTCATCGGACTTCTGGTCCTTGTCGTCGGATTCTTTCTTCTCCTCGCTCTTGGCTCCAGAGGCTTGCGCCGCCTTTTCTTCGCTCGTCTTCTTTTTGTCTTTATTCTTTACCGCCGTAGCGGCCCTTTCCGTAGAGCCGCTTCCCTGCTTTGCAACGCTGGCACATCCAAGTTGAGGTGCCGAAAGGCACACCAGAAGCGCAACGATAATAGCCCTTGTTCTCACACCGATCTCCCTGCCCATGAAACCGGGCGTCGGACACCAGCCGATATCCAACACCCGGCTCGCTTTTACATCTGCCCGCGGCGCTTCTTCTGGTCGAGGAAGACGCCGGCCGCCACGAGGACGGTACCACCGATGGCGAACGTCTCGCCGATTAGTCCCGCGCGGTCGCCGGTCTGGGCGAGGTTGCCGGGCTGGGCGGTCTCCGTGCCGGCGAGATGCTTCGGGCTGTATGCCGCCTGCTGCTTTGCGTCCTCCTCTGCCTCCTGTCGTGCGATCTCATCGGAAAGCTTCTGCTCCGCTGCGATGCGGTCGGACTTCGCCAACTCGTAGGCGGCGAGTGCCGCATCATAGCCGGGCTGGAGCCCGTCCACCGCGGCCTGCTTCTCGTCCAGGATTGCCTTTGCGGGCGCGACCTTGGCGCGTGCCTCGACGGCGGCGGCGAAAAGCGCGTTAAGGGCGTCATCCGCGTTCGCGTCATGGCCGGAAGCGATCGCCGCGCCGGCATCGATGGAGTTCAGCTTCGACAGCTTGACGTCTGCCTGCGCCTTCGCCTGCTCGGCGGCGGAGACCAGGGACTCGGCGGCGGCGGTATCCGCCTTCGCGGCATCGAGGGCGGCCTTGGTGTCATTGACGGCCTTTACTGCATCCTGCTCGCGCTGCTGTGCCTCTGCGAGCTTCGCGGCAAGGCCGGTGAGGGTGTCGAGGTTCGACTGTGCGTCCTCGAGATCGGTCTGGGAGCCGGTAAGCCTGTCGGTGGCAACGCCGGCGTCGGCCTTTGCGGCATCGACGGCACGCTGGGCATCCGCGAGGGCGCGTGCGGTGCCGTCCGCCTTTTGCTCGGCGGCGGCGAGGACAGTCGCCTTCTCGGCCTGATCGGCTGCCGCCGCGTCATGGACGCTCTTTGCTGTATCGAGCGCCTTCTTGGCGTCGGCGACGTCCTGGAAGAACTTCGCGAGGTCCGCGTTCGCATCCGTGACGTCCTGCTGCTTGGCCTCGGTGTCCGCCTTGGCGGAATCCAGCTTGGTCTGTACGGTCGTTACGGCTGCGTTGGCGGCATCAAAGGCGACCTGCTTCTGCTGGACGGTCGACTTTGCCGTATCGACTGCCGCGTTGGCGGCATCGAGGTCCGATTTCGCCGCATCAAGCTCGGTCTGGGCATCCGTGACGCCCTGCTGCTTGGCGGCGACATCAGCCTTTGCGGCATCGGCGGCACGCTGGGCATCGGCAACACCCTGCTTCGCGGCATCGACACCTGCCTGTGCGGAATCCACCGCGACCTGCTTCTGCTGGACGGTTGTGGCGGCGCCGGCGGCTGCCTGCTTCTTGGATGCGAGATCGGCCTTGGCTGCGTCGAGTGCGCTCTTGGCGTTCTTGAGGCCGTTGATATAGGAGGTCAGCTTCTGCTCGTACTCGTCGACGGACATGGGATTCATGTTCCAACCGGAGCCGGACCAGCCGGAGATCTCTGCGGTGTAGCACTGCGTCTGAAGCCCGGACATGGTGCCCTTGGTGCAGGTTGCCATTCCCATAACGGCGAGTTCGGGATTGATGATGTTCATGTAATGGCCGACGGTGCCGCTACTGCCGTTCTCCCAGTGGCAGTTGTCTGCAATCCAATGGTTGATTGCGACACCGTTCTTTGCATAGAAATCATAGGCATCCTTGCCGACAAGACCGGTGACTCCATAAAGGGCCTCCGTTGCCTTGTCGAAAAAGCCCTTCTCCTGCTCGATCCACTGCCCACTCGGATCGATTCCGTAATTCCATGCCAGGTTTTCGGCAAAATCATATTGACGGGCATGATCGAGCACAGTGTCACTGTAGTTGGCATCCGCAATGGCTCCGGCGATGAGCTTGTAGGTGACCTGGAGCTCGGACAGGCCGACCGACTTGCGGTAGTCGTTGACGGACTTCATCCACCTGATCGCATTGAGCATGTTGTCGAGGGACGTGGCGTCCTTGGAGTTGCCGACTTCGGTCTTTCCGGCATATTTGGCGTTCAGGATGATGTTGACTGCGTCATCGGCACCCATGGCACGGAAGAAGCCGATGGCTCCCTGCTTGAGTTGCGCGTCGGCGGAATCGAGTTTCGCCTGTGCCTCGTCGACCTTCTGCTGCGCGGCGGTCACGGAGGCGTCTGCGGTATCCTTTGCGGCCTTGGCGTTCGCGAGCTCTACGTCGGCGGCTGCCTTGGCGGACTCGGCGTCCTTGACGGCCTGCTTCGCTGCATCCAACTTGGCGACGGCGTCGGCATTCGCCTGCTTGGCCGCATCGAGGTCGGCGTTCGCGGCATCGAGTGCGGACTGGGCGGCGGTCACGCCGGATTCGGCATCGGCCGCGGCCTGCTGCTTTACGGAGAGGGACGCCTGGGCATCATTCAGCTCGGTCTGTGCCGTTGCCGCAGCGGACTGCGCCTGCTCGAGCTCGGACTCGCACTGGGACTGCACCGCTCGTGCGGCGGCGAGGGCTGCCTCTGCGTCCGCGACCTTCTGTTTTGCCGCATCGTACTCCGGGCCGCTGGCGCCTGCCTCCGCTGCGGCGAGGTCGGCTTTCGCCTTCTCGTAGGCGGCGCTGGCGGCTGCGGCCTTCGCATCCGCCGCGTCCTTGTTCTGCTTGGCTGCAGCGAGGACGAAATCGGCGGAATCCTTTGCAGACTGGGCCGCAACCAGCTTGGACTGGGCATCGGCAAGCGTCGCGTTGGCGTTGGCGAGATTGGCCTGTGCCCTGTCCACGGCAGCCTGGGCGTCGCGCACGGCCTGCTCGGCGGCACTGATTGCCTCCGGGGTGGCGCTTACGGCATCTGCCTTGGCTTTATCGAGGGCGTCCTTGGCATCCTGGGCCACCTTGAGGGCGGACTGGTACGCTTCGTCCTTCTCGGACGCATCCGCCTTGGCGTCTGCGAGACCCGCCTTCGCCTGCTCGAGGTCCTTGCCGGCGGCATTGGCGGCGTCCTTGCCCTCCGCGACCTGACGGGCGTACTCGTCCATCGCCGCACGGTCGGCTGCCGCGCCGGCGCTGACTGCCGAATCGTAGGATGCCTTGGCCTGGTCGCGGGCGGAAGCCGCCTCGTTGTAGGGACCGGCGGCCTCATCGTAGGATGCCTTGGCGGCGTCCTCTTTCGCCTTCGCCTCGTCGACTGCCTTCTGCAGGTCCGCGATGGTCTGTGCGGCGGATTTCGCGCCGGCACCGGATGCCGCGCCGGCGTGGGCGGCGATCGGCGACATCACGGCGGGGTGCTGCGTGGTCCCGTCACCGGTCTGGGCGAATGCCGCGAACGGTGAGATGAGGCTCGATCCGGTCATGGCGGCCATGGTCGCCGCGGTGACGGTCAGACGCGCGACCCCCTTCGAAGTGTGAATCTTTTTGTTTGGCAGTGCGGCGAAGTGATCGCCACCGGCAGCGAAGTGCTTTCCCTGGGTCATTGTGCTGTTCCATTCCTTTTCCGTGCCCTATCCGACTGGGCATCAGAGTGCTTTCCAATAGAGATAATTATGCGCCTTAACTGGGATTGTTGTATATAGTCCGTTGGCATAAATACAACAATCCATGACTCTTTTTGTCATGGATATCTCGCCGCTACAACAATCCTTTGGTCTACGCTGCAAAGAACTCAGATCAGAGTCTGGTTACTCACAAGAGCAATTTGCGAACCGCATTGACATGGACAGGTCTTACTACGCCTCGATAGAGGTCGGGCGAAGAAATGTCAGTCTTTCTAACCTCTCTAAAATTGCCAATGGATTCAACATATCAATTGCTGCACTTATGACTGGTGTCACTGATAAAAAGGATTAGTCCATCATCAGCGAACGCAGTGAGCGTATCAATCGACGGCGTAGCCGGCGGCAAGGTCACGGCACGTGACCGCGCAGCGAGCTCTGCGAGCGAAGGGGACGGCATCGCCGTCCCTATTTCTTTATAAACTATTTCTCTATCAATTGGTTTCACCAAACTGGGTATTACACAAGCTTCTGAGCAGGCTTTTTATCAAATAATTCAAAGCTACCGAATCATCAAAATGGTGAAATTATTTACCCAAAAGAGGGAAGCACATCACCAAAATGGAACCGACTAACAGCTGTTGAAAACTTTTATCCCCAAAATGGTGATTTCCTGTTTTCAGTGGAAAACTCGGGAAGTCATAATATTTACTTACCAGATTTACAAACGAAAGCGGTTCTTAGTCCCAAAACCAGAACAGGTCAGAAGCAAAAATAACTCCTGACCTGCGATTTTCCTGGTGCCCCCGGGCGGATTCGAACCGTCGACACCCGCTTTAGGAGAGCGGTGCTCTATCCCCTGAGCTACGGAGGCATGTTGTACTAGTGTAGCAGATTTACGCCGTTGTAATACAGCGTATAGCCACTCTTCGAAGTTGCGGTGGAACAGCCCTCCGGAAAGTGTGTCCCACTATCCAGGCAAATTCTGGGTCAAACTTTCCCAATGGGACCTCGCTGGAAACTGTGTCCCAGAATTTCGGCTCGAAACGGGACACAGTTTCCCAAACGACCCCGTTCCGGAAACTACATCCCGGAATCGGCGCTCGAACTGGGATGCACTTTCCCGATCGAGCCCCATGGGAAACTGCGTCCCACTTGGGGGGCGCTCTTTAATGACTAGTTACCTTTGTGGAAGAGGTTTTTGATAACGGAGGGGATGCTCTTGGCGCCCTTGGCCGTCACATCGATAAAATCGGGCGAACGCACAAGCTTATCCTCGTCGACGTACTTGCGGACCGCGCGCAACGTCTCTTTGTCGTCGCGCGTCGAAAACGTAAAGTGACCGTTATCCTTGGTGAAGATGGCAAAACGCGTGATCTTCTTGGTGCCGCGTAAAACCTCGGCGGCAATATAGTCGACCTCGTCCCACGGGATTTGAATATAATCCTCGGGATTGCGCTCGTTGTAATACTCGAACGCCTTATTGCCTACCATCACGTTACCGTGGCTGGTAAGCCCCATCAGGCAGGTTGCCGGCGTTGCCAGATCGACCGTGCTGTTCTGAGATTGCGCCATACGCGCCTCGCCCTCCAATAAAAAATCGGACCGCATCCAGTGTACCCACCGGGTGCGGTCCGTTTCAATGGCTCAAAAGCCCTTACCTAGCAACTCTCGGTCTTAAGCCGAAGCGTGCTTACATGAAGCCGCAGAAGCGACCGATGATGCCGACGGCGAAGAGAGCCAGGATGATGACGATCGGGCTGACCTTCTTCTTGAGGAGCTTGCAGACCAGCAGGGTCAGGCACACGGCGGCAAGGCCGGGGATGAGCTGATCGAGGTTGGCCTGAAGCGTGGTGACCTTCATCTGATCAAGGGCGGTAGCACCGACGGAGTTGTACATCGTCAGCGCTTCCTTGATACCCTCGGAACCGGAGGGCAGGCTAGCCCAGTCGATAAAGGCGCCAGCAGACTGCTTGACCGTGGAGACGATCGGGGTGAAGGAAATGGACACCCAGCGCTCGACCAGGGCGCCGATGATGAACATACCCAGGATGGAAGCGCCCTCGGTGACCTTGCCCATCAGACCACCGGAGAGGTCCTTGGCGATGGAGGAGCCGACCTTGTAGCCAAACTCCTGCGTGTACCACAGGAAAGCGTAACGGATGATGTTCCACGCGAAGAAGAACAGCAGCGGACCGACGATGCTGCCGGACATGGCCAGGGAAGCGCCCAGAGCGCCCAGAATCGGGCGAAGGGTGAACCAGAAGACGGGGTCACCGACGCCGGCGAGCGGGCCCATCATACCGACCTTGACGCCCTGGATGGCGACGTCGTCAATCGGGGCACCGTTGGCGCGCTCCTCCTCGAGGGCGAGGGTAACGCCAATGACGGGGGCGGAAACATAGGGGTGGGTGTTATAGAACTCCAGGTGGCGCTTAAGAGCGGCAATCTGGTCATCCTTGCTGGTGTAGAGCTTCTTGATCGCAGGGATCATTGCGAAGCACCAGCCGCCGTTCTGCATACGCTCGTAGTTCCACGAGCCCTGAAGGAACTGATGACGGAAGCAAACCTTCTTGCGGTCAGCCTTGGTGAGCTGAATCTTGTTCTCTGCCATATGTATCACTCCCCTCCTACTCGTAATCGTTCAGAATGTCGCCGAGCGGGTCGCCGGAGCCACCGCCCATGCCGCCACCCTGCTTGGCCAGATCCTTAAGGCCAAGGTAGATGAGGGCAAGGGAGATGCCAATGAGACCAAGGGCGATCAGCGTAAGCTGAGGGATGGCAGCAAGGACGAAGCCGAGGACGAAGAACGGCCAGGTCTCCTTGGTGGCCATCATGTTGATGACCATGGCGTAACCGACGGAAGCGACCATGCCGCCGCCGACAGCCATGCCGCCGGACAGCCAGTCGGGCATAGCGTTAAGCGCGTTGGTAACGGCCTCGGCTGGGATGACGCACAGAAGCACTGCCGGGATGGCGATACGAAGGCCCTGCATGAGGATGGCAGCATACTGCCAGCGCTCGATGCCGGAGAAGTCGCCCTTCTCGGCGCAACCGTCCATGGCGTGAGCGATAGCGGTAGCAATGGTACGGCAGATCATGGTCAGGAACAGACCAGCGACCGACAGCGGGACGGCGACGGCGATAGCGGTGGTAACGGCCTTGGCCGAATCGGTGGCGCCACCGTTGAGGGCGAGCACCATGATGATCGAAGAAGCGACCGAGGCCAGAGCGGCGTCAGGCGCGACAGCGGCGCCGACGTTAGCCCAGCCAAGGGCCATCATCTGGAGCGAACCGCCCAGGAGGATGCCCTCCTGAAGATGACCGGTTACGAGACCGATAAGCGTGCATGCCACGAGCGGCTGATGGAACTGGAACTCATCCAGAATGCCTTCCATACCGGCAAGCAACGCGACAATCGCAACAAGCAGAATAGTGATTGCAGACATGTATCGGACCCTCCTTTACTATGCTTGAGCGGCCAGTTCGGCCTTAGCTTTCTTCAACATGGCGTCGAGATCCTCGGAGGAATCCGAAGGAACCTTGCGGACCTCGAACTTGACGCCCTTGGCCTTGAGAGCCTCGAGAGTCTTGACATCGTCATCGCCCATAGCGACGGCGTTGGTGACGACGACCTTGCCCTTGGAGTGAGCCATGGAACCGATGTTGACTTCCTTGATGTCGACGCCGGCCTCGATGGCCTTGAGCAGATCCTGCGGGTTCTCAAAGAGCAGCATGGCCTTGGTGTCACCAAAGCGCGTGTCCTTGACGACCTCGGCCATCTTCTTGATGGGCACGACGTTGGCATGGACTCCCGGAGGGGCAGCCTGCTCGATCATGGTCTTGCGGAGCTCGTCGTGAGCAACGCCGTCGGAAACCACGATGATGCGGTTGGGGTTGATCTGCTTGGTCCACGTGGTGGCCACCTGACCATGAAGCAGACGGGTGTCGATACGGACGTGGGCGATCTTGATGTGCCCATCGCCGATGACCGTTCCCGGAGGGATGGCGCCTGCAGGAGCAGCGGCGGCCGCAGCCGGCTTCTTCTCCTCGGGCTCCAGAGACTCGGGCTTGACACGCACGCCAGCCTTAGCCTCAGTCACGAGATGTTTTGCGATCGCATGTGCAGTGTTCTTTGCGTCAAAGCGCTGCGAATATGCCTCGATGAGCATAGGCAGGTTGACACCGGTGACGATAGCCCAGGAATCGTGGCCCTCGATGAGCCCGCTGATCTGGTTGAACGGCGTGCCGCCCCACAGATCAACGAGGAAGAGCACCTGCTCCTGGTCCTCGAAGGAAGCGACTGCTTCCTCGACCTTGGCACGGAAATCGTCGGGGCCCATGCTCGGCTCGAGCGAGACCACGGCAACAGACGGTTGATCGCCAAAGACCATCGAGCCCGTCTGCTTGATTCCAGCTGCCAAGTCCCCGTGGCTAGCAAGAACAATACTTACCATCACATAACCTCCTTTTTGTCTACGTATTTCCTACACGACATGAAAGGAGTATAGCTGTTTGGTTTGTGGAATTATAGCTAAATCCGCAAAAGGTTGGATTATTTGTTTAAACGTCTAGGTTTGTTACAAGTTGATTACGTTACTGCTTTTTGACTCATTACACGACAAGGCGTCGCTCATCAAGCCATGCATTTTACAGATACAAGCAGGCTGTTCATTAATATCGATTTTTGGCAAGCGCGAATGCGCTTGTACTGCCGCTATTTTGTTTAAACAGACATGGCTTGACTTTTTTCGTGACTTATGGTCTATGAAACCACTCAAAATAGTTGCGGTGGAATAGTTCTTGTTTAAGAGTCAGAAGGGGGTGCGGACGATTTCTTGGACCGCGCCTAGGCGTATCCAAGCTTCCTGCGGTACTCCATCGGGCTCAGCCACCCGAGGGACTTCTTGATCC
>CABVAO010000007.1 GCA_902496335.1 uncultured Collinsella sp.
ACAGGAGGCCACTTAATGTGGCCTCCGTCGTGAGCAGGACTGTAGAGCAGGAAACTTAACCCCCGCACCCCTCGCGCGGCGGGCAAACTCATCTTGTGCTCTATCACGCTAAAGTGTATGATTCTGAACGTTACATGACTCACTTTACTTAACTAAAGTGCCATCAAGGGGGAATACCATGAATACCGATATGTCTCGTCGTCAGTTTGTTGGTCTAGCCGGCTCGCTCGCCACGGTGCTTGGCCTTGGTCTTGTCGGTTGCGGCGGTGGTGCCGGCAAGGGCTCCGCTGCTGGCTCTGCCGCGGCCAAGGATGTGAAGGGCGCTGCGGAGTCCAAGAAGCTCGTGGTGGGCTTTGATAAGTCCTATCCTCCGTACGGCTTTGTGGGCGACGATGGCGAGTACACCGGATTTGATCTCGATCTTGCCAAGGCTGTTGCCGATAAGCAGGGCTGGGAGGTCAAATACGAGGCCATCGATTGGGATGCCAAGGACACGCTGCTTAACTCGGGCGCCATCAACTGCATCTGGAACGGCTTTACCATGGAGGGCCGTGAGGACGACTACACGTTCTCCGAGCCGTACATGCTCAACGAGCAGGTGCTGGTGGTCAAGAAGGATGCGGGCATCAAGGGCTGGGACGATCTTGCCGGCAAGACTGTGATTACCCAGACTGATTCCGCTGCGCAGGACGTGCTTGAGGGTGACCAGAAGGATCTGGCGGCGACGTTTGCCACGCTCGACACGATCGGCGAGTACAACACGGCCTTTATGCAGCTCGAGAGCGGCGCGGTCGATGCCGTGGCTTGTGACCTTTCGATTGCCCAGTATCAGCTTGCCGCCAAGCCCGATGCCTATACGCAGCTTGATGAGCCGCTGTCCAGCGAGCACTACGCCGTCGGCTTTAAGAAGGGCGACACCAAGTCGGCCGACGCCGTGACCGAGTCGCTCAAGGCGCTCTACGAGGACGGCACGGTTAAGGACCTGTGCGACAAGTATTCAAGCTATGGTCTATCTTTCGATAATTGGGTGCTCAAGTAATGTCTATTCAGGTCATGATACAGATGCTTGGCCAGGGTTTCTTGGTCAGTTTGCAGTTGTTTGTGCTGACGCTGCTGGGGTCGATTCCGCTGGGAATCCCCGTGGCGTTTATGCGCATGAGCAAAATCGCGCCGCTTCGCTGGATTGCGCGCATCTATATCTCGGTCATGCGCGGCACGCCGCTCATGCTGCAGATGTTTGCCATCTACTTTGCCCCGTACTACGTGTTTGGCATTTCGCTCACTCCCGATTCCAAGTGGACGGCGTGCGTCGTGGCGTTCATCATCAACTACGCCGGTTACTTTGCCGAGATCTATCGCTCGGGCCTGCAGTCCATTCCGCGCGGTCAATACGAGGCAGCCGAGGTGCTGGGCTATTCGCGCATGCAGACGTTTCTGTATATCGTGATGCCGCAGGTCGCCAAGCGTATTCTGCCTGCGATGGGCAACGAGATCATCACGCTGGTCAAGGACACGTCGCTGGCGTTTGCCATTGGCGTGGGTGAGATGTTCTCGACGGCCAAGGCGCTGGTCGCCTCGCAGGTGAGCATGGTGCCGTTTGCGATCGCGGCGCTAATCTACTGGGTCTTTAACTTCGTCGTCGAGATGCTGCTGGGCGCTGCCGAAAAGAAGCTGGACTATTACCATGACTAACTCAGTGATGAAAATCGAAAGCGCGCGCAAGGCGTTTGGCGGCAATGAGGTGCTCAAGGATATCTCGCTCGAGGTCAAGCGTGGCGAGGTCGTGGCGATTATCGGGCCTTCGGGTGGCGGCAAGTCCACGCTGCTGCGGTGTGCCACGCTGCTCGAGACACTCGACGGAGGCTCACTCTCGTTTGGTGACCTTGCCGTTGCGACGGATGCGGGTTCGGGCGCGGTCTATGCGAAGGGCGATGTGCCCAAGCGGGCACGCTCGCGATTCGGCCTGGTGTTCCAAAATTACAACCTGTTCCCGCACTATACCGTGATGAAAAACATCATCGATGCTCCGATTCGCGTGCTCAAGCGCCCGCGCGAGCAGGCTGAAGCACGTGCGCGTGAGTTGATCGCGCAGATGGGGCTTACGGGCAACGAGAACAAGGTGCCATGTGAGCTTTCGGGCGGTCAACAACAGCGTGTGAGTATCGCCCGCGCCTTGGCGCTCGATCCGGAGATCCTGTTCTTTGATGAGCCGACTTCGGCGCTCGATCCCGAGCTGACGGCCGAGGTGCTGCGTGTCATTAAAGACCTTGCCGCGCAGAATATGACGATGGTGATCGTGACCCATGCGATGCAGTTTGCGCGCGATGTTGCTGACCGCGTGATCTTTATGGACGGCGGTCGCATTGTCGAGGAGGGTCCTGCCGAGCAGGTTATCGACCATCCGCGTGAGCAGCGCACCCGTGAGTTCTTGAGCCGTATCGAGGGATAGGCTCAGGTATTTACTCAACTATTAATTGAGGCGAAGCCGCCGCAGGTCTTACGGTCTGTGGCGGCTTTTTGTTTGCATCGACGGGGTTCAATAATCGCCTCACAAGCTTGTCTCTTCCTCTCGCCGCCTGTATTCATACGTGCGCCGAAAGGTATGCATGGACAGCCGCCCGTGAGGGTAGGGTGGTGGCATAGGACATTTGGAGGGTGAGTCGGCTCGGCTGCCGACCATGCTGCTCCCGGGATGGCACCGACCGCGAACTCTCCCCGTTGGCGTCGCGCATTGCGCGCGGCCCTGCAAGGAGGTCATCATGGGTGCTCCCAAGACCGGTAACGTAAGGAACGTGGTGCTCGTAGGCCAAGGCGGGGTGGGCAAGACTTCACTCGCCGAGGCCATGCTCCACCTTTCCGGCAAGACCGCCCGCCTGGGCGGCCACGACGGCACCAAGCCCACGCTCGACTATGACCCCGAAGAGGTTAAGCGTGCGTTTTCCATCTCGACGACCATTGCGCCGATCGACTGGAAGGGCGCGCGCATCAATGTGCTCGATGCCCCGTGCTACCCCGATTTTATCGGCGACGCCTTTGCCGCGATGAGTGTTTGCGAGACTGCTCTGTTTGTGGTCGACGCCGAGGCCGGCCCGCAGCCTACGACGGTTAAGCTCTGGTATGCCGCCGAGGACCTGCGCCTGGCGCGTGCGGTGTTCGTAAACCGCCTGTCGCGCTCCGAGGCCAGCTTTGCGACCACGATGGGCCTGCTGCAGGAGCGCTTTGGCACGCGCCTGGGCGCCGTGACCCTTCCCTGGGGCGAGGGCGAGGACTTTGACGGCATCATCGACCTGGTGCGCATGAAGGCGCGCCATTGCAACGGCACCGAAGCCGTTGAGTCGGAGATTCCCGAGGAGTATCGTGCCCAGGCCGAGGAAGCCCATGACCATCTGTGCGAGCTGGTGGCCGAGGCTGACGATGAGCTGATGATGAAATACCTGGAAGGCGAGGAGACGCTGACGCAGGAGGAGCTTGAAGGCCTGCTGTCGAAGGCGATCGCCGAGCGCATCTTTGTGCCGGTCTTTGCGGGCGATTGCATTAAGGAGCAGGGCGTCAACTCGCTGATGGACGACATCGCCACGTACTTCCCGGCGCCGACGGACTACGGCGAGATGCCGCTCATCGACGGTGATTCGCTCAAGATCTCGAGTGACGATGACCGCCCGGTGGCCTTTGTGTTTAAGACCCTGGCCGATCCGCAGCAGGGTCGCATCAGCTTTATCAAGGTGCTGACGGGTACGCTTGAGCCGGGTCTTGAGCTGATCAATGCGCGTACCCGCAAGAGCGATCGTCTGGCACACCTGTATGTGATGTGCGGCCGCGATATGACCGAGGTCGGTCACGCCTATGCCGGCGACATCATCGTGGCGCCCAAGCTGGCTGCCGAGACGGGCGATACGCTCTCCATTACCGGTAAGGTCGAGGCTGCGGCGTTTAAGTTCCCCAACTCGCAGTACCGCATTGCCATCGAGGCCGAGAATCGCGGCGACGAAGAGAAGCTCTACACGTTTATCGAGAAGGCCTGCAAGGCTGATCCGACCATGAGCATCGACCGCGACGAGGAGACCGGCCAGACCATTATCTCCGCCGTTGGTGAGGCGCAGGTTTCGGTGCTGCTCAACCGTTTGGAAGATCGCACCAAGGTCGTGGCCAAAAGCGTGCCGATCCGCATTCCGTATCGCGAGACCATCCGCCGCACGGCGAGTGCCCAGGGCCGCCACAAGAAGCAGACTGGCGGTGCCGGTCAGTATGGCGACTGCTGGCTGCGCGTTGAGCCGCTCATTGGGCCCGACGGCACGAGCGACGGCTACGAGTTTGTGGATGAAGTCGTAGGTGGCCGTATTCCGCGCTCGCTGATCCCCGCCGTGGACAAGGGTGTCCAGGAGACCATGAAGGACGGCATCATTGCCGGCTACCCGCTCACGGGCATTCGCGTGGCTGTGTACGACGGCTCGTATCACAGCGTCGACTCCAACGAGATGGCGTTCCGCGCGGCGGCTCGCATCGGCCTGCGCAAGGCATGTGCCGATGCCGACCCGGTGGTGCTGGAGCCCATCGAGGAAATCACGGTGACTATTCCCGAGAGCTACGCCGGCGCCGTGATGGGCGACATCTCGGCCTCGCGCGGTCGCGTGACGGGTATGGAGACCGATGAGCGCGGCGATACCGTGGTCATTGCCCAGGCGCCGCTGGCAGAACTGACGGATTATTCGACGCGCCTACGCTCTATCACGCGCGGCACGGGCGACTTTACCATGAAGCCCGCTGGCTACGAGCAGGTGCCTTATGACGTTCAGGCCAAGCTCGTGGAGCGCTATGAGGAGGGCCGCGCCAAGTAGCGTGTGGCGTTGCCTGCAACATACATGCCGGTGCAAGGGCCGCTCTGGGCAATCCAGGGCGGCCCTTTTGATCCCCGGGGGACGGAGGAAAACGGATCATTATAGGTTTTGGGCAGCTTGGTCGGCCCTAGTCTCCCGAGGCCTGATTGCGGCCGGTGGCGTAGTCGATCTGCACGTGCGGCTGCAGGTTGTAGCAGTACACGTGGAAGCAGAGGGCCTTGCCGTGGTCCTCGACCGATTGCGCCTCAAGGCGCACACCACGGCAGACAAGTTCCTCTTCGTTATACATGGGCGTGACGCGGTAGAGCACATGGTTGCCCGTGTCGCGGATGTAGCCGAGAATCTGCTCCTCAAACGGCAGCATGCCCGTTTCGTTGAGATAGCGCGTGCCGGTGAGGAGATTCTTGCGGTTGGCGTTTTCGCCGCAGAGCGACCAGGCGATAAGGTGGCAGCGGTTGTAGAGGCTCTGGCCCGGAATAAAGTCGTAGCGCTGCTGGCGCCATCCAGCGGGATGGATACGCGAGATATCGCCGCGCTCGCCTTGACCGAGTGATTCGGGGCCCACACAGGCGAGCGCTTTGCGGGTGCGGCCCAGGCTGTCGAGTTTGGAGAACTTCTTAAAGCAGCCCTCTTCTGCAGCGCGCTCGTATTCATCGAGCGTGAATGATGGTGTGCCTAGCGGGTGCGTGCTGTCGGCGCGAAGGGCAACGTAGGGGTTGCCGGCGTAGTCGGGAATGCTGCTGAGATAAACACCGCGGGCGCGGTTGAGGTCGGGGTTTTCGACCTCGTCGATGGGGGTGGCGGCACTGTCCGCGGAAACGTCGTCATCGGTGTCGGTTGCGGCGGAATCGGAGCCATTGCCAGAGTCCTGGCCGTTTTGAGGGTCTGAAGAGCTCACTGTTCCCGATTCGAGCCGGGCAACCAGGTCTGCCTCGTCGTCGGTGCGGCTGGGACTCTCGTTTTGTTTCTCGGCCAGAGCTACCGCCTGCTCATCGCTTTGCGGCGACAACAGCTTGGGCGCCCCGTCGAGCGACCCTGTGAACAGCGCAAACCCCAGCACCACGGCGGTGCCGATGGAAAGTACTTGCTTGTAGGCGGGCTTGCGCGACATTGAGGCTCCTGGATGGACGGTTGGGAATCTACCAGTCTAGCAGGAGCCGGCAGGGGCCGTTCTGTCGAACAAATACTCAAGATTTGGGATAGACGCTACTGATTCATTTGTCCCGCGGTCTAGATCGAGGTGGAGTCGAGCCAGTTGAGCTTGCACTCGAGAATGCGCTGCTCGCCGGGTTCGCTGCTTCCGTCAAGTAGGGCGAGCAGCATCTCGGCTGCTTCGCGACCTTCTTGGTCGACGGGCTCGATGATGGTGGAGACGGTCGGTGTGGTGAGATTAGTCCAGTCTTCGCAGTTGAGTCCCAAAAGGCCGATTTGCTGCGGAAGCAGATGGGCCATTGGCTGGAGGGCCTTGTAGACACGGGGAAGTGCCCACTGATTTTGCACGAAGATAAGGGTTCGCTTGGCGGGATTGAACTTGAATTTAAAGTATTCGGTGAGCTCGTTGATTGACGGCTTGTTGTGATCGATGGGAATCGCTTTGTAGAGCTGCCCGTTCGCTGCCAGCGCCTCGGCATACCCCTGAAAACGCTCCATGCGGGTGCGCATTTCGGTCATGTTGGCGGCAATGGAAAAGAAATCTTCGTAGCCGGCGTCGAGGAGTGCCTGTGTGGCGTTGTACACGCCGTCGTAAAGGTTGGTTTTGATCCAGCTGGTACCTGGGCTATAGATGGCCGCATCGAAAAAGACGACCGGCTTGCCGGCGCGTCTAATGCGGTCATGCACGGCTTTGAAGTTTGCCGTGGGCTGGATGATAAAGCCATCGACGCCCAGCGAGAGCATCTTGTCGACGTACATGAGCTCGGTCTCGGGGTTAAAGTTGCTCGTGCAAACGACCGTCTGGTAGCCCGCGGGGAGCATGACCTGCTCCATGCCATTGAGAACGAGCCCCGCCCATTTGTTGGTGTTATCCAAAATGATGATGGCAATGACGTGGGTTTGCTTGCCGGTGAGCGTCTGCGCTTGGGCGTTGGGAACGTATCCGAGTTCCTTAATGACGCGCGCGATTTTGTTCTGCGTCTTCTCGCTAAGCTTTTCTCGTTTGTCGTTGAGGTAATACGAGACGCTTGCCGTCGAGGTTCCCGCCTCTCGAGCGACGTCTGCGATCGTAACGCGCTGTTTTGCCACAGCGACTCCTTCCGACAGATGAGCATTTTCCAACATGATGACTTTGAGTCTTGGTGAAGGATACGCTTCGGTGAGCGGCTTTTTCCTTTCATATGAGTATGCAACAAATGCGGCATACGGGTGGGGTCGAAATTTGTGACCGGCATGCGCATCTGCCGTCTACCGAGAAAATCAAATACTTCTTGACTTTTGAAATCGAGGGCAAAATCGCAGGATTCATTTTTGGTTAAACGCATAACTAAATCGCATAAGCAACGCTCTGACCTGCGCGTTTACCGAAATAAGCTGGCATTAAGAAAAACGAGCACCTATATTGTTCTTGTCGAAAAGACAGCAAGTCCAAACGGCAGGGGATGCTCCGGAGGCCTCCGCAAACGGTGTCTTGCGCACGCAACTCTATGAAAAGAGGGAAGCAATGAAGATCGTAGGCGTTGCCGCCTGTACTGTGGGTATCGCCCACACGTATATGGCCCAGAAGGCGATTCAGGATGAATGCGCCGCCCGTGGCATCGAGTGCAAGGTCGAGGCTCAGGGTGGCCTGGGTATCGAGAATGAGCTCACGCGGGAAGACGTGGACTCCGCCGACCTGGTCCTGGAGTCCGTCGACGTGGGTGTCGAGAACGAGGACCGTTTTGAGCAGAAGATGGCCGAGGGCAAGTTCCTGAAGGTCGGCACCTCGGATGTAATCGCCGATCCGGTAAAGATCATCGACCAGGCCATTGAGATCATCAAGGCGACGGGTGGCGCCGTTGACGCGCCCAAGGCCGAGGCCAAGGCAGAGAAGAAGGCCGTCTCCGCTGCCCCGCAGGCCCCGACACCGGCGTCCAAGCAGTCTATCTTTGCCGATCCTGGCAAGACGCTGCTCAATGCATTCAATACCGGCGTTTCCTATTTTATCCCCATCGTCGTTATCGGCGGCGTGTTTCTTGCCTTCTCGCTGGCATCCGGTACCGCCGGCGCCAACGGCATGGAGGTTACGAACCCGCTGATGGTGAGCCTTAACACCATCGGCATGGCCGGCATCTCCATGATGATCCCGGTGCTTGCGGCATACATCTCCTACTCGATGGCCGGCAAGCCCGCGCTCGCCCCCGGTTTTGTCCTGGGCTACCTGGTCAACAACGCAGTCGTTACCCCTAACGGCAACAGCGTTTCGACCGGCTTCTTGGGCGCCATGATCATGGCGGTCATCTGCGGCTACTTTGTCCGCTGGATGAAGACCTGGAAGGTCAACAACACCATCCAGACCATCATGCCCATCCTGATCATCCCGATTCTGACCTCGCTTGTCCTGGGCATGGCCTATATCTACATCCTGGCCACGCCGCTTGGCTTTGTGATGGACTGGCTCACCGGCGTGCTCGGCAGCCTGCAGGGCGGTTCCGCAGTTGTCCTGGGTCTGGTCATTGGCGTTATGACCGCCTTCGATATGGGTGGCCCCATCAACAAGACCGCCTCGACCTTCACCATGGCCATCATGGCCTCCGGTATCTACGGTCCTAACGGTATGTTCCGCGTCGCCGTCGCCGTTCCCCCGATCGCCTGTGGCCTCGCTGCGCTCATCGCCAAGAACAAGTTCGATGACGCTGACCGCCAGATGGGCATCTCCGCGCTGTTCATGGGCTGCATCGGTATTACCGAGGGCGCTATCCCCTTCGCGGTCAAGGACCTCGGTCACACCCTGCCCGGCATTTGCATCGGCTCTGCCGTGGGTGCGGCACTTGCCGCCTTCCAGGGCATCGACTGCTACGTCCCGCACGGTGGCTTTATCGTCGCCCTTGCCACCAACAACGTCGCGCTGTTCTGCCTGGACATCGTGATTGGCGCCGTGGTCGCCGCTGCAATCCTGATTGCCATGAAGCCCACGCTCGATAAGCAGGCCAAGTAAACCTTTAAGGACTCCGGTTGTGCGGAGGGATGGATTTGACTCCGCACAACCGCCCCTACACAACAAAATCCATCCGTACTGATAGGGCCCACATCTGGGTCCCAGGGAACTTTTGTCAAAAATCCTCTGGAGAAGGAGAACAAAATGTCCAACCTCACCATCCGTCAGGCCGTTCAGGGCATGCTCAAGCTGCAGGATAGCGGCGATCACGCAACCATGGTCGGCATTGGCCCCATGAGCCCCAACCTGATTCAGGCCGTGTTCGAGCTTGCCAAGGACGAGGATTTCCCGCCCATGTTTATCGCCAGCCGCAACCAGGTCGATATGGACGAGATGGGCGCCGGCTACGTCAACGGTTGGGACCAGACGCGCTTTGCCGCCGACATCAAGAAGGTTGCCGACGAGGTGGGTTACACCGGTCCGTACTACCTGTGCCGCGATCACGGCGGTCCGTGGCAGCGCGACGAGGAGCGTAACGCCCACCTGCCCGAGGACGAGGCCATGGAGCTCGCCCGCAAGTCCTTCGTCGCCGACATGGAGGCAGGCTTTGACCTGCTGATGGTCGACCCCACCAAGGACCCCTACCAGATCGGCAAGGTTATTCCGCTCGACGTGGTGCTTCGCCGCACGATTGATCTTATCGACTACCTTGAGCAGTACCGTCGCGAGCATAACCTGCCCGAGGTTGCCTATGAGGTCGGTACCGAGGAGACCAATGGCGGCTTGACCTCTACCGATAAGTACGAGGAGTTCATTTCTCAGCTGCAGCCCGAGCTCGAGAAGCGCGGCTGCCCCATGCCCACCTTTATCGTCGGCCAGACCGGTACGCTCACCCGTTGGACCGAGCAGGTCGGCCATTACAACTTCAAGAATGCCCGCGAGCTCGCCGACATGGCTAAGCGCTACGGCGTGGGCCTGAAGGAGCACAACGCCGACTATCTGGACGACGCGACGCTGCTCGAGCACATCCCGGCACACGTGACCGCCTCCAACGTTGCTCCGCAGTATGGCACCGAGGAGACCCGCGCCTACCTCAAGCTCTGCGCCACCGAGCAGATCCTGGTCGACAACGGTCTGTGCGATGACCCCTCCGACCTGTATCACACCCTGCTGGTCAAGGCTATCAAGACCGAGCGCTGGCGCAAGTGGATGACTGGCGACGACGTCAACCTGCAGGTCGACGACATTCTTGCCGACGATGAGCTCAGCCTGAAGATCCTGGATGTCTCCGGTCACTATGCGTTCAACGATCCTGAGGTCAAGGAGCAGGTCGAGAAGCTCTACCGCAACCTCGCCGCTCAGGACATCGACGGCAAGCGCTTTGTCATCGAGCACATCAAGCGCCCGATCAAACAGTACGTCGTCGGTCTTAACCTCAAGGGCGTCACGACCCGCATCGAGGCCGCTCTTGCCGAGTAAGTAGCTTTTCCTACGCGACGCCGGGCCTGGGGCATGTCCCAGCTGCAGGCCCGGCACATGGGACAAAGGGGCAGTCCCTTTGTCCCATTCTTTTGAGTTTTAGCTTCCTTTGAAGGGGTTCACCATGAAGTTCTTTATCGATACCGCCAATCTGGACGAGATTGCCGAGGCCAAGAGCTGGGGCTGCCTGGCCGGTGTTACCACCAACCCGTCCCTGTACGCCAAGACCGGCGGCAAGCTTGCCGACTTTGAGCCGCATATGCTCAAGATTGCCGAGCTCTGCGAGGGCCTGCCCGTGTCCGCCGAGTCTACCGCGACCACTGCCGAGGGTATGATCGAGGAGGGCAAGCGCCTTGCCGCCCTCGCCCCCAACATCGTGGTCAAGCTTCCCGTGTGCGAGGCCGGCCTTGCCGCCTGCCGTGCGCTGGCCGATGCTGGCGTGCGCGTCAACATGACGCTCGTCTTCTCGCCGACGCAGGCCCTTATGGCCGCCAACGCCGGTGCTCGCTACATCAGCCCGTTTGTCGGTCGTTTCGACGACATCGCCGAGGACGGTATCTCGCAGCTCGACAACGTCGTGACCTGCATTAAGAACTACGACTGGACGGGCAAGAACGTCGACGACACCGTCGAGATCATCACCGCCTCGGTTCGTACGCCCAACCACGTAACCCAGGCCGCGCTGCTTGGCGCCGATATCGCGACCGTGCCCATGGCAGCCCTTAAGAAGTGCCTGCACCATCCGCTGACCGATCAGGGCCTTGCCTCGTTCGAGGCCGACTGGCAGAAGGTCGTCGCTCAGGCTTAACGAGTGGATTGCCCCGGCATCGTGTCATCCGGTGCCGGGGTTGTTCTCAAGAGAGGAATTCGTATGACCAACCAGGAGCTGGCGAAGGTCGCCAATGAGGTCAGGAAGGGTGTCGTGACTGCGGTTCACGCGGCCAAGTCGGGACACCCAGGTGGATCGCTCGGTGCTGCCGACATCATGACGTATCTGTACTTTGAGGAAATGAATATCGATCCTGCCGACTCTCACAAGGCCGATCGCGATCGCTTTGTGCTCTCCAAGGGTCACGCGGCGCCGGGCCTGTATTCGGTGTTGGCAAATCGCGGCTATTTTCCCGTCGAAGAGCTCGAGACGCTCCGCCATATTGGCAGCCGACTGCAGGGCCATCCCAACATGAACGACGCCCCTGGCATCGATATGTCCACCGGATCGCTCGGTCAGGGCATCTCTGCTGCAGTTGGAATGGCGCTTGCCGCTAAGCACTGGGGCGACGGCTACCGTGTCTACACGTTGCTGGGCGACGGTGAGTGCGAGGAAGGCCAGGTGTGGGAGGCGGCCATGTTCGCCGGCAACCATGCACTCGACAATCTTGTTGCCGTCGTCGACCACAACGGCTTGCAGATTGACGGCACGATCGATGAGGTCAACTCGGCCATGCCGCTCGCTGACAAGTTCCGCGCCTTTAAGTGGCATGTGATCGAGCTCGCCGACGGTAACGACATGGCGCAGATTGCCGCCGCCTTTGCCGAGGCCCGCAAAGTGAGCGACTCGCCCGTGGCCATTATCGCCGAGACGGTGAAGGGCAAGGGCGTCTCCTTTATGGAAAACCAGGTGGGCTGGCACGGCAAGGCACCCAACGATGAACAGTTTGAGCAGGCCATGGCCGAGCTCGCAGCAGCAGGGGAGGAGCTCTAATGGCAGACGTCAAGAAAGTCGCCACGCGCGTTAGCTATGGCGAGGCACTTGTCGAGCTGGGCAATGAGCGCGATGACTTTGTGGTTCTCGATGCCGACCTGGCCGCCGCCACGCAGACCGGTAAGTTTAAGGCTGCGCACCCTGAGCGCTTCTACGACGCCGGCATTGCCGAGAGCAACCTGATGGGGCTTGCCGCCGGCATTGCGACCACGGGTCACGTCGCCTTTGCGAGCACCTTTGCCATGTTCGCTGCCGGCCGCGCGTACGAGCAAGTGCGTAATTCCATCGGCTATCCGCACCTCAACGTCAAAATCGGTGCCACGCATGCGGGCATATCGGTCGGTGAAGACGGTGCCACGCATCAGTGCTGCGAGGACATCGCGCTCATGCGCACGATCCCGGGTATGACGGTGATTGTTCCCGCCGATGACATCGAGGCTCGCGCATGCGTGCGCGCCGCCTATGAGTTTGAGGGGCCGGTCTACATGCGTTTCGGACGCCTGGCAACACCGGTCATCAACGACTGCGAGGACTATGAGTTCAAGATTGGTCGCGGCGTGGTCGTGCGCGAGGGGTCCGATGTGACCATCATCGCTTGTGGCCTTATGGTCGCTGAGGCGCTTGAGGCTGCCGAGGCGCTCGCTGCCGATGGTATCGATGCCGAGGTCATCAATATGCACACGATCAAGCCGCTTGATGAGCGCCTGGTGGTTGCCAGCGCCAAGAAGACTGGTCGTGTGGTCACTGCCGAGGAGCATTCGATTATCGGTGGTCTTGGCGAGGCCGTGGCCTCGGTGCTCGCGGAGCAGCATCCGGTGCCGATGCGTCGCGTCGGCGTGCGCGATGTGTATGGCGAGTCCGGCCCTGCGGTCGATTTGCTGCACAAGTACGGTTTGGACGCCGACGGCATCGAAGCTGCGGTCAGGTCCGTGTTGTAAGGAAGGTTTCCATGGGATTTGTATCTGCCAACCAAGTGACAATCGGGTATACCGCCGCCTCGCGCGAGGACGCCCTGCATTATTTGTCCGAGCAGGCCATCGAGCTCGGCTTTGCCGATGACGCATCTGCCGTAGAGGCCGCCTTCATTGCTCGCGAGAACGAGGCCGAGACCGGCCTTGTCGCCGGTTTTGCCGTTCCGCATGCCAAAAGCGACGCGATCCACACGCCGGGCGTTGCCGTGCTTAAACTGACCGAACCCGTTGAATGGCCGAGCTTCGATGGGGTGCCCGTCGATGTTGCGCTCGCGCTGTACGTGCCCGCCGGCGAGGCCGGAACTACGCACCTGCGTCTGCTCTCCAAGGCTGCCGTGATGCTGATGGACGCCGGCTTCCGTGACAAGGTGCGCGCGAGCACCGATCCCGTTGAGATTGCGGAGCTCATCAATAGCGGACTCGAAGACTAGAACGGTCATCCCGTTCAATCAATTGATCCTTCTCCAAGGAAAAGGGCCGCGACGCCGTATGGGTGTCACGGCCCTATTTGCGTTTCCCCAGATAAAACCTGCCAAAATAAACCTGTTCCTTTTTGGCAGGTTAATCGGGGACTATTTCACCGCAACTTAGGGCACGGTTAGGAAGTGTGCACCTTAAAGAGTGGAGCCCATGATTAGAGAGGTCGCGCTCGTCTCTCTAAATGTCTCTCTAAAGAGAAGGTTGGTTAGAGAGATAGCATTAGGCAATCTAGCAGCGAATTCGATATATCTCTCTTAATGTCTCTCTAAAACAAGGCGCTTATCTCTCTAAAGTTAGAGAGATATACGAAACGTTAGAGAGAGATAAATCTATTGTTTTAGAGAGACGGAATGCCAAAATTCGTCCGTCCGCTACCATCTGCCAAAAATGGAGGATAAAGGACTCATCGAAGTAATGGGTTCGTCGACGAGCCGCAACCGCCGCTATCGGAAGAAGTAGATGCAGGCGAGTCGCCCCTCTTGTGTCTCTCGAAGTTAGATGGGTGCTAGGGGGGCGACTGCCTCGCGATATTTCCCCAGATAAAACCTGCCAAAATAAACCTGTCCCTTATTGGCAGGTCAGTTAACGCAGTCCAGGTTGAGCATATGTGAGCGAGCGGGCTCCGGGTGCGGCAAGGTGACGTGAAACAAGCGGGCGCTGACCTTTTGGTCGCGCCCTTGAAGTTGAACGTCAGATTGTCGTGCCCGGAGCCCGCGCAGCGCCGAGCAGTTGCGCCGTTTGTAAAACGGCGTAACCTAAAGATTCATGTTGCCGTGAATGTAGGGGGTGACCTCGGGGGAGATATGGTCGCAGCCCAGCTCGCGTAGCGCGGACTCGATAACGGCGGGCAGCGGGGTCTTGCCCTTGCCGTCGATGGCGGCACCGCCGAGGGCGGCAATCTTGGCAACATCTGCGGGTGCGGCCTCGATATGCATGCAGCCGCCGATCAAGCGCGCGCGTACCTGTGCCAGATCAAGATCGTGCAGGTAATCCTCGCAGGCGCGGATTAAATCGACCTTCTCGCGCGTAAGCTCCTCGCCCGTGGGAACGCGCGTGGCAAGACATGCTCCCGCCGGCAGGTTCCAAACGGGATAGCCCCATGCGCGCAGCAGCTCGCGCTCTTCGTCCTTGGTAAAGCCGACCTCCATGAGAGGGGAGCGTACGCCGAGCTCTTTTGCCGCGCGCATACCGGGGCGGTAGTCGCCGCGATCACTTGCATTGCTGCCATCGATGACGGTGGGAAAGCCGAGCGACTTGGCGTGGTTGACGATGGCGGTAAAGCCGGCGTGCTTGCAGTGGTAGCAGCGATTGGCATCGTTGCAGGCTACTCGGGGGAGCTGCAACTGATCCACCGAAAGATTGAGCACGGGGAGCTTAAAATGCGGCCCCTCATTGGCTTGTCCATCAACGGACCGCTCAAACGAAGCCTGTTCGGGCGTACCGATGAGCGGCGTGGTGAGGTGGACGAGAAGCGTGTTGGCGGGCATGATGCGAGCACACACGGCGGCCAAAAAGCTGCTATCGACGCCGCCGGAAAAGCCGATGGCGACGCGTCCGTATGCCAAAAGCAGCTGCTCGAGTGCTGCGAGTTTGTCCTGAAGCTCCTCTGCGGGTGCGGCGGTGTCTGAAAGCATGAAAGTTCCTTACAGTTATTAAAGCTCGGACGAAACTATAATCCTACCGAGCCACTCGCCATAAGACTTCTATCTATGTAACGAAAGTGCAATATGGTATATACGTTATATACAAGTTCGTAAAGTGCGGTAGAGTAGCGAAAGTATGACAGCGCGAGTCGATGGGGGACCGATATGATCAAGGCTGTTATTTTTGACATGGATGGAACGCTGGTCGATACCGAGCGTTTGGGGATTAAGGCCTGGAAGGCAGGCGCCGCCGAGCTGGGGCTCGCGATTGATGATGCGCTGATCCATCAGTTTATCGGCCGCACGCTGCCCGATGTCATGGGCATTCTCGAGGAGCATTACGGCAGCCGCGAGACCGCCGAGGCGATCTATGCCCGCCACAAGGAGATTCGCGACGAGATGGTCAAGACCGATCTGGAGCTTAAGGCCGGCGCCGCTGAGTGCCTAGACGAGCTGCTGGCGGCGGGCTATCACGTGGGCCTTGCGACGTCGTCGCGCCACGTTACCGCAGAGCGCAACCTTAAAGCATTCGGTCTCTTTGACAAGTTTGAGACGGTGACCTGCGGCGGCGACGTCGTACACGGCAAGCCTGACCCCGAGATGTACCTGCTCGCCTGCGAGCGCGCGGGCTTTGCTCCCGAGGAATGTGCCGTGGTCGAGGATTCGCGCAACGGCTGCGTCTCGGGCATTACGGCCGGCTGCCACGTCTTTGCCGTCCCCGATATCGTGCCGCTGCCGCAGGACGTGGTGGATGGCTGCGAGGCCGTGCTCGATACGCTGTTCGACCTTACGGCGGCGGTCAAGGCCGTGCGCTAGCGTCTGCATGTAAGCCATTTCAATAGCATTTTAAAGATGCGGCCATCCGCTTAACACGGGTGGCCGCATCTTTGTGTCTATAGGGTTCAAACCAAAAAAGACTACCGTTTACCGATTGAAAACAACCGCTCACCGGACTGGATATGACTCATATTGAAATTGAAACGGTTCAAATAATAATGAAAACCGTAAATGAATCGCTTCAAAAAGGGAGAGCACATGGAGAGTCGCATCGAGTCCAAGCATTACGCAGCAGTCGATATCGGTGCTTCGAGCGGTCGCGTCCTTGCTGGCTGGGTCGAGGAGGGCAAGATGTCCTACCAGGAGGTTTACCGCTTCGATAACGAGCAGAAGCGCATAGGCGATCACGACTGCTGGGACGTTGAGGCTCTGTTCGACCATGTTGTCGCAGGCCTGCGTGCCGTCAAGGATCAGACCGGACAGGCTCCGGCCACCATCGGTATTGATACCTGGGGCGTTGACTTCGTGCTGCTCGATGAGCATAACAAGATCGTCGGTGACACGGTCGCCTACCGTGATGCCCGCACTGACGGCATCTACGAAGTTGCCGACCAAATTATGGATCCGGCCGAGGTCTATGCCCGTACCGGTATTCAACGTCAGCCTTTCAATACGCTCTACCAGCTGCTCGCCCTTAAGAACGAGCATCCCGAGCAACTCGAGGCAGCCCGAACCTTCCTGATGATTCCGGATTATCTCAACTGGCGTCTGACCGGCATTAAGGCCAACGAGTACACCAACGCGAGCACCACCGGCATGCTCGACGCCGAGAAGTGCACGTGGGACACCGAGATCCTCTCGCGCTTTGGTATTCCCCAGGGCATCTTCTTGGAGCCGACGATGCCTGGTGCCGTGCTCGGCGAGCTTACGGCCGACATCTCCGAGAAGATCGGCTATTCCGCGACTGTCGTGCTGCCCGCTACGCACGACACCGGCTCCGCCTTCCTGGCCGTTCCCGCCAAGGATGACAACGCCGTCTATATCTCGAGCGGTACGTGGAGCCTGCTGGGCGTTGAGGACCAGCACGCCATCACCAACGAGCTCGCCCGCAAGCAGAACTTTACCAACGAGGGCGGCTACCTCAAGCGCTACCGCTTCCTCAAGAACATCATGGGCTTGTGGATGAACCAGTCCGTTCGCCGCGAGATCAACGGCGTCGACTATGTCGAGGGCAAGACCTCGCACAAGGCGCTCATGGATCACAAGGTCGGCTTTGACGAGCTCCGTGCGCTCTGTCGCGAGGCCGAGCCCTTCGAGGCCTATGTCGATGTCGATGACGATCGTTTCCTGGCTCCCGACTCCATGATCCAGGAGATTAAGCAGGCCTGCGCCGAGGGTGGCGAACCGGTTCCGCGCACCGTGGGCGAGATCATGCGCACCAACTACTGCAGCCTGTCCCGTTCGTATGCTAAGGCCATCGAGGGCCTGCGCGAGCTTTCGGGTCACGACTACACGAGCATCAACATCGTGGGCGGCGGTTGCCAGGATTACTACCTCAACCAGATGACGGCCGACACCTGCGGGCTCCCCGTGTTCGCCGGCCCCATCGAGGGTACCTGCATCGGCAACTTTATCGTGCAGATGATCGCCGGCGGCGATTTTGCCGACCTGGCCGATGCCCGCGCCTGCGTTGCCCGCTCCTTCGATGTCAAGCGCATTGACCCCAAGGGCGTCCAGGCCTAACCGAGAGTGGGGCTTGCCCCCCCCGACTCACCTTTCACCTACCCCCAGCCCCGCGTGCGGCAAGTGACTCCTGCCGGGCACGAGTGGCTCTCTCCGATGACATACGGCGCGGAGGCCCTACATGACACCATGCTCCGCGCCGCCGTCAATCGGCTTTTCACGTTTTTCAATTGGACCTGCGGGTCCCGGAGAGGAGACAGACAATGGCAATGGAAGATCTGGCGTTTATCAAGGGCTTCTGCCGCTTGTGCGATGACGGCTTTAGGCAGGGCTGGCATGAGCGCAACGGCGGCAACCTTACCTACCGCATGACCGACGACGAGGTCGCCGAGGCCAAACCGTTCTTTGAGGAGCCTCGCGAGTGGGTCAAGATGGGCGTGCGTGGCGAGAATCTTGCCGGCCAGTACTTCGTGAGCACCGGCTCGGGCAAGTATATGCGTAATGTCCTGGAGGATCCGCATGCCAACATCGGCATCGTCGAGATCAACGAGACCGGCGACGCCTTCCGCGTTGTGTGGGGTCTTGCCAACGGCGCCCGCCCGACCAGTGAGTTCGAGAGCCATTACATGAACCACTGCGTCGCCGCCGCCCGTACCGATGGCGCCGACCGTGTGATTTACCACGCTCATACCCCCGGCATCATCGAGATGTCCTTCGTGGTGCCGCTGGAGGACCGCGCTTTTACCCGTATCCTGTGGCAGATGATGACCGAATGCGTCGTCGTTTTCCCGACCGGCGTGGGCGTTGTGCCCTGGATGGTCCCAGGTGGCCCGGCCATCGCCGAGGCAAGCTCCGAGCTCATGAAGACCTACGACACCATCGTCTGGGCGCACCACGGCCTGTTCGCCGCTGGTCCTGACTTCGACACGACCTTTGGCCTGGCGCACACCGTCGAGAAGGCCGCCGAGATTTACCTGGCCGCGCGTGCTGCCAACGGCGGTTCGGATGACTTCCTCAACAAGATTAGCGACAAGGGCCTCAAGGATACCTGCCGTGACTTTGGCATCAAGATCAACGAAGCATTTGTTGATTAGTAGGTAAGAAAAGCCGGCGGTTCCGGTTGCTGGGGAGCTCGTGGAAACCGCCGTCTTATCGCTGCTGTTTGGGCAGCTTGGAAACATTGTAAGGGGAAATAGAATGGGAAACACTCGCAACCGCCACGTGAACCCTTGGTGGGTAGCCGTCGTCTCGGGCATGGCATCCTACATCGATTCGTGCGCGATCATCTCTTCTGGTACGGCGCTGGTCATTTACCAGCAGACCTTTGGCCTCGATAACGGTCAGTTCGGTCTGATTTCCGCGGCGCTCACCTTCTGCATCGCCATCGGTTCCATCCTGGGCGGCAGCCTGGGCGACCGCTTTGGCCGCAAGCCGGTCTTCTCGGTCACCATGGGCATGCTCATCATCGGTGCCGTCACTATGATCTTTGCTCAGACCTTCCCGCTGCTGCTGTTGGGCGAGATTCTGATGGGTCTGGGTGTCGGCGCCGACCTGCCGGTTTCACTGGCGACCATCGCCGAGGAGGCGCCCGATGACAAACGCGGCAAGATGCTGCTGTTCTCGGACATCCTGTGGGTTGTCGGTATTGTCGTTGCCCAGGGCATTGGCGCCGTTGTCGGTGACTGGGGTTACCTGGGCGGCCAGATCATGTTCACCCAGCTTGCCGTTGTCTCCATCCTGGTGCTTATCGCCCGCCAGACCATCCCGGAGTCTCCGGTTTGGATTAAGGCGCACGAGGACCGTCTGGCAGGCAAGGTGAGCGAGCAGGCCCAGGGTAAGATTTCCGACCTGTTCAAGAGCCCCTACGCCAAGCCGTTCATCGCCCTTGCCATCTTCTACATTGGTACCAACATCCCAGCCAACTCTCTCGGTCAGTTCTCCACGTGGATCGGCGCCAACGTCGTGTCGCTGCCTATCTCCGTCGTGTCTACCATCGGCCTGATCTGCTACCCGATTCGCGCCATCCTCGACTTCGTCTTTATGAAGTTTGTCGATACCGACAAGCGTATGCCGCTGTTCTACATGGGTGCCGCACTCTACTTGCTCGGCTTCCTCATGTTCCCGCTCTTTGGTGCTTCGACGGTCACCTACGTTGCCACGCAGCTGCTCTACTGCATCGGTGCCGCCTTTGCCTTCGAGGGCATCCTGAAGGTCTGGATGCAGGAGTGCTTCCCGACGCTGCTGCGCACCACTGCTAACGGCGCCATCGTGTTCTCCTCGCGTTTCCTGTGCGCCGTCGCCGGCTCCTTCACTGCCACGTTCATCGCCGTGGCCGGCTACAAGGCCGCCTTCCTGGTTCTGTCGCTGCTGTGCCTGATTGGCTTTGCCGCCGCTATCTGGGCCTTCCATGGCGAGCGCTACAACGCGTTCGACGACGCCGAGTAATTTGCTTTATCCCGCCGCCTTGTCGCGGCAACCTCTGGGGCGAAGGCTTAGTCCCATACCCTCGCCCCACCCCCTGCGCAACTGCAGGCGGACGCGGTAGAAACATGTCTGTTGCGCTGATCTGATAACCGCCGCGTCCGCTTGCTTGCAATCATCAACTTTTCTCATTGGAGGAAATCATGCTCGTTAACACCAAGGCCAAGGTTGGCGTCTTTTCTATCGCCCTCGGTGCCTATCTTCCGCAGTTCCCGCAGCTCGTTCCCAACTTTGAGCAGCAGTACGAGGACTTTAAGGCCACGCTGCCTACGACCGTCGAGCTTATCGACGGCGGTATGGTGACCACCAAGGAACAGGCTCAGGTCGCGGGCGACAAGTTCCGCGCCGAGGATGTCGACTTGGTCATCCTGCAGATGCTCACCTATGCCACGAGCTACAACGTGCTGCCGGTCGTACGCGACCTGGACGTGCCCGTCGTCGTGGTCAACGTGCAAAAGAAGGCCCAGCCCGACTACGCCAACACCGATATCCCCACGTGGCTGGGCGATCTGTACGCCTGCGGTGCTCCCGGTGAGGTCGTAGCCGACCTTAACCGTGCCGGCAAGCGTCACGCCGTGGTGACCGGTGTTGTCGAGGGCGGCGACCCGGCCGTGGCCGAGCAGCTCGAGCAGTGGTGCCGTGCCGCCCAGGTGCGCCGTCGTCTGCGTCGCACCAATATCGCCCAGATCGGCCGTCCGTATCCGGGCATGATGGACCTCTACATCGACGAGACCAACCTCTACAACCGTCTGGGTCTCTACACCAAGCAGTTCGATTGGGAGAAGATGTGGGCTATCGCCGACAACATCGATGACCAGGCTGCCGTGGACGCTAAGGCCGCCGAGATTCTCGACACCTTCGACGTCGAGGGCGGCGCCAAGGTCACCGACGAGCCTATCCAGGAGATGGCCAAGTACGTCGTCGCCTTTGAGCAGTGGGTTAAGGACGAGGAGATCGGTCTGGTCGCCAGCCACTACGACGGCTATGCCAAGGGCCAGGCCGGCGTGCTCGACTCCATGCTCATCCCGGCGTTCTCCATGCTCATCAAGCAGGGCACGAGCTGCGCGGTCGAGGGCGATATGAAGGTCGCCATCGCCATGAGCATCCTCAAGACCATCTCTGGCACCGGCCAGCTTTCCGAGATGTATTCCATCGACTTTCCCGAGGACATTGTCATCATCGGCCACTCCGGCTCCGGCGATGCCGACATCTCGACCGCCAAGAAGCCGACGCTCAAGGTTGTTCCCGTGTTCCACGGCAAGACCGGTGGCGGCTACCTCACCCAGTTCTATCCCGGCCACGGCACCATCACCTTCCTTGGTATCACTCAGGACGGCGACGGCAACTTTAAGTTCGTGGTTGCCGAGGGCGAGAACGTTAACGGTCCGATCTTTACCTTCGGCGACACCAATATGCGCATGAAGTTCTCGATCGGCGCCCGCGAGTTCATGGATCGCTGGAACGAGACCGGCCCGACTCACCACATGGCCGCCTGCCTAGGCAGCCAGACCGACACGATTCTCAAGGTCGCCAAGATCCTGAACGTGCCCGTGGACGTTGTCTGCCGCTAATGGTGTTCCGTCGTCCTGACGAACGGCGGACTCGTTGAACGCTGTGCGGGTCTCGAGCGCCGTATCTTGCCGCTTAAGTCATCGCTTGCGTACATGAAGTACGCAGCGCTACGCTTTCGCGACAACCTGCGGCACTCGAGGTCCGCTCGCTTCGTTTGGACGACTCGATGATTTTCCCTGCTGAAACGATAGAGACAGAAGGGCCCGACAAGCGTTTTGCTTGCCGGGCCCTTCTGCTTAGCGGAGTTTGAGGTGAGCTGAAAAGGCTATAGATATGCACCGAGGTTGATGGCCGTGGCGTCGGTCTGGCTGCTTGCCTGGGTGCTGGCGCGTTCCAGTAGGAACGGACGTACCAGTTCTTGGCGGTTGATATCCTCGGCGGCGACTGCGGTGACGGTACGCGCTGCGGAGCCGACACGGATATGCTTGATCTTTGCCGGGGCCTTGTTCTCGATTTGCTCCATCAGCAGTTGGACACCCTTGCGGCCAATCTCGTAGCCCGGGGGCGCTACCGTAGTGAGCGGGACCGATCCGCTCCAAGCGAGCGGGTTGCCATCGCAGCCTGCTACGCGTACTTGCCCGGGGACAGAGATGCCCTTGTCGACCAGTGCCGAAACGACGCCCGAGGCCAACACATCGGTCAGGCCGACGACAAAATCGGGACGTTCGTCCGCGGGGCGCTCGGCGATTTGGGCACCGATGCCGTAGCCGTCGGCAGCGGTATTCCATTCGCCGGCGTCGATGACTTCGATCTTGATATCGGGGTGCAGGGCGAGCGCCTTATGAATGCCAAGGACGCGCAGGGTGAGTTGCATAAATGCTGCTCGGCCGACGACGACAATATGGTGCGCGCCGCGGGCGATGGCAAGTTCGGCAATGATGCGACCCTGGGCCTCATTGTCGGCCGCTACGTAGTAGCCGGGCTCGGAGCAATGGATGTCCAGATGGACGATCGGCACGGGCATCTTGGTCATGGCGGGGTGCCAGTCGGGGGATGCCATGGGCTGAACCATGACGCCGGACATCTGGGTGCCCATAAAGTAGCGCAGGTAATGATCCTCGAGAATATCGTCGTTATCGGCGTTGGCGATGAGCAAGTCGTAGCCGTGCTTGCGGGCCTCGTTGTGGGCGCCGCTGGCGATTTGGAGCGAAAAGCCGTGATCGAGACGGGGGAGCACCAGGCCAAAGGACTTGGTGGCGCCGCCCGCGAGCTGACGGGCGCTTTGGTTGGGCAGGTAGCCAAGGCGATTGATGGTCTCGTTGATGAGCTTGAGGGTCTCGGGGCGCAGCTTTTCGGGGTGGTTGAGCGCGTTGGAAACCGTGCCCAACGAAACCCCGGCCTCGCGCGCGACGTCGCTGATTTTTACCTTTGCCATAGCGGCCCCTTTGATGCGTTTCAAGTACAAGCCAGATTGTAGCATCCCAAACCTACCAAAAAGGGACAGGTTTATTTTGGCAGGTTTATCTGGGGAAACGCCGTTGCCAGCGCGACCACCACGAAGGGGGCAGGTACCTTTGTGGTGGTTTGGACCGGCTGGACGTGTGTGCATCGAGTGGTATCTAAGTTGAGATACCACTTCTGGTATATCAGCTTGCGTTTGCGTGAGTACAATACTCGAACGTTATGCGTCTCAGCGCCCCCTGTGCGTGGACGTTTTGCAGTCAAGCGGACGAAGGGATTTATCCTATGTGCGGAATTGTCGGCTACACCGGCTCTGATATTGCAAAGAACATCCTGGTCACGGGCCTCAAGCGTATGGAGTATCGCGGCTATGACTCCTCGGGCGTCGCGCTCGAGGTGGGCGAGGGCGCCGCGGCGCACCTCGATGTCATCCGCCGCGTGGGTAAGGTCGCGGGCTTGGAGAGCGAGCTTTCCAATATCGACAGCGACGCTACCTGCGGTATCGGCCACACCCGTTGGGCCACCCACGGCAAGCCCTCCGTCGTTAACGCTCACCCCCACACCAGCTGCGACGGTCGTATCGCCATCGTCCACAACGGCATCATCGAGAACTTCGCCGAGCTGCGCGAAGAGCTGGAGGGCCGCGGCCACCACTTTAAGAGCGAGACCGATACCGAGGTCTTCGCGCATCTGATCGAAGAGGCTTATGCCGAGACGCACGACCTGATGGCCTCCGTGCGCGAGGCTTGCACCCACGTGGTCGGTGCCTATGGTCTGGCCGCCGTGTGCGCTGACGAGCCCGGCGTGATCGCCGTGGCCCGCAAGGATTCCCCGATCGTGGTCGGCGCGGGCGAGACCGGCGCCTATGTCGCCTCCGACGTCATCGCGCTCATCGACGCCACCCGCGATGTCGTGGTGCTCGAGGACGGTCAGTTTGCTAAGCTCACGCCCGCAGGCGTCGAGTACACCGACGAGGCCGGCAACGTTATCGAGCCCAAGGTCACCCACATCGACTGGGACCTGGACATGGCAGAAAAGGGCGGTTATCCCGACTTTATGCTCAAGGAGATTCACGAGCAGCCGCGCGTCGTGCGTGACACGCTGGTTGGTCGCATGACGCCGGCCGGCGAGCTCGATATCGACGAGCTGGGCCTTTCGCTCGAGGAACTCAACGACATCGACCGCGTCTACGTGATCGCTTGCGGCACCAGCTATCACGCTGGCCTCATTGCCAAGAATCTCATTGAGGGCTGGGCTCGCATCCCCACCGAGGTGGAGGCGGCCAGCGAGTTCCGCTATCGCAACCCCATCATCACGCCGACGACGCTCGTCGTGGCCGTGTCCCAGTCGGGCGAGACGGCCGACACTCTCGCCGCTATCCGCGACGCGCGCATCAAGGGCGCCAAGGTCTTCGGCATCACCAACGTGGTGGGCAGCCCCGTGGCGCGTGAGAGCGACGGCGTCATCTACACCAAGGCCAACAAGGAGATCGCGGTCGCCTCGACCAAGAGCTTCATCGGCCAGGTTGTGAGCCTGACGCTGCTGGCCCTGCTGCTGGCGCAGGTCAAGTACCGCCTGACCACCAAACAGGCACGCATGCTGTTCCGCGAGCTTTCCGATACTGCCGAGCAGATCCAGTGGATTTTGGACACGCAGACCGATGCCGTGCATGAGGCTGCCCTGCTGTGCAAGGATGCGCAGTCGGCGCTGTTCGTGGGCCGCGGCATGGGTGCCGCTATTTCCTACGAGGGTGCGCTCAAGCTCAAGGAGGTCAGCTACCTGCACGCCGAGGCCTACGCCGCCGGCGAGATGAAGCACGGCCCCATTGCCCTGATCGACCCGGGCTTCCCTGTCATCGCTGTGGCCACCAAGAGTGCCACCTACGACAAGACCGTGTCGAACCTTATGGAGTGCAAGGCGCGCGGTGCCAAGGTCATCGTTGTTGCCACCGAGGGCGACGAGGAGATCAACAAGATCGCCGACTGCATCATCCGCGTACCAGCAGTCCGCGACGTGTTCAGCCCCATCACGGCGAGCGTCCCGCTGCAGTTGCTCGCCCGCGAGGTGGCCATCCTGCGCGGTTGCGACGTTGACCAGCCCCGAAACCTGGCGAAAAGCGTTACTGTCGAGTAATCGAGTTCCGTCATCCTAACAACTAAGGCCCGGCTCCGTTGCAGCGGAGCCGGGCCTTGTTGCATTTGCCCAGATAAAATCTGCCAAAATGAACCTGTCCCTTTTTGGCAGGTTAGCGGAGCTTGCTGGTCTCGAAGTACTCGGGGAACTGGTCCAGAACCTCGGTTTGATTGCGGAACATCATGTGCAGGTGCTTGCTGACCAAAAAGCTCGCTTCGATGGGGTCGCGACCGGCGATAGCGCGGCGAATCTGCTTGTGCTCGTTCACGATGTCCTGATTGTCGAGAACCTGCGTGGCGGCGCGCAGCCAGCGGAAGCGCTCCAGGTCGGCATTGGTCTCTTCGAGCCACGACCACACGGTGCTGCGACATGCGATGCTAAAAATCATGTGATGCATGAGGTTGTCGCTCAAAAAGAAGCCGATGCGATCCTCCTCGGCCATGGCCTTTTCCTGCAGCACGATGGCGCGGTCGAGCTGCTCGATGCCGGCCGACGTGGCGCGCGCACAGCACTCCACAATCACCTGCTTTTCCAGATGCTCGCGGATGTAGCAGGCACTCTCGGCAAGGGTGAGGTTGATGGGTGAGACGTAGGTGCCGCTCTGGGGCACGGTGCGCACCAGGCCTTCCTGCGCCAAGCGAACCAAAGCCTCGCGCACGGGCGTGCGACCCATATCTAGGTCGTCGCAAAGCTGCTTGACGCCCAGCTTTTCGCCCGGCTTGTAGTCCAGGTAGACGATTTTGCGTCGAATGGTGTGATAGGACTGGTCCTGTAGGCTCGTTTCCTGCTCGCCGACGTGCATCGATTCTTCCATAGCGCCTCGCAACTGTTCTATCAAACTCATATGTCAGTTGTTAATTATGCCGCGAATCAACTCTCCGCGGTGGGTAATTCGGCTGTTGCCTGAGAACTATTGCGGCATCTTAGTCTGTGTTTGCGCAAGGCTGCGCTCAATGTTGCCGTATCATAAGCCGTCGCAAACGTGAAACAGAAAGAAGGAATCCCATATGCAACTGGCAAATATCGTACGCGAGCGCTGGAAAGGCGTCTTGTTCTGCCTAATCATCGCCATTCCCGCGACGTTGCTCGGCAAACAAATTGAGGTGGTCGGCGGTCCGGTATTTGCTATCCTCTTTGGCATGGTCCTGGCGCTCGTCTTTCCCAAGAATCGTCGCGAACAGCTCACCGCCGGCGTTACCTATACGTCCAAAAAAGTCTTGCAGTACGCGGTTATCCTGCTTGGCTTTGGCATGAACCTCTCCCAGATTCTGTCCAAGGGCGCCCAGTCGCTACCGATTATCGTGGCAACGATCTCGACCTCGCTTGTCATCGCCTTTGTGCTCTGCCGCGTTATGAATGTGCCGGGTAAGATCGCGACGCTTGTGGGTGTGGGTTCGTCGATTTGCGGCGGTTCTGCTATCGCCGCGACTGCACCCGTCATCGATGCCGACGATCGCGAGATTGCCCAGGCCATTTCGGTCATCTTCCTGTTTAACGTTATCGCGGCGCTCGTGTTTCCGACGCTCGGCGGCATGCTCGGGCTGACCAACGAGGGCTTTGGCCTGTTTGCCGGCACCGCCATCAACGACACCTCGTCCGTAACGGCCGCGGCGAGCGCTTGGGACAGCATGCATCCCGGCGCCAATGTGCTCGAGAGCGCCACGGTGGTCAAGCTCACCAGGACGCTGGCCATTATTCCCATCACGTTGGCGCTTGCTTGCTGGCAGATGCATCTGGCGCGCAAGGCCGGCGGCGACGCCAAAAGCACGTTCTCGATTAAACGCGCGTTTCCCATGTTTGTGCTGTTCTTTGTGCTGGCGAGCGTGATCACCACGGTGCTTCAGCTTCCCGCGTCCTTTACGGCGCCCATCAAGGAGCTGTCGAAGTTCTTTATCGTGATGGCCATGGCGGCTATTGGTTTTAATACCGATATCGTCGAGCTGATCAAAAAGGGCGGCAAGCCCATCGCGCTGGGCTTTTGCTGCTGGATTGGCATTGCGTGCATGAGTTTGGGAATGCAGCACGTGCTGGGAATCTGGTAGAGAAGTAGCTTATTTGCGTGCTGCGTGCCGGTGAGCGCATTCTCACGGTGGAGCGATAGGAGCTCTTGCGGGTATGGCTTGTCCGCAGGTTTATAAGTCCCGAAGAGCTCTTATCGCCCCGCCAGGATGGCGATGCGGGGCAACACCTATACTCGCAGGACGGCGCTTTCTGCCCTATAGTGTTTGGTGAGCAATATCGTTCAATTTTGAAACACTTGGTCGTGCGACCGTCAGCGGTTGCACGTCGCTGCGGACAGGGGCAAATCATGGATAGCGATGCCAAGCTGAACATCTTGACTGGGGCCCTGGCTGCTGCCGGGGCCTCGGCATTGGCAATCGATGCGCGTGGGGACGTCGCGATCTCGACCATGAATGACGCGGCGCTTGAGCGGGATGTGGCGGCTTTTGTTGCCGAACGCCTCGACCGTATAGGAGACGGTGCGCGCCTTGTTATGGGGCGTGCGGGTACGCGCCTGAGCCTGACCGTTCGCCCCACCGACAAAGAGGGCGGGGGCCTTTGGGTCGTCGTGGTCCGCGAGGTGCGCGGCGCCGCGGCGCATGCGGGCATCGAGTGGCTCAACGCCGACGAAGTTGAGGCCCGCTACGAATCGAGTGCGTACGGCATCGTTGAGGGGGCGGCCTCGGTGGCTGCGCCGGTTGCCGAGAGCTATGCGCGCGGCGTGCCCCTTATGCTCGAGGGCGAGCTTGGCGCTGGTCAGGTCGAGATTGCCAAGCGCCTCTATCTGGCTGGCCCTTTTGTCGATCAACCCTTTGTTTCCGTCGCGCTCGATGAACTCACCGATCGCGGTTGGCGCCATGTGCTCAAAAGCTCCGAATCGCCGCTGTTCCAAACGGGGCTGACACTTTGCATTGAGGGCTGGAATGCGGTTGGCCCCCAGCGCCTCCGCGAGCTCGTTTCCACGATGGCCGACACCGCGTTGGCGACGCGCTGCCATGTGGTGCTGACGGCGAATGACATGCCGGGCGGCAGCGAAAGTGATCAAGCCGCCTTTGTGACCGAGCGCTTCGCCTGTGCGGTGAGCGTGGCGCCGGCAATCGCCGAGCAGGGAGCCGCGTCGACGAAGGTCGCGCGCTATTTGGAATATCTCGCTGATGCATTTGGGACGGCAGCGCCCACGCTGTCTGCCACGGCGACGAAGACGCTCGATGCTTACCGCTGGCCGCGCAATTATCTGCAGCTCCGCGAGGTCTCGGAACGACTGTATATATTGGTGGGGGCGGGCACGGTGGACCGCGCTGTGGCGGAGGAAGTGCTCGCCCAAGAGGACGTGATTAAGACCGCAACCTTTGGCGCCCCGACGCTCGAAAGTGACCTGTATATCCTGCGACCACTGGCCGATTCCGAGCGAGATATCGCGCATCTGGTTGTAGATCATCTCCACGGCAACCGGACTCGTGCGGCAGAGGTGCTGGGTATAAGCCGTACAACGCTATGGCGCTTGCTGAAGGACGATGACCGTTGAGCGAGGCGCCCGTGACCGCGCGCGACGCGTGTGCTACAGTCCAAAGCGTTATTGTTTCGATTTGGTTACGGCGTGCGAGGGCATATGGCTGAGACTTCAAAACCGAGCCGCAGAAGGCGGAGCGCCGCGCCGGTTAACCGACGCACGACATCGGTGACGTGGGGCAAACACGCCTCGGGGTTTGATGGCTCGTTCAAGCGCACTAAATACGGCTATCCTTCGGCAAGCGCCCGCTTGGCAATGCAGGCAGAGTCCTCGCTGTTGGGCCGCAAACGCGTGGTGGGCTCAAAGCTCAAGCACGACGGAACGCTCGGCTACATCAGCCGCGGGGCGGCTCGCCGCAGCGGGCTCAATCCCGCCGGCTGGCATCGCTACGTGCCGATCGTGGCCGCCGTTGCAGTGATCGTCATCGCGCTCGCTGCGCTTGGCTACGCCGGCGGTGGCGCCAACTTGGACGCAATGTTTAAATCGCCCGAGCTCGCGCATGTAGGTACAGAAGTTGTCGAGGGCGCTCAGGCCCAGACGAGCGTCGCGCCCCAGCGCGGTATCGTTGCGGCGGCCTCCACCATCGCCGATGCGCAAAAGGACGAAGACAAGCAAGGCGACGACGCCGAAACGGCCCAGACAAGCGAAGCGACGACAACGGCGACGTCAATATAAGTTGCGAGCGGGACAGCAAATTTTGGACGGGGCCTTTCAGCGGTTCCGCCGTTCGTTAGAACGGCGGAACTAATTACTTTACGTACACCACGTTGTCGCGGCGCGGCTTTGCCTCGGGTAGCGTGTCCTCGGCGTAGCCAAGAATGCAGTTACCGACACCGCGCAGGCTGCCGTCGGCGGGCAGGCCCCAGCTGGCCAGCAGCTCCAAGCCCTCGGGCGAGTCGAAGACCTCATGCGCGCGGTGAATCCAGCACGAATCGACACCCAGTGCATAGGCGGCGTTGAGCAAGTTGCCCATGGCGAGCGAGCCGTCTTCCAGATGTGTGGGCACGCTGCGGTCAACCAGCACCACCACAACGGTCTTGGCGCCATAGAAGGGGTCGCTGTTGCTGTCCATGACCTGGGCGTTGAGCTGTGAGAGACGCTCGACGGTCGCGGGGTCGGTGACGGCGACAAACGTCACCGGCTGGCGGCCCATGCCGCTCGGTGCATATTGGCCGGCTTCGATAATACGTGCAAGCTTTTCGGCCTCGACGGGACGATCGCTGTAGTTGCGGCAGCTGCGGCGGTGAATGAGTGCTTCGATAGTCTCCATGGTGTCTCCTTGCGGTGGCGTTGCAGATGCCCCGTTCATACCCGTCGGGCTCAAACGATAGACGGTCAATTGCCCGGCCAAAAGGATAGATTCCAATTGGGAAAGTAGGTTTGCATAAAAGTACCTTCAGAATGTGACAAACGAATGGGATGGTTAAACGTTTTATCCCGTCTACCCTGCGGTTTTTTACCACTTGCCTAAATGACGAACGCATAACCTCTGATAAAGGTTTTACTAAAGGAGTACCAACGTTTATCAATGCGCCGTGGTGGCGCCGGGCCAGGAGGTAACATCATGTTCCAGGCTGGAGATGTCGTCGAGACCGATTTCGAAGGATTTCTGAAGCTGCTGCGTTCCAAGACGCGCGCTTTCGTGTCGATCAACGATCACGAGTACTACATCACGCACACCGATGGCTATTGGCGTGTTCAGGATTGCGAGGCCCTCAACGACAAGGGCCACTTTACTGACTGTTCTGAGTTGGTCAACACGGTCTGCGAGGTCGTCGAGCTGCCGTGGATTGCCGGCAAGAGCCTGCATGACAGCTTCTCGGGCGCTACGGTCTATGAGGCCGTCGCCGCTTAACAGGCAATAAAACCCGATTTTCACGTGACCGCTGGCGCCGCCCCCGCGCCGGCGGTCTTTTTCTGCCGATAGGCCATAAAAGTGCACGCATTTGCGGAGAGGCTGTTGACGATAGTCAAAACTCGGACTAATCTAGAGACATAAAATTGGTCAAAAATCGGACAATCGAATGGTGGGATAGATGAATGGTGCGGTTAAACTGGTCGACTTCGACCGGTTGCTCAATGGACTCGACCATATCTATTCGGAGTTCTCGCGTGCCTGCGGCCTTTCGGACTGCGCTTACTGGATGCTCGTCGACACCAGCACGGCGGGCGGCAGTATTGCCGTAAGCCGTCTGACAAGCGAATGGTTCTACAGCAAGCAGACCATCAACTCGGCAATTAAAACCTTGACGGCGCGGGGCTTCGCAACGTTGGAGTTTGCCGAAGGCAGTCGTAAGAACAAGGTTGTGAGCCTGACCGAAGAGGGCAGGCGATTTGCCGAGCGTTATGCGCTGCCGGCACTCAAGGCCGAGCAGCGAGCCTTTGGCGCGCTTGAGCCATGTGAGCAGCGCGAGATTATGCGCTTGATCGGCAAATTCTCTCAGGTGCTCGGCGATGAGTGCGAGACATTTAAGCAGAATATCGCTGCCGAGAGCCAAGCCGAGAATCAAGGTGAGGGGGAGTCGTGCGACTGTTAATGAGGTTTCTAAAGCCATATCGAGGGCTTGTCGCAGTGACGCTGCTGGTGCTGCTGGTGGATAACGTCGGTACGCTGTTGGTTCCCACGATGCTGGCGAACATGGTCAACACCGGTATTACCACGGGCGATGTCGACTACATTTTACGCAACGGCCTATACATGTTTATCGCGACCAGCATGGCTAGCGGCGGCACGGTGCTGGGCTGCTATCTTTCGGCGCGCCTGGCCGCCAACGTGGCTTGCGATATCCGCAATGCCGTGTACGACAAATCGCTCGAGCTCGCGGCCAGCGATTTTGAGCGCTTTGGCACCGGATCGATGATCACGCGCTCGCTCAACGACATCAACGTGATTCAGCAGGCGATTCTGCAGACGATTCAGCTGGTGCTGCCCGTGCCGTTTTTGGCTGTGGCGGGCATCATCTTTGCCTGGTTTATCGATCCTGCCATGGGCACGCTGCTGGGCGTGGTCGTTGCGATTGTGCTGGTGGCGGCGGTCTTTACCGTTGCCAACGCCGCGCCAATCTTTATGCGCCTGCAGAGCTTTATCGACCGCATGAACGTGGTGCTGCGCGAGAACATCGTGGGCGTGCGCGTCATCCGCGCATTTAACAAGGAACGCCACGAAGAGCAGCGCCTGGACGAGGTGTTTAGCGATTACGCGGCCAATGCCATCAAGGTTAACCACCTGTTTGTGGGTCTTGACAGCTCCAGCTTCTTTTTGATGAACATCGCCGAGGTGGCGGTGCTGTGGGTGGGCGGCAACCGCGTGGGCGTCCATGCGATGCAGATTGCGAGCATCTCCGCGGTGCTCGAGTACGCAATCCTGATTCTGTTCTTTGTGATGATGGCGCAGATGGTGGTGCTAACGCTGCCACGCGCCGCGGCATGCCTAAGCCGTGCACAGCAAGTGCTGGAGATTGAGCCGAGCATCGTGGACGGCGAGCGTACGCTGGGTGACGGGGCGCCTGCCTCCGAGGACGATGCGGATGCTGTTGCCGTGTTCGATCATATGTCGTTTCGCTTTGACGATGCCGACGAGGACACCCTGTGCGACCTGAGCTTTGCCTGCCGTCGCGGTCAGACGACCGCAATCGTCGGCTCGACGGGTTCGGGCAAGTCGACGGTGGCCAAGCTCTTGCTGCGCTTCCACGATGCCACCAAGGGCGCCATTCGCCTGGACGGCGTCGACCTGCGCGAGATTTCGCAAGGTGAGATTCGCGGGCACATCGCCTATGTGCCGCAGAAGGCGTGGCTGTTCTCGGGCACCGTGGCAAGCAACCTTCGCTTTGGCAACGAAGACGCGACCGAGGCGGACATGCTTCATGCGCTCCAGGTTGCCCAGAGCACCTTTGTGCTCGATCAGCCGCAGGGGCTCGATACCCCGGTGGCGCAGGGCGGTACGAACTTCTCGGGTGGCCAGCGCCAGCGTTTGGCAATCGCCCGTGCGCTCATGAAGCATGCCGATCTATATATCTTCGATGACAGTTTTTCGGCCCTGGACTTTAAGACCGATGCGGCCCTGCGCCATGCATTGCAAGACGAGACGCGCGATGCCGCGGTGCTCATCATCGCGCAGCGCATCTCGACGATTCTGCACGCCGACCAGATTGTCGTGCTCAAGGATGGCGAGGTTGTGGGCTTGGGCACGCATGGCGAGCTTATGGAAACCTGCGAGGTGTACCGCGCCATCGCGGAATCGCAGATGAAGGGAGGTGAGTAGCATGACCGAGGAGCTCAAGAAGCAGGGCGGCCTTGTCGATGCCGCCGCTGCGGACGCTGCCGAGGAAGCGGTCGAGCGGGCTGCCATGTCGACCGAGCTGGATGACGCCGCCAAGGCTGCAGCCGAGCGCGAGGCTCGCCGCCAAGCGCTCTACGAGGAAAACGAGCGCGCCGAGGACGAGCGCGCCCGCGCCGAGGCAGAGCGTATGCGCGACGTGGACGACGAAGACGAGGACGAGACGCCTCGGGATACCTGGGCGACGGTGCGCCGCCTGTGGAGTGAGGCTGCCGGCGACCACTGGCGCTTCTATATCGTGTTCGCGAGCATTGTGTTCTATGTCATCTTTAACACTGCCGCGCCGGCATATAGCGCCCGCGTGATCGATGAGCTGTGGGGCCACATTCAGGTAGCGTTTGTCAACAACGCCACCTTCAGCATCACCTGGGAGAACTGCGGCAGGACTATCTTCATCTACTTTTTGATTTGGACGGCCGCCGCTTCGTTCTACGCGCTCCAGAGCTTTTTGATGTCGAGCGTGGCCGAACGCCTCAATCTGCGCCTACGCAACCGCATCGCACAAAAGCTCAACCGTCTGCCGCTTGCCTACTTTGATGCACATCGCCCCGGCGAAGTGGTCAGCCGCGCGACCAACGACTTGGACAAGATGTCCGAGAGTATGCAGCGCGGATTGCTGCAGCTGCTGGTATCGATCGGTACCGTGACGGGTGCCATCATCATGATGTTCGTGTTTAGCGTGCCGCTCACGCTAGTCTTTTTGTTCTTTATGGCGTTGTCGCTGCTGGTGACCAAAGTGGTCTCGCGTCGCACGCATGATGTGACGGGCGAGCGTCAGGAGTGGGTGTCCAAGATTACGAGTGCGGTCGAGGAGGGCTACTCGGGCCGTCTGGTGATCCGCGCGTTTAACCGCGAGCGCCAGAGCTCCGCTGAGGTGCACGAGGCCTCGGGCGAGCTGGCGCGCGTGAGTACCAAGGCCGACTTCATGATCAATGCCGTCGGCCCCGCGGTGCGCTTTATCGGCCGTTTGGCGCAGATCGTGATCGCGCTTGTGGGCTGCAGCATGCTGGTTGCCGGTCACATGACCGTCGGCGTGTTCCAGGCGTTCTTCCAGTTTATCTACGAGGCGTCCGAGCCCATGACGCAGTTGTCGTTTACCTTCAACTCGCTGCAGAGCGCGCTGGCGAGTGCAGAGCGCGTGTTCGACCTGCTCGATGAGCCCGAGATGGAGGCCGATCCGCTGCCGGACAAGGCCGCCAAGCTGCCGGGTTGCGTGGAGGGCCGCGTCTCCTTTGAGCATGTGCGCTTTGGTTATTCGCCCGACAAGCCGCTTATGCGCGACGTGTCGTTTACCGCCGAGCCGGGCCAGAAGATTGCCGTGGTGGGAACCACGGGCGCAGGCAAGACGACGCTCATCAACCTGCTCATGCGCTTCTACGAGATTGACGGCGGGCGTATTACGCTCGACGGCGTGGATACGAGCCGCATGGATCGCGGCGAGCTACGTCAGCAGTTTGGCATGGTGCTGCAAGACGCCTGGCTGTTCGATGGCACGATTGCCGAAAACATCGCCTACGGCTGTCCCGAGGCGACGCGCGACGAGATCGTGGCCGCCGCTCGTGCCGCGCAGGTCGACTTCTTTGTGCGCACCATGCCGCAGGGCTACGACACGCGCGTGGCCAACGATGCCGAGAGCATCAGCCAGGGCCAGCGTCAGCTGCTGACCATCGCACGCGTGCTGCTCAACAACCCGGCGATTCTCATCCTGGACGAGGCGACCTCAAGCGTGGACACGCGCACCGAGCTTGCCATCGGTCGTGCCATGGACGCGCTCATGCGCGGCCGCACGAGCTTTGTGATCGCGCATCGCCTGTCGACGATCGTGGATGCCGACCTGATCTTGGTCATGGATCACGGCAACATTATCGAGCAGGGCACGCATAAGGAGTTGCTGGCTGCCGAGGGAGCCTACGCCGACCTCTATCTGAGTCAGTTCGCATAATGTGACAAAGGGACGACCCCTTTGTCACATTGGAAATAAGGCGCGCCGGGGATGAATTCCCTGGCGCGCCTTTTGCGTCGATGCCGATGTTGTTTTGTGCCGCTTGCGTTCCTAGCGCTCGTCCACGAGCTTGGTGACGAGGGCCTTAAGCTCGGCCACCTCTTTCTCGAGCTCTTTGACGCGGCGGGCGTTCTCGGTGATGCCCTGGCGGTTGAGGGCGGACTGCTCGGCGGCGTCGTCGGGCATGTACTCGCGATGCTGCTTGGCGTCGAAGCTCTCCTCGAACACGCGGCATCCGTTGCGCTTGATGATGCGTCCCGGCACGCCCACGACGGTGCAGTTGTCGGGTACGTCCTTGACGACGACCGAATTGCCGCCGATCTTGACGTTGTTGCCGATGCGAATGTTGCCGAGCACCTTGGCGCCTGTGCCCACGGTGACGTTGTTGCCCAGGGTGGGGTGGCGCTTGCCGGTTTCGTTGCCGGTGCCGCCGAGCGTGACGCCCTGGTAGAGCACACAGTTGTCGCCCACAATGGTGGTCTCGCCGATGACGACGCCCATGGCGTGGTCGATAAAGAAATGCTTGCCGATCTGTGCGGCGGGATGAATCTCAACGCCGGTGATGTGGCGGGTGATTTGCGAGAGCACGCGGGCGAGCGAGCGATGGCCGTGCTCCCACAGCCAGTGCTCGGGCACGTGGTTCCACTTGGCGTGCAGGCCAGGATAGGAAAGGAAGATGACCAGACCGTTTTGCGCGGCGGGGTCCTGCGCTTGGACGGTCTTGATGTCCTCGCGGATGGTATTGATAAAGCTCACCGGCCGCCCTCCCTTAGCCCATGGCAATGCGATTCAATAAAGTATAGCGATTCGCTAGGGATTAGGAAGGACAATCTTGGCAGCTTTGCACGACAGGTGTCAGTTATGCAAACTTGCTGGTAATGGAGTCATGCTTTTGTGGGGTTGCGCACGAGGGGGCGCCGCAACCGTATACTGGTCAACTTGGACGTATCCGCGCCCACAACTGAGAGGTTTTACTTCATGGGTTTCATCAATTTTATTGCCGAGCTGCTCAAGGATCCGCGTACCGCGATCGCCAGCTGGATTGCTGCCGGCCCGCTTATGGCCTATGGCTGCGTGTTCCTGATTATCTTTATCGAGACGGGCGTGGTGTTCTTCCCGTTCCTCCCCGGCGATTCGCTGCTGTTTGCTTCGGGCTTCTTTGCCCACAACGGTGGCTTTAACATTGTGGCGCTTCTGGCCACCGCATGGGCCGCTGCCATTTTGGGCGATCAGTGCAACTTTATGATCGGTCACTTCTTTGGCAAAAAGATCATCGCTTCGGGCAAGGTCAAGGCCATGACGCCCGAGCGCATCAAAAAGTCCGAGGACTTCTTGGACAAGTGGGGTCACCTGGCTATTTTCCTGGGCCGCTTCTTCCCGTTTATTCGCACCTTTGTGCCCTTTATCGCGGGCATGGGCGGCATGCACTGGCGCAACTTTGTCATCTACAACGTACTGGGTGGTATTACCTGGTCAACGCTCTTTACACTGCTGGGCTACTTCTTTGGTGGCATTCCCTTTGTGCAGGAGCACTTTGAGTTGCTGATTGTTGGCATCGTTGCTGTGTCGATCATTCCGACTGTGGTCGGTCTGGTTAAGGCTAAGCTGGGCAAAAAGAACGCGTAGCTCGAGCCAGCGCGCAAACCGTGCAGTCAAGGCCCGTCACCGCTTGTGGTGGCGGGCCTCTTTGCTTCGGTCAAATGAAAATACTTTAGTTAGTTAAAGAAAAACGTTTTATCCGACGCGCGTGCGGAGTACAATCTCGTGCATGCGAATCGACGTGCCATCGGCTTTGATGCCGTTCGCGTGTCCCGTCCGGCTCTACGCTCCGGGCGTGCGACGTTGCGACGCGGTCGGCCTCGGTCCTTGCGTGCGGGTTCGCGAGTATGCAACTGTGTATGTAAGGAGCGACATATGACTGTCGAGAAGAAGGATATCGATTGGGGTAGCCTCGGCTTTGGCTACATGAAGACCGATTACAGCTACGAGGCTCATTGGAAGGATGGCGAGTGGGACGAGGGCGGCCTGACCACCGACCACACCCTGCATGTCTCCGAGTGCGGTGGCATCTTCCATTACTGTCAGGAGGTCTTTGAGGGCCTGAAGGCCTACACCGCCGAGGACGGCAGCATCGTCTGCTTCCGCCCCGACATGAACGCCGAGCGCATGTACAACTCTGCCCAGCGCCTCGAGATGCCCCCGTTCCCCAAGGACAAGTTCGTTGAGGCCGTCAAGCAGGTCGTTTCTGCCAACGCCGCGTGGGTTCCGCCCTTCGGCTCCGGCGCGACCCTGTACGTGCGTCCGTTTATGATCGGCTCCGGTGACGTGATCGGCGTGGCTCCCGCTCCTGAGTACACGTTCCGCATTCTCGTGACCCCGGTCGGTCCGTACTTTAAGGGCGGCCTCAAGCCCGTCAAGCTGCGCGTTTCCGAGTATGACCGTGCTGCACCGCACGGCACCGGCAACATCAAGGCCGGCCTGAACTACGCCATGTCCCTTAAGCCCACGATGGAGGCCCATCGCGAGGGTTATGCCGAGAACCTGTATCTCGACTCCGAGTCCCGCACCTATGTCGAGGAGACCGGTGGCGCCAACGTGCTGTTCGTGAAAGAGGACGGCACCCTCGTCGTTCCTCAGTCGCACACCGACTCCATCCTGCCCTCTATCACCCGTCGTTCGCTCGTTCAGGTTGCTCAGGACCTGGGCATGACCGTTGACCAGCGTCCCGTCGAGTGGGCCGAGGTCAAGGCCGGCACCTTTGTGGAGTGCGGCCTGTGCGGCACCGCTGCCGTCATCTCCCCGGTGGGCGAGATCGACAACAAGGTCTATGGTGCCGACGAGACCGTGACCTTCCCGGCTGGCTACACCGAGATCGGTCCTGTGATGAAGAAGCTTCGCGAGACCCTGACTGGTATCCAGTCCGGTGCTGTCGAGGACAAGCACAACTGGGTTTACACCGTCGCGTAAGCTGTCTTACCTATCCGGGCAGAGAGCAAGTTCCCTCCCGGCGCGTCCTCGGACATGCAAGAAGCCCTCGCTGCGCACTTCGTGCGGCGAGGGCTTCTTGCGTCCTGCGGAGTGCGCCGGGAGGGAACTTGCTCTCTGCCCTGCGGGTTCGGCGATGTCACAACGGGCAATGATTAATCTGAATAAAGATGGTGCGCGGTCTATTGGCCGCGCGTTGTGCGTGGATAAGAAAAGGGCCCAAGGTTTGTGCCTTGGACCCTAAAGGGTTGATGAACTGGCTTAAGACTCGGCCGTGATTGTTAGAACTTGACGGTCGGGGCCTGGCGGGCTGCTTCGGCGGCCTCGAAGCCCTGGCGCTCCTTAAACTGAAAGATGCCGGCAAAGATGACAGCCGGGAACGTCTGAATGGCGTTGTTGTAGCTGAGCACGCAATCGTTGTAGCTCTGGCGTGCGTAGCTAATCTTGTTCTCGGTATCCTCGAGCGATGCCTGCAGCTGCGTAAAGTTGGTGTTTGCCTTAAGATCGGGGTAGGCTTCGGCTACGGCGAAGAGCTGACGCAGCGCACCGGTCAGCACGTTGTCGGCTTCCATCTTGGCCTCGGGCGTGGTGGCCTTGACGGCGGTGTTACGCGCGCTGATCACGGCGGAGAGCGTCTCCTGCTCGTGCTTGGCGTAGCCCTTGACGGTCTCGACCAGGTTGGGGATCAGGTCGTTGCGGCGCTGCAGCTGCGTATCGATGTTCTGCCAGGCGTTATCAATGCGGTTACGCTTGGTGACCATGTTGTTGTAGATGCCGGCGATGGCGCAGACAATCACAATGACAACAACGATGCCGATGATGACGGTAATCATGATGTCTCCGTTTCGAATGGCCGCGGCGGCATGCGCCAGCTGCCGTTGGTATAACGCTACTAGTATACCCGCAACGTTTTGCCGTGCCGAACTTTCCGGTAAGCGTTGTGTTTTCGTCGGGGTCGGCACCGGGGCAAAGCGCGCGAGGTACAGGTGTAAGATATGCGACAGATTGACGAGTGTTGTCTTTGCCCTGAGGATGGCGATACCAGTGGACCTTCGCATCAAGAAAACCTACCGCGCCCTGTTCGATGCCTTTACCGAGCTTCTCGAGGAGCATCGTTTTGAGGACCTGACGGTTGCCATGCTGTGCGACCGCGCCATGATTCGCCGCACGACGTTCTACAAGCACTTTCGCGACAAGAACGATTACTTTGCCTTTTATATCGATGAGCTCATGTTGGGCTTGCCGCAAAAACAGCCCGATGAGGCCGGCGCGGTATCTGCCGAGGACGTGCGCGCGCTTCGGCACGCGATTTTGGACGATGCCATGGATTTGATTCTGACGCACGAGCGGCTCATGGATAACATTTTGGCAAGCAGCATGTCGGGCATGTTGACCAACGTTATTTGCGACCGCATTGCCCGCTCCATCCGCGAGCGTGTGATGAACGTGCTTGCCGAGGATGCCCTGGCCCCCGTGTCACTTGAGACGACGTCTGAGTTTGTCGCCGGCGGTATTATTCGACTTTTCACGATATGGTGGGAATCGGGCCACGATCTTGAGCGTCGACCTGAGATAGCCGACGTGGTCGATGCACTGTTTGAGCGGACCATGACACCGGTGCATCACTAGGAGTGGCGGAGAGAGGGGGATTCGAACCCCCGGAACGCTCTCGCGCTCAACGGTTTTCAAGACCGCCGCATTCAACCGCTCTGCCATCTCTCCGTGAGTCGTAATGATAGCATCGTTTTGAATTTGCAACAGGGAAGGCGAACGATGACGATTACCGAAATCGACGAGAAGTTCATGCGCGAGGCGCTGGCCGAGGCGCGAGCCGCCGCGGCGGTGGGCGAGGTGCCCATCGGAGCCGTAGTGGTGCGCGACGGCGAGATTGTCGCGAGGGCGCATAATCGACGCGAGCTCGATCAGGATCCTTCGGCGCACGCAGAATTTGCGGCCCTGTGCGCTGCCGCTCGGTCGCTCGGTCGCTGGCGCCTTTCCGATTGCACGGTCTACGTGACGCTCGAGCCATGCTGCATGTGTGCGGGGCTTATGGTTAACGCGCGCGTGGGGCGCTGCGTGTATGGCGCGCGTGACGCCAAGGCGGGCGCGCTGGGATCCCTGTATGACCTCAATGCCGACTCGCGCCTGAATCATCGCTTTAACGTGACGGCTGGGGTCCTGGCGGATGAATGCCGCGAGCTGCTGAGTAGCTATTTTGGCGGTCTGCGCGGAGCGGGCGGCGCTGGTTGCGGTTGTGGGGCCGATCTTGACGCGCACACCGCTCACGCCGCAGCGCTTGCAGGTGCCGGTGAAGATGCTGGCACGGCGTTTGACTTTGGTCCTGCGTGCCGCCGGCCCCGCCGTGTGCTGTTGGCGATCGACTCCTTTAAGGGCAGCGTGTCGAGTGCGCAGGCGGAGGCGGCGGTTGCCGAAGGCGTGCGCCGTGTGTGGTCCGATGCCCAGGTGGCCGCGTTGCCGCTGGCAGATGGTGGCGAGGGGACGCTCGATGCCGTTGCCGCGTGCGACGGTGAGATTGTGACCTGCGAGGTGGCAGGTCCCTTGGGCGATCGCGTGTCTGCCCAGATGCTGGTGGACGACGAGCGCGACTCGGCTGTAATTGAGATGGCCGAGGCGGCGGGTATTGGGTATTCGAGTTGTACGGAGTCGGCGGCGTTGGCGGCTTCGACCTATGGCGTGGGCGAGCTTATGCTTCGCGCAGTTCGCACGGGCGCAAGGACACTCTATATTGGTCTGGGCGGCAGTGCCACCAACGACGGTGGCGCCGGCATGCTGCAGGCGCTGGGCGCGCGCGTGGTCGATGATCAGGGATGCGATGTCGCCCCCGGTCTTGCCGGCCTTGAGCAGGTGGCGAGCGTTGATTTGGCGCCAGCGCTTCGGGCACTGAATGGCATGCGTGTCGTGGTGCTTTCGGATGTCGAGAATCCGCTCGTAGGGCGTCGCGGCGCACTGGCGGTGTTTGGCGGGCAGAAGGGCCTGCCGGCGGATGATGTCGAGGTGCTGCGCAGATACGACGGCTGGATGGTCGGCTACGGTCGCCTGCTCGATGCGGCAATTTTCGAGGCGCGAGCCCAGGGGTTGTTGCGCACACCCGAGAACGCACGGACATTTGGCTCGGTGCTTGGCGTGCCCGGCGCGGGCGCTGCCGGTGGCTTGGGCGCGGCGTTGCTGGCGCTCGGCGCGGAGCTACGCTCGGGTGTGGAGACGGTGCTCGATCTCGTGGGGTTTGACGAGCACGTGCGCGATGTCGACCTGGTCATTACAGGCGAGGGCAATATGGATGAGCAATCCGCCGCCGGTAAGGCGCCGGTGGGCGTGGCGCGCCGTGCCAAGCGGTGTGGCAAACCGGTGATCGCTGTCGTGGGCGGTCGCGCTGACAACCTGGATGGGGTGTGTGAGCGGGGTATTGACTTGGTTTTGCCGATTTGCCGCAAACCCATGGACCTGGAGCAAGCGCTTAATCCGCAGGAAGCCACCACCAACCTTATCTGCGCTGGCGAAGCAGCCGCTCGATCCTACGACCTTGGCCGTATCTAAAACCTATCTCTTTATAAGTTGCGGTGGATTAGTTCCTGTTTGGCGGCTCAGACAGCAAAAACAGGAACTATTCCACCGCAACTTCGAGAATGGCCATTCGAGGTTGGCTGCCCTGGGTCTTTGGTCGGACCGTTTGCCACGAAATGCGGCCATCTACTACGTTAAACCGGCCACCCTCGACCATCCCGGAATTTGCAAAAACAAAACCGCAGGTAGAAAGCTTGCCGATTTTCGAAAAAGCCGGCTATGGTTGACCCTTGCGGCCTAAACGTAGTAGATAGGTCCTTTCTGTGGTGCGGCACCAAGCCGGTCATTTTGGGATGGGACTATTTTGACTACTCATTGGCTGCTCTGGCAATCGGGCTGCAAAAGTAGTCAAAAAAGCTCCGTCCCAAATTAGCTACCTTGCTCTGGCGGGCGGGAGCAGGTAAGATATACCGAGCGCCTAGCGCGTTCGATGGGTTCGGATGACGACATGTTCCGAATCTGGTCAGGTCCGGAAGGAAGCAGCCATAAGGAGCCTCTGTCGGGCATCCGAATCCATCGAGCGCACGGGCGCTTTTTGGTGCCGCGATTTGGCCCGGCCGGCGGCGAGATATTTGGTGTCTCGCTGGTCCTCGGCTGCGCCTGCGGGATCGCTCGACTACCAAATATCTCGCCGCCGGCCGGGCCACTTCGTCCAAAAATCACCCGTAGAGGGCGCATTAATCTGAATTAAATCTATCCCTGTCGTTATGCTGTTCGCTGGTGTTGCCTGGGCATCGGTGTCTATGCGGTTCAAGGGATGGCGGCATTGCCATCTGTTTTTACAAGTAAAGAGGCCCGTTTCCCCGGTTTGGTTGGGGAAACGGGCCTCTTTTGTTTCTGGGTTCGTGATTGGCGAAGGCAGAATGCTCTGGCGGCTATTTTGAGTTCTTGAGGCGGCGTGCGGCTGTGGTGGCTATTCCGAGGCCTGCGGCGGCGATTCCTGCTAGTGCGATTGCGCTTGGCGTTGTGTCGCCTGTGTTTGCGAGCTTGCCGGCGGTCGTATTCGCTTGCTTGCTGTTGCTTGTGTTCGCTTGCTTGGCGGAGCTCGGTGCGGCGTCTTTGCCGGTCACGGGCGAGCTGGCGGGCTGTGCCGTCTCGGTCGGTTGCGCTGAGCCGGAGGGAGGTGTTGTCTCGGTGGGTTTTGTTATCTCGGGTGAGGCGGCCTTATCTGCTGCGGCTTTTGCCTCTTCGTATGCCTTGCAGGCATCGTCATAGGCCGTTTGCGCCTTTTTCAAATCGTCGAGGAGCGCATCTCGCTTGGCTATGTCCTCATCGATGTGGGCTTTAGCTTCCTCCGCCTCACTTTCGGAATCCTGAACCTGTCTTTCCTGGCTTTCGAGCCGGCGTCGGTAGGAGTGAAGATCATCTTCACAAGATTTCTCTCGCCTTTCTGCCGACATGATCTCACGTCGCAACTGCTTAATATGCTCTTTAGTAGCTGTGCTGGGCTCCTCGTCGCCGAGTGCTTCAAGTGCCTTATCTAATTCTGCCTGAAGGCCGCTTGTCCGGCTGTGGGCCTCATCGTATTTGGCTTGGGCTGCATCGACGTTCGCTTGCATGGCGGGAAGGCGTTCCCTCCGTTTGGCGGCTTCCGTCACCACCATGTCGTAGATCTCTTGAAAAGCGGCAATGTCATCATCGATTGCCGCAAGTTTCTCGGGACTTGCGGCAACTTTTGCGGCCTCGAGGGTTTTGAGCGCTTCCTGCATGGCTGCATACGCTTTTTCTTTTGCGGCGGCCGCGTCTTCTGTCTGCGGGGCGCCCGAATTGCCGTTGGCGGCGCTCGTCTGCGAAACGGCCGCACCGGTGGGGGCGCTGGTTTCTGCAGCGATCGCCGTTACGGGGGCGATTCCCGCGACAAGTGCCGCGGAAAGGGCGATGCCCACAGTTGCTCGTCTTGCTCTTCTTGCGAGAATGTCGTTCATCTCGGCACCTCATTTCAAGGGTCGGCGACTAACTTGGTAGCACTAATGCAAGTATACCAAGTGGTCGACCCGACACTGGCTGGGTGCGCGCCTCTCCGCTTCTTTGGAAACCGAATCCCATTAGAAATGACGAGTTGTTTACGCTTCTTTTGGGCTCACCGTACTATCATGATTCGGATTGAGTGTGAATGATGATAGGGAGCGCCTATACATGATTGAGCTGCTCAGGCGTTTTGGTGGCAAGTTTCGCCGCTATATGGTGATTGGCCCTGCGTGCAAGCTGATCGAAGTGATCTTTGACCTGCTTACGCCGCTCGTGATTGCCCAGATGATCGATAAGGGTATTGGCGCACACGATGTCAACGCCGTCGTCCACTACGGTATGCTGCTTGGCGCCATGGCTGTGATCGGCATCTCGTTTACGCTTGTTTGCCAGAAGATGGCGGCGCTCACCTCGCAGGGCATGGGCACCGATATCCGCGGTGCGCTCTACCAGCACATCAACAAGTTGAGCTATGCCGAACTCGACCGCTTTGGCACGCCGTCGCTTATCACCCGCATCACCAACGACGTCAACCAGGTGCAGCTCGCTGTGGCGCTGGGCGTACGCATGCTCATCCGCTGGCCCTTCTTGGCGGTGGGCTCTATGTGCGCGGCCCTTGCCATCGACCTTAAGCTCGGCATGATCTTTTTGATTTGCACGCCCGCCATCGGCCTGGTGTTTTGGTTTGTCATGGCGCGCTGTATCCCGTATTACAGGCAGCTGCAGGCAAAGCTCGACCGCATCGCGCTTATCTGCCGCGAGGGGCTTTCGGGCGCCCGCGTTGTTCGCGCCTTTGTGCGTGAGGACCACGAGCGCGAGCGTTTTGCCCAAGCCGCCGATGACCAGGCCAATACTGCCATCGCGGTGGGCAAGCTCTCGTCGATCCTTAATCCCGTCACGTTTCTTGTGATGAACCTGGGCGTGTGCGCCATCCTGTGGGTGGGCGGCATCCAGGTCAACGTGGGCGAGCTCACGCAGGGTCAGGTCATGGCGTTTGTGAACTACATGACGCAGACGCTCACCTCCATCGTGTACGTCGCCAACCTGGTCGTGGTCTTTACCAAGGCGAGCGCCAGCGCGTCGCGTATCAACGAGGTGCTCAATTGCGTGCCGAGCATTGCTGACGAGGGCAACCAGCCGGTCGCGCTGCCTGAGCCGAGCGACCTGACGGGTGGCGCTGTTCCGGTCCCTGCGCTGAGCTTTGACCATGCGAGCTTCTCGTTTGGCGCCGGCGCGGCAAATGCCGTGAGCGATGTGACTCTGGAGCTGCCGGTGGGCAAAACCCTCGGCATTATCGGCGGCACGGGCAGCGGTAAGTCGACCCTCGTTTCGCTTATCCCGCGCCTGTACGATGCGGGCGTGGGCAGCGTGTACGTGATGGGCTCCGACGTGCGCGCCTGGCAGCTCGACCAGCTGCGCCACGTGGTCGCGACCGTTCCGCAGCGTGCGTCGCTGGTGAGCGGCACTATCCGCAGCAACCTGACCTGGCGTGACGAGTCGGCGACCGACGAGGAGCTCTGGGCAGCGCTCGATATGGCGCAAGCGAGCGAGTTCGTGCACAACAAGCCCCAGGGCCTCGACGCCCCGGTCGAGGCGGGCGGCAAGAACTTCAGCGGCGGACAACGTCAGCGCCTGACCATCGCACGTGCCCTGGTGGGCGCTCCGCAGGTCCTGATCATGGATGACTCCGCGTCGGCGCTCGACTTTAAGACTGACGCGGCGCTTCGCCATGCCATTCGCGAGCGCAGCGTGCGCGGTGCCGCCGAGGGCGGGCTGCCGCTGACGACTGTCATCGTGAGCCAGCGCGTCTCGACCGTGCGCGATGCCGACATGATCTGCGTACTCGACCACGGCTCGGTTGCGGGCCTGGGCACGCATGACGAGCTGTACGCGACCTGCCAGCTCTATCGCGAGATCTGCCAGTCGCAGCTGCGCCGCGAGGAGCTCGAGGGCCAGCAGGGGAGTGCGGCGCCCACGTCCGTCCCAGGCGCCCCGACCGTCCCCACATCCGTCTGCGCAAAGGAGGGCTGCTAAATGAATCCGTACACTTCCTCCGGTTCGGTCGCCACGATGACGGCCAACGTGTCCGGCAACGATAGCCTCAACGACCTGGGAGACGGTCCGCGCCGGCCCGGCGATCCCGAGCGCTATCCCGTGGGTGCGGTGACCCGCCGCCTGCTGGGCTATGTCCGTCCGCACCGCGTCTCGTTTGCGGCATCGTTTTTGAGTGCTGCCGTCTCGGTGATTCTGCAGCTCTACACGCCCATTCTCATTGGCGAGGGCATCGACCTTATCGTCGCCGCCGGGCAGGTGGACTTCGATGCGCTGCTGCCGCTCGTTACCAAGCTCGCGATTGTCGTCGTAGGTGCTGCGGCCTTCCAGTGGCTGCAGGGCTATTGCGTCAACCGCCTGTCCTACGAAACGGTGCGCGACATGCGCGTGGAGGCGAGCGATAAGCTCAGCCGCATGCCGCTCAGCTTTATCGACAGCCACGCCCACGGCGACCTTATGAGCCGCGTGGTCAACGACGTCGACCAGGTGGGCGACGGTCTGCTGCAGGGCTTCACGCAGCTCTTCACCGGTGTTATTACCATCGTTGGCACGCTCGCGTTTATGCTTTCCATCAACCTGACCATGACGCTCGTGGTGGTGCTCGTCACGCCGCTCTCCATCTTTGCGGCCAGCGCCATCGCCAAGCTTTCCAACAAAAGCTTTACGGCGCAGCAGCGTATTCAGGGTCAGCTTGGCGGCCATATCGAGGAGTACGTGGGCGAGCAGAAGCTTGTCGACGCCTTTGCCTATGGCTCGAACGCTCAGCAACGCTTCGATGCCCTCAATGCCGAGCTCTACACCGCGGGCGAGCGCGCGCAGTTTATGGGTTCGCTCTCCAACCCCGGTACGCGTTTTATCAATAACATCATCTATGCCGTGGTCGCTGTGATCGGCTGCGTGGGCGTTATCACGGGCGTGCCCGCGGCGCTTACGGTGGGCGGCGTTCAGATCTTTCTATCCTATGCTAACCAGTACACCAAGCCATTCAACGAGGTCACCAACGTCATTACGCAAATCCAGACGGCGTATGCCTCGGCGCGCCGCATGTTCGCGTTGCTCGATGCACGCGAGCAGGAGCCCGACGCTGTGGATGCCATTGAGCTCGCCGCCCCGAAGGGCGAGGTTTCGTTTGAGCATGTGGACTTTAGCTATGTGCCCGACCGCAAGCTGCTGCAGGATATCTGCATCGAGGCCAAGCCCGGCATGCGCTTTGCCCTGGTCGGCCCCACGGGCTGCGGAAAGACGACGCTCATCAACCTGCTGCTGCGCTTTTACGATATCGATGCCGGCCGCATCGCGGTCGATGGCAAGGCTTCGCGCGACTACACGCGCGCAAGCCTGCGTCGTGCCTTTGGCATGGTGCTGCAGGACACTTGGCTGTTCGAGGGCACGGTAGCGGACAACATTGCTTACGGTTGCCCAGGCGCCACACGCGAGCAGGTTAGCGAGGCGGCCAAGCGCGCACATGCACACAAGTTTATCGTGCAGCTGCCAGGCGGCTACGATACGGTCATCGGCGAGGACGGCGGCACGTTTAGCCAGGGCCAAAAGCAGCTGCTGTGCATTGCGCGCGTCATGCTCACCGACCCGGCTATCTTGCTGCTGGACGAGGCGACCTCGAGTATCGACACGCGCACCGAGCTGCAGGTGCAGGCGGCATTCGACGAGCTCATGGCCGGTCGCACAAGCTTTGTGGTGGCGCACCGCCTGTCGACGATCCGCAACGCCGACTGCATTCTGGTCATGCGCGACGGCCAGATTATCGAGCGTGGCACGCACGACGAGCTGCTGGCGGCAGATGGCTTCTATGCCGAGCTCTACCGCAGTCAGTTTGCCCAGTGAGCAAGCCCGTGGGGCAAATTAATCAATCGACAGACGGTGGTTTACATCTGTCACGTTAGTACTAAGATATTCATCTAATAAAATGCATTAGTGGCTTTAGTTTTGGGGGGAAACGAGGCAACGTGACTATGACGTGCTCTTTGGTGGTTAACAGCAAGAGCGGTAATACCAGGATGGTTTCGGGCGCGATCAAGCGCGCTCTGCAGGCTGCGGGCGCTGAGTTTGTCCATGCCGCGGCGTTGAGCGACGATGCGGATGCAGATCAGGTTGCGCTCGAGGCGCAGGGCGCCTGCGCGGCCGACACGGTGCTCGTCGGTTTTTGGTGCGACAAGGGCGCGTGCACGCCTTCGGTCGCGGCATTGCTCTCCGCTTTGCACGGCAAGCGCGTCTTCCTGTTTGGCACCTGCGGTTTTGGCGCCGACCAGAGCTATTACCAGCAGATTATCGATCGCGTGACCTCCAATTTGGCTGGGGATGCCGAGCTTGCGGGCTGGGCGATGTGCCAGGGCAAGATGGGTCCCGCGGTCAAGCAGCGCTACGAGGCCATGCTCGAGCAAGATCCCGACAATGTCCGCTTTAAGATGCTGCTCGATAACTGGGTCGCCGCAAAGGATCACCCCACCAAGGAAGATCTGGACAACATGGCTGCAGCCGCCAAAAAGGCCGTGCTGGGGGAGTAGCTCCCATCGCTGACGGCGGTCGGTCCATCTTTCTAAATGAAACGTCCTCCCGGGCGTCGGGGCACGAAGTTCCCTGCTCTACAGTCCTGCGCAAGACGAAGGCCACATTAAGTGGCCTTCTTTGCGTGCGGAACTCGCGATGAACTTCGTGCCCCGCCGTCCGGGAGGACGCCTCTTTATTGATGGGAGGCCTGATAGGTCGATGGTTCCGTGCCCGGATGCGTCCAAAGTGGGACGGGCTTTCCGGATGGGCAGGCTTTCGAAAAATGCGTCCCGGAATTTGCGCTCAAAGTGGGATGCGGTTTCCGGTTGAGGGTCTAAGGGGAAAGTGCGTCCCAGAATCGACGCTTGAAATGGGATGCAGTTTCCCGATGAGGCACTCGACGGAAAATGCATCCCAGAAATGGCCTTTGAGCTGGGATAAGATTTCCGCGGCATCTCGGATTCTCAAAAATGAGACACGCCGTTGGCGAAAATGAGACACGTGATATCGGGCATCGGATGTATCATTTGCAAAAATGAGTCCACTCCACTCGAATAAAGCGAGGTCCCTCATGTACGTTCCACACCCCCGTATCCGTAGGCTGTCGAAAATCCCGCTTGTTGGGACGGCGGCGCTTGCTGCGTTGATCGCCACGAGCGTCGCCTGCTTCACGGCCACGCCCAGGTTGCCCAGGCGGCAGACGCGCCCGCAATCACCGATATGACCGAGCAGGATTATCAAGCCCTGGGTCTGGGCACGAGCGAGGACATTCCGGCCGATACCATTGGCCCCTATTCCACTGATACCCCCACGACGTTTGCCACGCGCAGCGAGGTCTATATGGCAGCTAACGGTAGCCATGGCAATCGCTACACTCTGCGCGACAAGCTCGAGAACGTCGAGCGCGGTGACATTGGCGGCAGCAGCAAACTCACCGATGGCTATGGAAGTGTGTGGGGCGCCGCAAAGTTCTGGCAAAACGTCAACAACTTCGATACGAACAGCGATCTCTACAAGCATAGCGACTACGGTGGCGGCACCTGGTCGTACCTAAGCAACAATGAGTCCTCAACAGTACTCGCCAACGACAACAACGGTTTCTCGGGCATTCACGCCACGAGTGTTGAGTTCTGCAGCGACGCCAGCACGGGCAAAAAGAGCCGCGTTGCCGAGCTCCGTGCCTACGGCGACAGTTCCTCCACGACGATTGACGGCAAGTCATACGCCGGAAAGGTTGAGCTGGTTCTCTACTCGTTTAGCAACGGGCGCACGCGCACTCTCGACACACACCTGCCGGTGACGGTCAACACTAATATGATGTACGAAGGCCGTTTTAAGTACCTGGATGCCGGTTACCTGCAAGAGCACGACGCCGTCTTTGATGTCGAGGCGGGCGATGTCGATGGCGACGGCGTCGACGAGCTTTTTGTCTACGCGGGCTGCTATGTCGACGAGAACGGCGTGCGCAAGGCTGTAGTCGACATGTATGACTTGGAGGGCGGCAACTGGAAGCAAAGCGTCGTCAAGATCGATGCCGGTAACGCCGCGGACTGCACCACGCACAACAAGGGCGGGAACGACTCCTGGACGCAGCTTCAGTCAGCTCCTGTCGTTTCGCTAGCGGCCGGCGACCTCGATCGCGATTTTTGCGATGACCTCGCCATCGTGGTCTCGGCACCCTACGGCAAGAAGAATATTGATAAGTCGACGCATTGCGAGCTGTTTTCGTGGGATGCATCCAAGGGTGCGCTCGTCCATGTCGATGCTCTGGGCGACGCGGGCGCAATCTCCCTCTCCGCGAACGGCAAGACCATGGTCGCTGCGAATGCGACGTTCGGCACGTTTGCCGCCTACGATGAAGAAGGAAAGAAGACGGGTGAAACCGTCACGGGCCTTATTCTTGCGGGCTATGACTGGCAACGCAGCGCTTTTGATTACGGCGCTTCTGACGGCAGCAAGGGGCTGTACGGCGCGCTGTACCGCTACGCGTATTTTGACTCGGAGTCTGGCGAGTTCAAGCTTTCCGATTGCAAGGAATACAGAGACGGGCTCCTCGCCTCCTATGGGCTGATGCATGTGCCCAACAGCGCATGGAAGGATAGCGCTCAGGATAAGCGCTATCCGTGCACCTTGGCGCCTATTGCCCTTGCCACTGCCAACCTTGACGGCCTGTCCGAGCAGCTGGCGGTCGACGAGGTGCTCGTGGGCGGCGATGTGTTCCGCGACTTTGCCTGCAACACGGCACAGAGCGGGGCTCAGGGCTTGGGGTCCATGGTCGGAACCATGAGCATGAGCGGTCAGCAATACAACAGCAGCAACAAGCATGACCACAAGGGTATAGAGCAGGTGTGGATCAGCGACGTCAAGGCGGGCAGCGTCTCGGGTTCGGACCGCTATAACGAGAGCTTTATCGCCGTGGTGGGCAAGCACCGCGACGAGGACCTGCGCAAGAACGATGACTACTATTGGATGACCGCCTCGCATTTTTCGCTCGACGAGAACGGAAAGGTGCGCCGCGGCGAGGAGCAGGTGATTAGCGAGAGCAACCGTCGCGGCACTACCTACGGCACATTTATCTCGCTCGCGCTGCCCGATGTCGACAACGACAGCGTCAAGATCACGTACAAGGACCGCTACAAGGTCTATACCAACCCGCGCGTGCTTGCCGTGCTGCAGGATGCGCCCTATGTTGAGGATCTGGAGCAGGCATACGGCTATCTGGTGTTGGGCGGCACGTCATACGGAGAGGAAAAGGGCACGGGGACATCCCAGGGCTATACCATTGGCGCCGAGTTGGGCGTTGCCGTCGAGGTGCAGACCGGTCCGCCCCTGGTCGCGATGAATGCTTCAGTCGATTTTGCCGCCGAGGGATGCTATGACTACCGGAGCGAGCGCACGGTCAGCGCAAGCGTAAGCTATGAGTCGCATGCCGGCGAGGGTGACAAGGCCGTGCTCTACACGATTCCGATGGTCTATTACGAGTATGAGATCGAAAATGAGGAAACTGGTGGCAAGGGCGTGATGGCGGCGCCCGTGTCGCTCGGCGCGCAGACCTCGGTCGTTAATGTCGAGGCCTATGACCGCATTGCCAAACAGCACAATATGACGCCGCTCAGCTACTTTTTGACCAACCGGTCGGGAGAACCCGGAACCTATCAAACGACGCTCAACGGCGAGACTCCCGTTGGGGATTCCTTTGGTCTGGGCAAGCCTGGCGTAACGCGCGCCTACACGCACGATGGGTTTAACGGCGCCGCCGCGCAGTCGGGGGCGAGCATTGAGCAGACCATCGAAGTCGAGGAGGGCAAGGAGCAGGAGCTCGAGCTCGGCTTGACGCTGAACGGTAGCGTTGTCATGGGCGCGAAGCTCGCAAAGCACGAGTTGTTTGGCGGCCTGTGCTTTGGTGCCAACGCCGGCTTTACTACGGGTAACTCCTCGAGTGAATCGACCGAATACGGCGGCACCGTCGACAACCTGCCCGAGGCCGCGCAGGGCAAGTACGGTTTTGTGTGGCGTCTGGGCGTCAACGCGGTGGATGTCGACAAGTTCGAGGCAGACTCGGGCGACAAGCTCGGCACCAAGGACACCGACCAGTTCTGGATCGTGGGCTATGACGTTAAGGACGTCGAGATGCCCGACGCGCCGGCCGTGACGGGCTTTACGGCAAACGCCGTCGATTCGACCAGCGTTACGTTTAGCTGGGACGATGTACTCGCAAACAAGAGTGGCTTTAGCTACGGCGTGGGCATGCTGCAGAGCAATGCGGCGGATGCGGTCGTCAATAGCTGGAAGATTGCCGACAACACGCAGACCTCGCTTACCTGGGACGGGTTGCAGCCCAATACGGAGTATCGATTTGCCATTGCCGCCGTTAAGAATGGATCCACGACCGAAACGGGTATTCGCTCGGCGATCATCACGGTCAAGACCATGCCCGATGGCATGACGATGACCGTGAGCGGACCTGCGGCGGATACTGCGGAGGGGTCGGATCTTGGATACGACTCTTCGGTTGAGCGCACGGCGGGAAGCCACCTGACGCTCTCGGCGATTGGCCATGTGAAGCAACTCGGTGCCGACGATAGCGAAACAGGGCTGGCACCGACCTATATGTGGTACCGCAAGGGCCGCGGCGAGACAGAGTTTAAGCTCGTGGGTGCCGATGGCAACCTCGCGGCTGGAACGGCCTCAAAGCTCGAGATTGACCTGACCGCAGACGATGACGGTGCGCAGTATTACTGCCACGTGGGATACAACGACGTGGGCCTCGACACCGGCGCGACGCTCGTGAATATCGAGGCCGAGGAGGCGGCGCCCACAACGGTGAACGCCACCCCGATCCGCACGCGCCGCCTGTTCTCACAGGCAAGTGCGGGCGCCAAGAAGTTCCTGGACCATACGCTGGTAAACACCGCCGGCCCAACCGATTCCGAAGGCTCAAAGGACCCCGAGACTCCTGAGATCCCGACGAACCCGGACAAGCCCAAGTCCGACAACGGAGCTAAGACCGACACCAAGGTCAAGACTACGACCACAGCGAAGAACCTCGCAAACACCGGCGACCAAACATTCGCCCTAGTCGCCACCGCAGCAGCAGCGGGAGCAACGCTCGTAGTGATAGCCCTTATCATGCTGATCAAGCGCCGCAAGACCCACTAGCAGCCAGTCGATCATATCGACAAACCAAAAACCCGGGTAGCCAAAATAGCTGGCT